>NZ_JBUZNL010000007.1:0-170221 GCF_055326485.1 Georgenia sp. G2120 | reverse complement strand
GAGCTTCGAGCTTCGCTTCACGTGTCTTATTCCTCATAGCCATGCCTGACCTCCCTCCGCCGGGCCACGCCGAGAGGCAGCAGCCGTGCGACCACGAGGTACGCCGGGCGGATCAGGAAGACGAGACGGACGACGGAACGAGACTGGCGACCGTCAGGCTCCGCGATGAACCCGACGAGTCCTTACCGGAGTACCGGAGCGCTCGGGAGCTGTGGGGCGGAGGCGGCTGATCCTGCGGATATGACCCGGCTCGATGCGCGTTTCACCCGGCCCCGGTAGCGGCACGCGCGCGGGCGATGGCTCGGTAGCGGCTCGGCGTCACGCCGACGCTACGACGGAACTGACGGGCCGCGAAATCAGGATCGTTCCACCCCACCTCACGGGCAAGCACTGCGATCGGCGTGTCTGTGGTGCGCCCGCCACCATGTCGAAGTGCAGCGCTTTGTTCTGCCGACCGACGCCACTTCGTCTGAGCCAGCTTTCCGCAGGAGCCCCGACCTCAGAGCCACCACACGTCTTTCAGACGAGGCCGACGCCGCCCGAGGGCGGCGTGTAGGAGCGGCGTTGGCTGGTCGTGTCACGCCTACCTGGTGCCCGAGGAAGGGGCGCGACGGTGACGGTTTCGATGCGTGTGATGTCGGCCGGCGACGGCTACAAGTACCTGTTGAAGTCGGTCGCCGCGGGCGACGGAGACCGGAGTCTCAGCACACCTTTGACCCGCTATTACGCCGAGGCTGGCGCGCCACCGGGGTTCTGGATGGGCTCGGGCCTGGGTCGTCTTGGGCACGGCGAGCTGGGCGAGGGCGCCCAGGTGTCGGAGGCCCAGCTACAGCTCTTGATCGGGATGGGGCATGACCCGATCACCGGAGAACCGCTCGGACGCGCCTACCAGCAGTTCGCGTCGATCGCGGAGCGGGTCAAGCAGCGCGTCGACGCACTCGATCCCGAACTCGGTCCAGCGGCCCGGGCGCAGGAAGTGACCGCGATCGAGGCCGAGGAAGCCGAACGCGGCACACGGCGTGCCGTGGCGGGGTTCGACTTCACGTTCAGCGTGCCGAAGTCGGTGTCCGCGATCTGGGCGGTTGCGGACGCGGGCACGCAGGCGCTGATCGCGGACGCGCATCATGCGGCGGTTGCAGAGCTGGTTGCGTTCCTCGAACGCGAGGTTGCAGCAACCCGTGTAGGTGCAACCGGCCCGGACGGAGCGGTTGCGCACGTCGATGTCGCTGGGGTCGTCGCGGCTGCGTTCGATCACTACGACAGCCGCTCGGGTGACCCGCAGTTGCACACCCACGTCGTCATCAGCAACAAAGTGCTCACCGTCCAAGACGGCCGCTGGCGGACTCTGGCCGGACGGCCGATGCACGCGGCGGTCGTGGCGGTCTCCGAGCTGTACAACGCCGCCCTCGCCGACCGGATGACCCGCACCCTCGGACTGGCCTGGGAGGCAAGGGAGCGGGGTCGGGACCGGAACCCAGCCTGGGAGATCGAGGGCGTGCCCGACGAGCTGGTGGCCGAGTTCTCCACCCGCACCCGGCACATCGAGACCGAGAAGGATCGCCTGATCGCGGAGTACGTCACCAAGCACGGCCGGCAGCCCTCAGCGCGGACGGTGCTGAAACTTCGGGCGCAGGCAACACTCGCCACCCGGCCGGAGAAGCAGATCAGATCGCTGGCCGACCTCACCGGCGAGTGGCGACAGCGCGCCGGCCGCATGCTCAACCAGGACGCAACCGGATGGGCGCTCGCCCTGACCAGCGGCGGCGAGCAGCGTCGGGTGCTGCGTGCCGATGACGTGCCGCTAGACGTGGTGGGAGAGGTCGGGCAGGCCGTGATGGAGACGGTCGGCGAGAAGCGTTCGACCTGGACACGGTGGAACCTGCACGCCGAAGCATCCAGGCAGCTCATGGGCTGGCGGCTTGCCAGCATCGAAGACCGCGAAGCGATCACCGGCCTCGTCGTGGACGCGGCCGAGCGCGCCTCTCTGCGGCTCACCCCGCCAGAGCTGGCGACCAGCCCGCTCGAGTTCCGCCGCCCGGACGGCACCACCCGGTTCCGTCCCCGGCACTCCATGCTGTTCTCGTCCGAGGCGCTGCTGGCCGCCGAAGACCGCCTCCTGGCCCGCGCAGACGCGACGACCGGACCCGCGGCGCCGTTGGAGACGGTGGAACGGATCGCCCACAAGCCCGACACGCGCGGCCGGGTGCTCGGCGAGGATCAAGCCGCCGCCCTGGCCGCGATCGCCGTCTCCGGTCGGGTCGTGGACGTGCTGGTCGGTCCGGCCGGCGCCGGGAAGACCACCGCCATGAGCGCGCTGCGCCGGGCATGGGAGAAAGAGCACGGCGCCGGGTCCGTGGTCGGCCTGGCCCCCTCGGCGGTCGCCGCGCAGGTCCTCGCCGACGATCTGGGGATCGCGACGGAGAACACGGCGAAGTGGTGGCAGAACCACCTCATGCACGGCACCACGTTCGCCGCGGGTCAGCTCGTCATCATCGACGAAGCCTCCCTCGCAGGCACCGCGTCGCTGGACCGGATCACCTGCGAGGTCGAGAAGGCCGGAGCGAAAGCCCTGCTGGTCGGAGACTGGGGCCAGCTCCAATCGGTCGACGCAGGCGGCGCGTTCGGCCTGCTCGTCCACGCCCGCGACGACGCCCCGGAGCTTCACGACCTGCACCGCTTCACCCACGCCTGGGAGAAGACCACCTCCTTGCAGCTCCGCCACGGCCGCGCCGAAGCGATCGACACGCTCATCGACCACGGGCGAATCACCGGCGGCGAGGCAGAGGCGATGATCGACGCCGCCTACACCGCCTGGCAGCGTGACCTCGCCACCGGGCGTGTGTCGATCCTCGTCGCCGAGACCCACGAGTCCGTCACCACGCTCAACGCCCGAGCACGGGCCGACCGGATCATCGACGGTGCCGTGAACCCGACCCGCGAGGTCGGTCTGCACGATGGCACCGCGGCGTCCGAAGGCGATCTGGTCATCACCCGCCACAACGACCGCCGGCTCCGCAACGGCAGAACCTGGGTCCGCAACGGTGCCCGCTGGATCGTCACCAACGTCCGCGAGGACGGATCGGTCAGCATCCGCCCCGCCGCACGCCGGTTCGGCGGTGGGATCGTCCTGCCCGCCGACTACGTATCCGAGCATCTGGACCTGGGCTACGCGATCACCGCGCACCGGGCGCAAGGCGTGACCACCGACACCTCGCACGTTGTTGTGTCCCCGACGACCACGCGGGAGAACCTCTACGTCTCGATGACCCGCGGCGCGGAAGGCAACTACGCCTACGTCACCGTTGACCGCGACGATCACGAGCACACCGAGCCGCATCCCGGCGACAACCCCAACGTCACTGCCCGCAGTGTCTTGTACGGCGTTCTCCAGCACATGGGCGCGGAGCTGTCGGCGCGCGAGACGATCACCGCCGAGCACGAGCACTGGGGCTCCATCACGCAGCTCGCGGCCGAGTTCGAGACGATCGCCCAAGCTGCCCAGCACGACCGCTGGGCCACCCTGCTCGCTGCGTCCGGTCTCACGCCTGAGCAGGTCGGCGACGTGTTCGACTCCGACGCCTATGGCGCACTCTCGGCGGAGTTGCGGCACGCCGATGCCAACCACCACAACCTTGACACCCTGCTCCCACGGCTGATCGGAGCCCGCAGTCTGGACGATGCCGACGACATCGCCTCCGTCCTCCATGCTCGACTCGCACGCGCCACGGCCAGACCGGCCGGGTCCGGTCGCACCCGCAAACCTCCCCGGCTTGTCGCCGGTCTGATCCCCGACGCCGGTGGGCCGATGGCCGACGAGATGCGCCGAGCCCTGGACGAGCGCCGAGACCTCATCGAGCAACGCGCCGACGCTGTGCTCCACAGTGCTTTCACCGACAAGGAGCTGTGGACGGCGAAGCTCGGCGCCCCGCCGAAGGACGAGAAGAAGCATGCGGCATGGTGGCGTGCCGCCCGCACGATCGCGGCCTATCGCGACCGCTACCAGGTCACCGACAGTCGGAACCCGCTTGGTCCGGCAGTGGAGAGCACCAGCCAGATGATCGACGCCGCGCGAGCGCGCGCCGCCCTCAACCGTGCACGGTCCATCGCAGGCGACGACCCGACGAGGGAGAAGGTGCGGCCGAGCGCCGTGACCCGACCCGCACCGCGCCTGTGACCACCCCGGCTCGGAGCGGCAGGAGAAAGGTTGGGGGAGCGGTCAGAGTGAGCGTCCCGGCGTGCCCGGTGACGGCCGCCGCTGGCCGAGGTCCCGTCCGACTTCCGGCCGTGTGACCGCGCGGCCGGGCGCGTCGGCGTCGAGCAACGCGATCACGTCGCTGGGCTGGGTGACGAGCGTCGCGAGGCCCTGTCGGATGAGTTCGTTCGGCCCGCTACTGGCGGCGCTGGTCACCGGGCCGGGCACCGCGCCAACGCCTCGGCCGAGGTCACGTGCCGCAAGGACAGTGCTCATTGACCCCGATCTGACGCCGGCCTCGGGAATCACGGTCGCACCGGACAGCGCCGCCAGCATCCGGTTCCGGGCGATGAACCGGTTCCTGGTCGGCGCGGACCCTGGCGGCACCTCGCTCACCAGCAGGCCGACGTCGCCGACCCTGTTCAACAGCTCACTGTGACCAGCGGGATAGGGACGGTCGAGACCGCCCGCGAGGACCGCGACAGTCTGCCCACCGGCGGCGAGAGCGCCGCGATGCGCGGCTCCCTCGATCCCGTAGGCGCCACCTGCGACGACGATGCGTTCCTCATCGGCCACACCTGTCACCAGCTCGCCCGTGACATGCTCGCCATAAGAGGTCGAGGAGCGGGAGCCAGTGACCGTGACGCGATCGCTCAGCGCCCTCGTCAGGAACGAGGTCGCTCCGCGCGTCCACAACAGGTACGGGGCACGGTCGCCCAGATCATCCAGACCGGCCGGCCAGTCCTTGTCGGACGGGATGAGCGTGCCGAACTCCCCGCCCTGAGTCTCGGCCACGCGGCCGAGCAGGGCAGGCGCGATCCGTGCAGCGCGGCGTTCGCGCCACATCAGCGCGTCGGCGCGAGCCAAGCCCGGCACGGGATCGTCAGACTCGATCAGCCGCAGCGTCTCGACCCCTCCGACACGAGCCAGCACGTGCCCGGTGGCTCGGTCGTTGGGCTCGGCGATCATCGACAGCGCGATCCGCGCCATCCGCTCGCCCTGTATCTGCTCCGCCAGCGTCGCCATGATCGGTGTCCTCTCACTCCAAGGTCACCGACGAGGTACACGCCCTCTCGCCGAGGGGGTTCCGCCTGTCAGAGCACGCTCGTAGACTGGATGACGAGGCAGGTTCCATAGCTACGCGGGTCCTTCGGGACAGCCCCTTTGAGGGCACTCGGTTCATAGCCGCCTCCACGACGGAAGACCGTCGCGCTATGACGAGGAAAGAGGCCCGCAATGTTCCGCACATCCGTGGCACTCAGCGCACGAAGCTACGGCGTACTCCGCTATGCCCCCACCAACCTGCTGCTCAACGCCATCCGCACCAGACGCGGCCTCAAGTGGGGCATCCCCGCCATGCTCCTGGCCGCGGTCTACTTCTATGCGGCGGCGATCTGCACCACGATCATCAACGACGGCGGCCCCGGCTGGCTGTACCTGCTGGTCCTGCTGTTCGTCTGGAACGCCTTCAAGTTCCTCTGGATCGGACCCGTCAGCCTGCTAGTGCTGTCCAGATCGAGGACTCGCGGGCGCCGGGAAGCCTGGCTGTCGGAGGGTGCCAAGTAGACTGACGCCAGCGGAGTCTACCCCTTCCGCATCCGGGGCTCGGGAGAGGTGGTGCAGTGGTCGGATCGCTGGCTTACACCGTAGACCATGGCGCAGTCTCCGCGATCGGCCACCTCCTCGAAGAGTCTGATGTCGCCGACATCGCGTCTGGTGTGCAATCGATTCTGCGAGATGACACTGGCGTCCAAGAAGCGCGCGAGGCGCTCGCCGACCTGGCAAAGACCGACTTCGAGAACGAGCGTTTGGAAAGTATCCTCACTTCTCCTGATTCATTCGATGAATGGCGAGTAGGGGAGGCGCTCGCCGAACATCATCTGATCACGGAAGTCGGATGCGAGTTCCCATGGCCCGACAGTCGATCGACGCGAAACCCCAATAGCAGCGGAGGGGGCGTGGACCTTGTTGGATTCCACGCGAGCGATCGAGTTCGGTTCGTCTTTGCCGAAGTGAAGACCAGCCACCAGCAGGCATGGCCTCCCGGCTTGCTGACGAGCCGGAGCCACGGACTTCATAGTCAGTTGTCCGGACTCAACGCGGGCGACGACCGTAGCAGGTGGGCGATTCGATACCTCACGATGAACTCGGTAGGTAAGTCGTGGCTGGAGAGTTTCCGTCAGGCGCTTGCGACCTACTTAGCAGACAGCCTGGATGTCGTCATCTACGGCGTTCTCATCCACGCGACCGAACCAAACCAGGCAGACCTTCGGGCCAGAGCCTCCAGTCTTGCCCAATCCGTGAAAGAACCAACCAGCATGGCGCTCGTCGCGATCTACCTAACCGCCGATCTACTGGCTCAGGTCGCAGATGCTTCGGTCGTATTGGAGACCGCGGCATGACTGTCTCCCGCGAAGCAATCAGTCGCCTCAGGTCGCACTGGGCAATCGAAGCGCTCGGAGCCGACCGGGTGAAGGCGGCCCACGACGCGGCTGCCTCCATGTACGTTGACTCGAACCTTGGTCGCCAGCTTCACCGCGAGGGCTCTCACGACGCCGCGACCGAGACTCTCATCCGCGACGTCGCCTTCGCATACGAGATTGTCGCCAGCGAAGGGATCGAGGCCCTCACGCAGGTGTCGCTGCACTCGGGCGCATCAGACGCCGCGGTGGCGGAGGCCGCGGCCCACGAGGCGTTCGCTCTACTTCGGGCGCTTCCGTTGAAGCTCGACTCGTTGGATGCGCTGGTACATCAAGTCCTTCAGCTCGGCGCGCTCGCATACTGTTCGGACCGCTGGGCGGAGTACCGGGCCTGGATGCGCGAGCGCGAAGTCAACCCCGAGCTCTTCCGATCCAACGGCTCATGGGACACACGTGTTCTAAGTGACCTAGGGCAGATTTGGACTCGGCTTCTTCGCAAAGACGGATGGCAAGACCTGGAAGGCGTCGCAGAAACCGTGGCGCGGCTGCGAGCCGAACAGAAAGAGAACGAGGAGCTTCTCTTCAACGCGCAATCACGGCCCGAAGACCTGCAGGTCGCTGGGTGGCGCCTCGTAGCCCTGTACCACTGGGCCAGGCTCTCGGAGATGGTCGCTACCTACCTCATGCAAGGGGAGCCAGCCGACATCGCGACGCAACTCGACTTCCACTTCGACCGAGCGATCTCCGCGGCACAGCAGTCTGCTGATCCAGCGTTCGTGGTGGTTCTCCAGTGGCAGCGCGCGATGGCTCAGCGCATGGTGGCGGGTGCCCTGTGGTCTGTCACACGAATCGGTCCCGAGATTCGGAGCATCGTCGAAACTGCGACCCGACACCGCTCGATGTTTGAGATGCTGCCTCCGCAGCGTATCGCGATTCAGGAACAGGGACTGCTGGACCCGGCAAGCGCAGCGGTCGTTGTCGATCTGCCTACGAGCGCCGGTAAGACTATCCTCGCTGAGTTCAAGATTGTTCAAGCGATTAGCCAGTTCAAGCAGGACAAGGGGTGGGTCGCATACGTGGCGCCAACACGGGCGCTGGTCTCGCAGATCACACGACGGCTGAGGCGTGACCTCGGACCAAGCGGCATTCGGGTCGAAGAGCTCACCTCCGCGGTGGAGATTGATGACATCGAAGCCGGAATGCTCAACGAATCGCCGTTCGACGTGTTGGTGGCAACTCCGGAAAAGCTCCACCTGGCTATCCGCAATGCGGCAATCGATCGACCGCTCGCTTTGTTGGTGCTTGACGAGGCGCACAACATCGAAGATTCCGACCGCGGCATCCGAATCGAGTTGCTGCTGGCCACGGTCAAACGAGACTGCACTCAGGCGAACTTCTTGCTGCTCATGCCTTACGTCCCGAACGGCGATGACCTCGCCCGATGGCTGGCACCGCGAACTGGAAAGAGCATCAGTCTTGCAACAACCCCTTGGCAGCCCAACGATCGGCTGATTGGTCTTGTCTCAGCGGTGGCCCCGACCGCTGGACGGGGTAGGGACTGGCGGCTGTCTTTCGAGCCCATGCTGACAAGCGGCTCATCGATGAACGTCTCCGGCCTCTACCAGATTGGTGAAGCACCACAACTTGATCGCACGTTTTCCAGTATCAAGAACAGTCTCAGCAAGATCGCTGGCGCAGCGGCGCTGACGCTGTCTGAGCGAGGAACTGCGATCGTAATCTGCCCCACTATCCCCACCGTATGGACAATCGCCGAGGAATTGTCCGAGGAGCTTCCGGAAGTGGATGATCCCGACGTCGCCTTGGTGCAGCGCTACCTAGCAGCAGAAATCAGCGAGGACTACGCCCTCATTGGCATGCTCGCGCGCCAGGTCGGAGTGCATCACGCAGGACTCTCGGACGAAACGCGCGCACTGATGGAATGGCTCGCCGAGCAGGGAAAGCTACGGATTCTGGTGGCGACTACCGGGCTTTCTCAGGGCCTGAACTTCCCAGTCTCGTCCATCCTCTTAGCAAGTCGGAACCTGCCCAGCGGTAAGTTCAACCGCCCCATGACCGCCCGCGAGTTCTGGAACCTCGCGGGCAGGGCAGGTCGTGTAGATCAGGACAGCATCGGCGTCGTTGGGATATCCAGCAAAGAAGGCGACCGCGAGTCGCTGGCGCAGTTCTTGTCCGAACAAGCAGGAGCGCTCGTTTCCAGACTCGTGGTTCTTCTGGATGAACTTGAAGATGCTGGTCGGTTGCTCAACCTAGAACGATCGCTCTACAACGATCAATGGGCAGACTTCCGTAGCTACGTGGCACACCTCTTCGCTCAGAAGAAGAATCTAGATGCTGTCCTATCTGAAACAGAGCTGCTGCTACGCAACACGTTCGGATACTCATCCCTAGCCGAGGCGAGTCCCGCTAAAAGGCAGAAGGGACTTAGGTTGCTGGAAGCGACGCGGGCTTATGCTGCTGAACTCGCTCAGAACGTTGAAACGACGACGCTCGCTGACAGCACGGGATTCACTCCCGAAGGCATCCGTTCAGCGATGGGCGAGATGCGTCGGATGGACAAGTCCCTCGACGTGAGCGATTGGCAACCGGGCAGTTTGTTTGGCGACGTCACCTCTAGCGCTCTACCTGACCTCATCCGGGTCATGCTTCAACTACCGCAGATCAGAGAGAGCATCGATGAACTGAGCGGCGTCGGCGCCGGGATCGGCGACAGAGCGGCAAAGATCGCCGCTGATTGGGTGGCAGGCGTCTCCATCAAGTCCATCGCCGAGCGATACTTCGGCGATGCGGCAAGCCCAACTGCCGCGCTTACGGAGGCAACCAAGGCAATCTACCGGAACCTTGCGACCGCCGGCACGTGGGGGATTTCCGCCTTGTCGAAGCTGCCCACGAGCGGTATTGATTTCGAGAACGTGAGCGAGAGTGACCTGCGAAGCATCAATCTGCTCGGTGCAATGCTGTATCACGGCGTCAACACTGAGGCAGGCGTAGTGATGCGGATGAGTTCAGTTCCGAGAACGGCAGCGAACTCGCTCGGCGCAGAGTTTGCACAGGGCCATGAGTCGGGCACCCTCCGTCCCTCGGAGGCGCGAGAGTTCCTTTCGCAACTCTCAGACGCGGACTGGGGTCGGCACGTTCCGAGAGGATCAGACTTGGCGGGGTCTGACCTGCGGGACCTGTGGCAGGTGCTGTCAGGTAGCGCTGGTGATCCTGGTGTTAGGACCGCCGCGGGCAAGGCAGAACAAGCTCAATCGGGATCGCACTGATCGCCGCACCATACCCGTCTCCACGCCCTGAAAGGCGCACGCAATGAAGCTCACCGCCATCTACGCAAGATTCTTCCGCTCGCTGAATTACGACTACGTTCGCCTTTCGAATCCGAACTACAGCCCTGACCCGTGGGACGGCACGCCTTCCGGAGCGCAATATCCCTTCGTGCGGCTGCGCTTGGAAGACCAGATCACCACTGTTGTCGGCGGCAACGAGTCGGGCAAGAGCCAGGTGCTAGCGGCGGTGCGCGCGGCACTTACCGGTGAAGGATACGAGAGAAGTGATTTCTGCCGATACTCGCCGTTCTTCTCTGTCGATAAAACGCTCATTCGACCAGAGTTCGGGGCCGAGTTCCGAGACCTCAGTCATGCTGACATCGAAGCGATTGAAGAAGCGACCGGTGAGACGGGACTCACTGGAACTGATCGTGTCGCCATCTTCCGGATGAATACGACCCCGCAACTACGTTTATACGCTCATCGAGGCGATCAGTGGACGAAACCTAGTCACGTCAAGAAGCCGTCGCTCTTGAACGATGCCGGGCTTCCAGCCCCGTTCAACATCGATGCCGACATTCCCCTGCCGGATAGCGTCCCGCTGGAGTTCCTGGCCACTGGCAAACCGGCGGCAGCCGTTGGGCGCAGCGTGCTTCGTAGCATCTGGGACGCTTTCACGAACAACTCCACCTGGTTTGACTCGAAAGATTCCGTTGTCAGCCAGGCGAGCGAAATCTCGACATCCTTCAAGACTTCGACATCAATCGACGAGAAAGAACTCAAGAAGTACCATCTCGCCGCTGACCTGTTGCTCAAGGTCGCAGGCCTCGACCGCTCCCAGTTTGTGGAGTTGCAGACCGCAGTCCGCACAAAGAACGGGTACGCGAACAGCATCGTCGACACGATCAACAGTGAGTTGTCGAAGGCGCTCAACTTCCCGCACTGGTGGACGCAGGACAGTCAGTTCGAGTTGTTCGTCGCGCTCTTCGAGTACGACTTGGTCTTCATGATCCGGGACCGGACTGGACGCTCCTATGGATTCGACGAGAGAAGCGATGGCCTCAAGTACTTCCTGAGCTACTTCGTGCAGTACCTGGCCCACGAGGCCCCTAGCGACGGCCGACCGGAAATTCTGCTGATGGACGAGCCCGACCGCTTCCTATCGAGTTCCGGTCAACAGGACCTCCTGAGAGTGTTCGCAGACTTCGCTGAACCCGAAGACGACGCCCGCGCTCCAGTACAAGTCCTCTACGTCACGCACTCACCGTTCCTGATCGACAAGAACCACGCCGAGCGTATTCGAGTACTCGAAAAGGGCGAATACGACGAGGGGACACGCATCGTCGCAAGCGTCGCACAGAATCACTACGAACCGCTCAGATCTGCGTTCGGGAGCTTTGTAGGTGAGACAGCCTTCATCGGTACCTGCAACCTAATGCTGGAGGGTCCATCTGATCAGATTCTGCTCGCCGGAATCTCAAGCTGGCTGGGTCGCCAGAATGCTCCCGATCGCGAAAGGCTTGATCTCAACCGTATTACCCTCGTCCCTGCCGGTGGTGTAAGTCAGGTGCCGTATCTGATCTATCTCGCCAGAGGGCGTGACGTTGAACAGCCAGCAGTGATCGCGCTCCTCGACGGCGACAAAGCAGGTAACGAAGCTCGGGCGACAATCCGTAAAGGCGGTGCGCGGCGCAAGCCGCTCATTGCCGACGACCTTGTGCTTCAACTTTCCGACGCGGAACTCGATGACGTCACAACCGACAACCCACATGGCAGAGTCGCCATTGAGGACCTGATACCGATCGACATCGCGATCGCAGCTGCAGGCAGCTACTGCGCCGAGTTCGTCCCAGACATCGACATCCCGAAGCTCGGACTGAGCATCGGCCCGGTGTTCGGTGAGGGCTCGGGAGGGGAGCCGCCGGCTGCAGGGGCGAAGGGAACGATTGACGCTCTGGAGCAAACGATCCGCAGGCTCACTGCTCAGGAGAACTTCGAACTGAACAAGATCGGTTTCGCTCGGAGCGTCCTCGCCGAACTCGCAAGCGACGCCACGCGAGAGCAGGATCGCCAGACCCTATCCAGGAACTTCCGTCAGCTATTCGAAGCCCTCGGTGTCAGGCAACGAAAAGCTGTCCGCGCCGAGAGCGTCGAGCGGGTTTCCAGCCGCATCAACCGTGCACGAGACCGTTTCATACGAGAGCATGTCTCGACGGCCACGCGAGAACATGTGCTGTTGCTCATCGAGGAGATCTCAGGGCAACTCGACAACTCTGAGGAAGCAGAAGACGTCCGGGCTGAAATGCGCTCGTGGCGGCCTCGGTTCCATCTCGACGAGGACCCGCGTGAGGCCATCGAAGACATTGAGGAGCTTCACGCCGCTCTTCGGTCACTTGCCTATCTCGGAAAGCGCAAAGCTGCGACCGAGCCAACCCTTCCCGCCCCCAAAACTGAAGAAGACCAGGCAACGCCGGCTATCGCTGGCGAGCCTGAAACTGTTGTTGAGAGCCCCGCAGGTAGCCAATCGAGCACAAATGCGGAGCACGTTCTGAGAGGAGAAAACGCATGAGCGCGTATCTGGTCACCTATGACCTGAACGCGCCGGGCCAGGACTATGAAGCGCTGATAGAACGCATCAAGTCGTACGGGACATGGGCGAACTTGATGAAGTCCACATGGATCGTGGTCTCCAACACGTCGGCGGACGCCGTGTATACCCACCTACGAGGCGCGATGGACGACAGCGGCTGGCTGTTTGTCGTCGACATCTCGGGCCAGGATCGTCAGGGCTGGCTGACGAAGGACACCTGGGAGTGGATTCGCAAGCACGTGTAACCGAGCGCGCCAACAGACCACTCATGTCTCGGTGGCGCCCGCAGAGCCTTCTCTAATGTCTTCCGCAGGGGGACCAAAAGGGGACCAGAATCATGCGATCCATGCATCTCGTGGCTTGCTCTGCATGATCTGAGGTCCGGAATCACGCGGTTTCCGGCCTCGACCAGGCTGTCTAGACGCCTGGGGGTCAAGGGGTCGCAGGTTCAAATCCTGTCAGCCCGACAACAGCTGAAGGGCCGCCGTCCTGCGGAAACGCGGGAGGCGGCCCTTTCTGCTCCCCACCCATCCTCGTCCCACGACGACGGACCGCCGGCCCACCTCGCGGTGGACCGGCGGTCCGTGGTGCCTGCCGTGCAGGTCCCCGTCAGGGGAGCGGCTGGTGCCGGTCGCCTCAGGCGGCCGGGAGCTCGAGGGCCTGGCCCACGAAGATGAGGTCGGGGTCCGCGACCGTGTCGGCGTTGAGGGCGTAGATGTCCTCCCACGACGCGATGCCGTGGGCCTCGGCGATCGTGCTGAGGGTGTCGCCCTCGGCCACGACGTACTCCTCGCCGGAGCCCTGGACGGTCGGCGCCGGGGCCTGCTCCTGCGGAGCGGCCTGCGGTGCGGGCGCCTGCTCCTGGGGAGCCTGCTCCTGCGGGGCGGCCTCCGGCTCGGGCGCGGGCTGCTGCGGGGCCTGCTCCTGGGGAGCCTGCTCCTGCGGGACGGTCTCGGGTGCCGGCGCCTGCTCCTCGGGAGCCGGCTCGGGCGCGGCCTCGCCGCCGCCCGGCACGGAGTTGCCGGAGAGGCCGAGCTGGGCCGAGCAGGCGGGCCATGCGCCCCAGCCCTGGACGGCGAGCACGTTCTCGGCCACGCGGATCTGCTCGGCGCGCGAGGCGTCGGCCGGGTTGCCGGTGCCACCGAAGGCGGCCCAGGTCTGCGGGTGGAACTGGAGCCCGCCGTAGTAGCCGTTGCCGGTGTTGATCGACCAGTTGCCACCGGACTCGCACTGCGCGAGGTCGTCCCAGACGGAGGTGGGGGCAGCGCTCGCGGCCGAGGCGCCCATGACGCCTCCTGCGGCGAGGACGCCGGCGACGGCGAGGCTGCGGATTGCGGTCGTGGTCTTTCGAGTTCGCATGATCTCTTCCTGGGTGCCTCACGTCAGGCTGCCACCTGCTGATCGACTGTCAGGAGGGCGCCCGCCCGGCAGCGACTGAGGCTGGCGGACGCCCGTGGGACGTGCACGACGTCACCCCGGCTCCGCGTTGCGGAACCGTGACACACGTGACTGCCCAGGTCACGCCATTCCAGTCGACGACTGGCCTGGCGGTCGGTCCGGCGTTGCCGATCCGTGACCTGAACGCATCGCGCCCGCCACGCTAAGGAAGAGGTGGGCGTGCTGTCTACCGTGCCTCGGCGTTGTGGGCCGTGGCGTCGGCCACGCCGTCGTCGAGTCTCAGCGCGGGTCGATCGCGTCGAGAGCGGCCTCGAGGCGGCCGACCGCGGCATCGACGTCGCCCAGCTTGTCGAGCCCGAACAGCCCCATCCGGACGGTGGAGAAGTCCTCGCCCTCGCCGCACTGCAGGGGGACGCCGGCGGCGACCTGCAGGCCGACCTGCTTGAACGCCGCGCCCGTGCGCACCGCCGGGTCGTCGGTGTGCACGACGACGACGCTCGGCGCCGCGAACTCTCCGTCGGCCACCGGCGGCAGGCCTCGGGAGGCGAGCAGCTCCCGGACCCGGGTGCCGAGCTCGACCTGCGACGTGCGCAAGGTCTCCAGCCCGCGCCCGACCGTCTCGCGCATGAGCTCGAGGTTGTGGGCCAGCGTGTCGGTGGGCATCGTCGCGTGGTAGGGCGCGCGGCCCTCGCGGTACTCGTCGGCGATCGAGAGCCACTTCTTCAGGTCTGCCGCGAAGCTGGTCGAATCGGTCGCGAGGACGGCCTCCCGGGCCGCCTCGCCGAGCATGACGTACCCGGCGCCCGGCGACCCGCTCCACCCCTTCTGCGGCGCGGTGAGCAGGACGTCCACGCCGATGTCTGCCATGTCCACCCACAGGGCCCCGGAGGCCACGCAGTCGAGGACGAACAGGCCGCCCACCTCGTGGACAGCCTCGGCGACGGCCCGCAGGTAGTCGTCGGGCAGCACCATGCCCGCCGCCGTCTCCACGTGGGGGGCGAGCACGACGTCGGGGCGGCCCGTGCGGATCGCCTCGACGACCTCCGCCACGGGCGCGGGGGTCCACACCGACCGGTGCCCCGTCGTCGTCGGGCGTGCTGCGCACACGGTGACCTCGTCCGCGATGGCGCCCCGCTCGAGGATCTGCGACCACCGGTAGGAGAAGAGCCCGTTGCGGATGACCAAGGCGCGACGGCCCGTGACGAGCTGGCGGGCGACGGACTCCATCGCGTACGTGCCGCCGCCGGGCACGATCGCCACGCTGTGCGCCGCGTACGTCTCGGCCAGGATGTCGATCAGCTCCTGCATGACCGAGACGAAGCGCGCGGACATGTGGTTGAGGGCGCGGTCCGTGAAGACGACCGAGTACTCGAGGAGGCCGTCGGGGTCGACGTCGTCGTGCGGAAGGCTCACGCGGACACTGTGCCACGCATACGCGGCGGGGCGATCGTCCGTACGGCATCCGGGCCGGCGTCCGTACGGTGGTGGGTGCCGCGCCGCGCCGGCCGGCGCGGACGGACGAGAGGACGCACATGATCAGCACTCCGGTCACCCCCGACCTGGTGGTCGGGATCGACCGCCTGGAGACGACGGCCCGCGGCCTGCGCCCCCACCGGCTGCCGGCCTGGGTCTGCGAGCAGGTGCCCGACCCGCGGATGGCGGCGATGGAGGCGCAGCCGGCCGGCGCGCGGATCGTCGTGGACACGGCCGCGACGTCTCTCGAGCTCGTCCTGCACCCGACGCACCTCGCCTACCGGGGCATCGAGCGCCCGCGCGGCGCCGTCGACCTCGTCGTCGGGTCCGAGCTCCTTGCCACGGACGAGCTGACCGGGGGTGACGCGTTCGTGACGGACCTGACCACCGGGGAGACCGAGCTCGTGGCCGGGCCGGCGCACGTCGCGCGGTTCGGGGGCCTGGCGGCGGGGGAGAAGCGCCTCGAGCTGTGGCTGCCGCACAACGAGACGGTCGAGCTCGTCGAGCTGCGCTCGGACGCACCGGTGGCGGCGGCCCCGCGGACGAGCCGGCGGTGGCTGCACCACGGCAGCTCGATCAGCCAGGGGTCCAACGCGGCGACGCCGGCGGGGACCTGGGCCTCGCGGGCGGCGCGGCTCGGAGGCGTCGACCTGCGCAACCTCGGACTCGGCGGCAACGCGTTCGTCGATCCGGGCCTCGCCCGGCTCATGCGGGACACGCCCGCCGACCTCCTCAGCGTCAAGCTCGGCATCAACCTGGTCAACGCCGACGCCATGCGCGTGCGGACGCTCGTCCCGGCGGTCCACGGGTTCCTCGACACTCTGCGCGACGGGCACCCCGACACCCCGCTCCTCGTCGTCTCCCCGATCTTCTGCGCGATCCACGAACGCACGCCCGGGCCCGGCGCGTTCGACACCGAGGCCCTGGCGCGTGGGCAGGTGCGCTTCGCCGCGACGGGGACCGAGGGCGACGTCGAGCTCGGCCGACTCACGCTGGAGGTCGTGCGCGAGGTGCTCGCCGACGTCGTCGCGCGCAGGGACGATCCACACCTGCACCTCCTCGACGGCCGGGACCTCTACGGCGAGTCGGACGCGGTCGCGCACCCGATGCCGGACGCCCTGCACCCGGACACCGCGACTCACGAGCTCATGGGTTCCCGGTTCGCGAACCGTGCATTCGGCCCCGGCGGACCGTTCGCAGGATCCTCGCCGGGGAGGACTTCCACCCCGGACTCGCACCAAGGGCCCTGATCCGGCGGTATCGTCCGTCGACGCCGTCGCTCCACCGAACGCCGGCGCACCCGCGGGTGCATCGACGAGACGAGGGGGAGGGCGACGTGCCGGAGGAGGAGGTCCCGCCGGGCCGTCGGGTCGTCGAGTGCATCCGAGACCTCGGGCCGATCTCGAGGGTGGACGTCGCTCGGCGCACCGGTCTGGCGCCGGCCACCGTCAACCGGTGGGTCGCCCGGATGATGCGATCGGGGCTGGTCCGCGACGTGGGTGCCGACCTCGGGACCGGCGGCCGGCCGTCCGTGCTCGTCGAGCTGGACGAGCGCCACGGGGTCGTCCTCGCGGTCGATGTGGCCGACCGGCACATCGACCTCGCGCACCTCGATCTCACCGGTTCGGCGATCACGACGGAGCGGGTGCCGACGCCCGGGCCCAAGGGACAGGACCGCCTCCAGGTGGTCATCGACCACATCGCCGCGGCCGCCGCGGCCGAGGACGGCCCGCCCGTCCTCACCATCGGAGTCTCCGTGCCCGGGCCCGTCCACCACGACGGCACGGTCCAGTTCGCGCCGTCCCTCGACTGGCACGACGTCCCCCTCGGCCACCTGCTCGAGGAGGCGACCGGCCTCAGCGTGGTCGTGGAGAACGACGCCAACCTCATCGCGCTCGCGGAGTTCGCCCGCGGCCCCTGGGAGGACGTCCAGACGCTGGTGACGATCGCCGTCTTCGACGGCGTCGGCATGGGCATCGTCGAGGGCGGCCGGGTGTGGCGCGGCGCGACGGGGGCCGCCGGCCAGATCGGCCGCATGCTCTTCTCGCCCGACGCGCTCGGGACCACCTTCGGCGGCTTCGGTGACCTCGAGCTTCACCTCGGCCGGGTCGGCATCGCCTCCCGTGCCTCGGCGCTCGGGCTGGTGACCGGGAACGACCCGCGCGACGCCGACGTCGTGCTCGAGCGGGCCGCCGCCCGGGAGCCGGGGACGCGCGCGCTGCTGGGCGAGCTCCTCGACGACTACGCGTTCGCGCTCGTCAACGTGTGCGCGCTGCTCGAGCCGGACGTCGTCGTCCTCTCCGGCCTGTTCGACCGCTGGGGCGACCTCGTCATCCCGTTGCTGGCCTCCCGGATGGAGGGGCAGGTCGTGACGATGCCCCGGCTCGAGCGCCCCTCGATCGGCCCGACCGGTGCCCTCGTCGGCGCCGGCCTGCGCGCCTTCCAGGAGAGCGGCGGGCTCGGCTCGCTCATCACGGGCTGACCGGTCGCGTCGGCGGTGCGGGGGCAGGCCGTGGGAGAGAAGGCGGCCCGAGCCGCGCTCTCGACAGCTCGGCCCGGTCCGAGCCGCACTCTCGGCATGTCGGCGCGGGTCCTCGCACCACCCCGGACGACCACGAACCGCAGTCTCGACGACGACGACGAACCGCAATCTCGACGACGACGAACCGCAGTCTCGACGGGCCGTGGCTGATCCGTGGCCGAGCTGTGGCCGATCCGTTCATCGGTGCTCCGAGGGGCGCGCCGCGCCGCGTGATCGAATGTGCTTGACGCCTGGCGGAGCGCCGGGGTAGCTTCACGGCACGACTTTGCATCACCCCAAAAATAAGTCGGCCACCGGTTCAAGGAGGAACTGTCATGCGCAAGCGCACAGTAGCGACGGCCGCTGCAGGCCTGTCACTCGCCATGGTCCTCGCCGCCTGCGGCGGCGGGGACGACGAGGGCGGCGGCGGCGAGGGTGGAGAGGCCGCGGAGGGCCCCTTCACCGTCGGCGTCAGCAACGCGTTCGTCGGGAGCGAGTACCGCACCCAGATGATCCAGGTCATCGAGGAGACGTTCGCGGAGTACGAGGAGCAGGGCCTCGTCGACGAGCTCGTCATGGAGAACGCCGACGCGGACGTCAACGGCCAGATCCAGCAGATCCGCAACCTCATCAACCAGGACGTCGACGTCATCATCGTCGACCCCAACTCCGCCACGGCCCTCGACGCCGTGTTCCAGGAGGCCATCGGCCAGGACATCATCGTCATGGCCATCGACCAGGCGGTCGAGACCGCGGACGTCGTCAACGTCGGCATCTCCCAGGAGGACCTCGGCCGCACGAGCGCGGAGTGGTTCGCCGAGCAGGTCGGCGAGGGCGCGCAGATCGTCACGGTCGAGGGCGCGTCCGGCAACCCGGCCACCGACGCCCGCTGGGCCGGCGCCGAGCCGGTCTTCGAGGAGGCCGGCATCGAGGTCGTCGCCCGCGGCGACGGCGGCTGGGACCAGTCGGTCGGCCAGACCACGGCCACCGACCTCATCTCGACCAACCCGGACATCGACGGCATCTGGACCTACGACGGCATGGCCCAGGGCGTGCTGCGCGCGGTCCAGGCCGCCGACGCCGTCGAGGACCTCGTCATCGGCGGCGAGGCCCGCGTCCAGTTCATGTCGAGCTGGACCACCATGCTCGAGGAGGGCACCGACTTCTCCAGCATCGGCGTCATCAACCCCCCGGGGACCGGGGCCGCGGCGCTGCACATCGCCATGCGCCTGCTCCAGGGCGACGAGCTCGATGAGTCGCAGCTCGAGAACGGCAACACGGTCGTCCTCGAGCTCGCCGACCCGGTGACGAACGACAACATCGAGGAGCAGTGGGCCGAGGTCTCCGACCAGCCCGACACCTACGTCCTCGACTCGGTCCTCACGGCCGACGACGTCGACCAGTACTTCGCCGAGTGACGCGACGGGGCGGCGCCACCGCACCGGTGGCGCCGCCCCTCGTGCGCCAGGGGGTCCCTGACCCGGACCCCGTCCCGCCCCACGACATCCGCCCTCAGGAGGTGCCCGGATGAGCACGCTCACGATCGACCAGGTCGACAAACGGTACGGCGGCGTCCAGGCCCTCAAGGACGCCTCGCTCGAGCTGCGCGCCGGCGAGGTCCACGGACTCCTCGGCCCCAACGGCTCGGGCAAGTCCACGCTCAACAAGGTGATGTCGGGCGCCGTCAAGCCCGACCGCGCCCGCATCGCCATCGACGGCACCGAGATCTCCATCGACCGGCCGCTCGACGCCCAGCACCACGGCATCGCGTCGGTCTACCAGCACCTCTCGATCGTCCCGCACCTGACCGTGGCGGAGAACCTCGTGCTCGGCACGGAGGCCACGAGCGCCGGCTTCCTCACGCCCGGCAAGCAGCGCAAGCGGGTCGACGAGGTCCTCGAGCGCCTGGCGCCCGGCCTCGGCCCCAAGGTGCGCCCCGACACCCGCGCCGGGCGGCTCGGCCCGGGCCAGAGCCAGATCCTCGAGCTCGGCAAGGCCTGGCTCCGCGACCCGCGCTTCCTCGTGCTCGACGAGGCCACCGCCTCGCTGCACCGCGACCAGGTCGAGCTCCTGTTCTCCGTGGTCCGCGAGCTGACGGCCGACGGCGTCGGCGTCGTCTTCGTCTCCCACCGCATGGAGGAGGTCCTCGCGCTGTGCCAGCGCGCGACCATCCTGCGCAACGGCCTCAACGTCGCCACCGTCGAGGTCGCCGAGACCACCGACAAGGAGCTCGTCCGGCTCATGGTCGGCGACGAGCTCGCCGCGCGCGTCGGCGCCGCGACCGAGACGAACCGTCGACCCGGGTCCGAGCCCGTCATCGCGACGACCGACCTCGTGGCTCCCGGCGTCGACAAGGTGACGATGCAGGTCCGGCCCGGCGAGGTGCTCGGCCTCGGCGGCCTGCAGGGCCAGGGCCAGTCCGAGCTCCTGCTCTCGTTGTTCGGCGCGAACCCCGCCACCTCGGGCGAGATCACGATCGACGGCACGCCGCGCCGCCTCGGCCGCACCCGCACGGCGATCCGCGCCGGCGTCGCGCTCGTCCCCGGCGACCGGGGCAAGGAGGGGCTCTACGACAAGCGCTCCATCCAGGAGAACATCTCGACCGTCTCGCTGCGCGCCCGCGCCCTCCTCGGCGCGATCTCCATGCGCAAGGAGCGGTCGGTCGCCCGCGAGCAGGTCAAGGCGATGAGCATCAAGATCGGCTCCCTCGACCACCCGGTGAGCAGCCTGTCCGGCGGTAACCAGCAGAAGGTCGTCATCGCCAAGTGGCTGCCGGCCGACCCGCGCATCGTCCTCCTCGACGACCCGACCAAGGGCGTCGACGTCGGCGCGAAGGCCGAGATCTACTCGATCATCCGGGCCCTGACCGCGGACGGGGTCGCCGTCGTCCTCAACTCGAGCGACGACGCCGAGCTCGAGGAGCTGGCCGATCGCGTGCTCGTCCTGTTCGAGGGCGGGGTCGTCAACGAGCTCGAGGGTGAGGAGATCACCCACTCTGCCCTCGTGGCGAGCGCCCTGCTGGTCGACGACGACAAGGAGGCCATGCCCTCATGACGCAGACCACCGAGAGCTCCACGCAGGGCTCGACCTCACCCACGATCGCCGACCGGCTCCGGGACGGCGGCTGGCAGCGCCGGCTGACCTTCTCCCTGTCCGGCTGGGTCACGCTCGGCCTGCTGGTCGCGGTCATCGCGCTCAACGCCGCGCTCCAGCCGACGTTCTTCACCGAGTACTCGATCACGAGCAACTTCGCGACGTTCGCGCCGCTTGTGCTCGTCGCGATCGGGCAGGGCATCGTCGTCATCGGGGGAGGGCTCGACCTCTCGGTCGGCTCGAACCTCGCGCTCTCCAGCGTCGTCGCACTCAAGGCGATGGACGGCGACGACAGCCGGATCCTCGTCGGCCTCGCCGCCGGCATCCTCACCGGGGCGCTGTGCGGCCTCGTCAACGGGTTCGTCATCGCCGTCGTCCGGCTCCAGCCCCTCATCGCCACCTACGCGACCGGCTCCGTGTTCGCCGGTGCAGCTCTGGTCGTCCTGCCCTCGCCGGGTGGCAGCGTCCCCGGCGAGATGGTGAGCATGTACCGCGACACGATCATCGGGCTGCCCGTCGCCGCACTCATCGTGCTGGCCGGCATGGCCGCCTGGGTCACCCTCGACCGGACGCGCCTCATGCGGCACATCCGAGCCGTCGGCGGCAACGAGCAGGCCGCCTACACCTCGCTCGTCCCCGTCGTGAAGTCGCGCGCGCTGACCTACACGGTCGCCGGCGCGTTCGTCGGCGCCGCCTCGCTCGCCATCCTGGCGAACTCCGGATCGGGCGACCCGTTCATCGGGGAGGCGTTCATCCTCGACTCCATCGCCGCCGTCGTCCTCGGTGGCATCGCCCTGTCCGGCGGTCGCGGGACCGCGATCGGCGCCGTCGCCGGTGCCGTCATCCTCACGATCATCGACAACGTGCTCGGACCGCTCGGCGTCCCGACCTTCTGGCGGCCGCTCATCAGCGGCCTGGTCATCATCGCCGCCTTCGCGCTGTCGGTCCTCACCAACCGGAGGGAGTCCGAATGAGCACCGCGACGGACCTGACCTCTGACGGCGACCTGCGGGCACGGCTCGTGACGGCTCTCCGTCAGCCCATCGTCGTCGCCGCCCTCGCGGCGATCGCCATCCTCGTGGTCGGCCAGCTCGTCTCGCCGGGCTTCGCGAGCTACGGCCAGATCATCTCGATGCTCCGCGTGGCGAGCTTCCTCGGGATCATGGCGATCGGCCAGACCATCGTCATCCTGTCCGGCAACACCGGCATCGACCTCTCGGTCGGCGCGGTCGCCACCTTCGGCGCGATCGTCGGTGCGCGGGTGATGGACGGGGACAACTCCAACCTCCTGCTCGGCATCCTCATCCCGGTCGCCCTCGGCGCCGGCCTCGGAGCGATCAACGGCCTCGGCATCGTGGCCCTGCGGCTCCCGCCGTTCGTCATGACGCTCGGGATGATGGGTGTGGCCGGCGGCCTCTCGCTCGCCTACACCCAGGGCGTCGCGGCCGGGCGCAGCGCACCTATGCTGACGAGCCTCGTCAACACCCGCTGGTTCCTCGGCGTCCCGGGCGTGGTCTACGTGTGGCTCGCCCTCGTCGTCGTCGTCACGCTCCTGCTGCGCCGGACCTCCTACGGCTGGAACCTCTACGCCGTCGGGACCAACCGGCGGGCCGCTCGGCTCTCGGGACTGCCGGTCAACCGCACGGTCGTCGGCGCCTACGCCGCCTCCGGCGCGTTCGCGGTCGTCGGCGGGCTCATGCTCCTGGGCTACAACGAGTCCGTCCTGCTCAATCTCGCCGACGACTACACGCTCACCACCGTCGCGGCCGTCATCATCGGCGGCACGCTCGCCGCCGGCGGCATCGGTGGCTACGCCGGCACCGCGGTGGGCGCGGTCCTCCTGCAGTTCCTGCAGAGCTTCCTCACCACCGTGCGGATCCCCGAGTCCTGGCGGACCATCATCACCGGCCTCGTCCTGCTGTCCATCCTCGCCCTGTTCGGACGCCAACGCCGGCTCCGTTCCTGACCACCACGACAGACCTCACAAGGAGATCCATCATGTCCCAGCGCACCACCCTCGGCGTCGGAATCGTCGGGGCGGGATTCATCGGCAACTTCCACGTCGACTCGTGGCAGGGAGTCCGGGACGCCGACATCGTCGCCGTCACCTCCCGGACGCGCGCCTCCGCCCAGGCCCTCGCGGAGAAGGCCGAGGCCACCGGCGTCGGGTCGGACGTCGCGGTGCACGACGACGTCGCCGCCCTCGTGCGCGACCCCCGCGTCGACGCGGTGTGGGTCCTCACGCCGAACTTCACCCGCCTCGAGGTCGTCCGCGCGATCACCGAGGAGGTGACGTCCGGGCGTGCGGAGCTCAAGGCGATCGCCATCGAGAAGCCGCTCGGCCGCACGATCGAGGAGGCCGTCCAGGTCCTCGAGCTCGTCGAGGGCGCGGGCCTGCTGCACGGCTACCTCGAGAACCAGGTCTTCTCCCCGAGCATCACCCGGGCGCACGAGCTGCTGTGGAACCGCGGCGCCTCCGTGGCCGGCACGCCCTACCTCGCGCGCGCCGCCGAGGAGCACTCCGGCCCGCACAACACGTGGTTCTGGAACGGCGCCGACGAGGGCGGCGGCGTCCTCAACGACATGATGTGCCACTCGGTCGAGTCCGGCCGGTTCCTGCTCACGCCCCCCGGCAAGGACTCCGCCGAGTGGCTGACCCCGGTCTCGGTGACCGCGACCATCGCGTCCCTCAAGTGGGGCCGCGCCGCGTACGCCAAGCAGCTCTCGGACACGTACCCGGGGGTCGTCGACTACACGAAGACCCCGAGCGAGGACTACGCCCACGCCGTCTTCGAGTTCGTCAACGGCGACGGCGAGCCCGTGGTCGTCGAGGCCACGACCTCGTGGAGCTACGTCGGCGCCGGCCTGCGGCTGTCGTTCGAGCTGCTCGGCCCCGAGTACTCGATGAAGTCGGACACCCTGTCGACCGAGTCGCAGATCTTCCTCTCCCGCGCGCTCGTCCAGGCCGAGGGCGAGGACATGGTCGAGAAGCAGAACGCCGAGCAGGGCCTCATGCCGATCGTCTCGGACGAGTCCGTCACCTACGGCTACACCGGGGAGAACGCCACGTTCGCGTCGGACTTCCTCGCGGGTCGCCAGCCGGTGGAGAACCTCCGCACGGGCCTCGACGTCGTCCGCCTGCTCATGGCGGCCTACCACTCGGCCGAGACCGGCCAGACGGTGCGCTTCCCGTTCGAGCTGACGGACTACGTGCCCGCCGTCGCGCGCGGGGAGTGGAACCCCCGCGCCTGACCCCAGCCCGGGAGGGCCTCATCGCTCCCTCCCGTCCGCGGTCGGGGCCCGGTGACGGTCCGCTCCCGTCACCGACCGACCGCACCAGCGCGACGCCCCGGCGGACTCCGCCGACTACCGCCGGGGCGTCGTCGCGCGTCCGGACGCCGTCCCTCGCGACGGGTGCAGGAGGACGTACCGCGCGGTGCGGTCCTTCGGACGACGACCGTGCGGCGGCCCCGTGGGGTCAGCGCCGTACCTCGGCGTCGTCCCGGGTCGAGCGCACGGCGAGGGCCAGGAGACCGGCGACCGCACCCCAACCGGCGTTGACCGCAAGCACGGGGACGATGGCGATCGGGTTCGCCAGCGGCCCGTCGAGCCGGCCGTCGAGAAGGGGCGACAGGATCCCGCTGAGCAGGATCGACGCCACCGCGTAGACGAGTCCCGTGACGACGAGCGTGGCGAAGGGGCGCCGCGTCCGGCCCAGTCCCACGACCGCGACCCAGACGACGGTGACGAGCACGGTGGCGCCGATCGGGAGCGCGGCACCGGTCTCGACCTCGGCCTGGCCGGTGACGATCCGGGCGAGCGGGCGCACGAGCCCGAACAGGCCGAGCCCGACGGCGAGGGCCCAGCCGATGCCGGCGTGCCAGGGTCGCGTGGGACCGTCCGCCGAGGACCGTGATGCGTGGTGAGTGTTCATGGTCGCGACGCTAGGGACGGCGTCCCGGGACCCGCGTCCGCACCGGGACGCTCGTCCCGTCGTGCTCCGACGACGACGCCGTACGTCCGGAGGCGACACCGCTGTCCGCCCTGCGGCCGATCCCGGAACGGGGCACGGCTGCCTAGGCTGACGGGATGACGGGCGCCACGGTCTCGGCGAGACCCGCGCCCCGGGTCGTCGACCTGCTGCTCGCGGTGGGGGTCTCCGCGGCCCTCGTCATGATCGTCGCGCTCGCCGAGCCGGTGCCGGGCGGCGCGCCGCGGCCGCTGGCGCACCTGTTCGCCGTCGGGTTCGGTGCGGTCCTCCTCCTGCGCCGTCGGTTTCCCGTGGGCGTCCTGGTCGTCAGCGCCCTGGGCACGTTCGGCTACTACGCGGCCGACCTGCCGGTGATCGGGGTGGCCGTCCCGATCCTGGGTGCGCTGTACTCGGCCGCCGAGGCGGGGGCGACCCGCGCCTCGATCGCCTGCGGGTCCGTCGTCCTCGTCGTCGCGCAGCTCTTCCGGCTCCGGGACGATCCCCGCCCGGCGGGTTACGTCCTCGGGTACGAGTCGGTCGCCAACCTCGCTCTCATCGGCGGCGCGATCGCACTCGGGTACGGGGTGCGCGCGGGGCGGGCGCGGGCGGAGCAGCAGGCGCGGATCGCCGAGATGACCCGTGAGCAGCTCGAACGCGAGGGACGGATGCAGGTCCAGGTCGAGCGTGACCGGATCTCCCGCGACCTGCACGACACGGTGGGCCACGCGCTCTCGGCGATCACCCTCCATGCGAGCGTGGGGCTGGAGGCTCTCGGGCGGGACGGCGACGAGGGTCGCTCCACCACGCCCCGCCCGCCGGGCGTCGGTGCCACCGCCCGGCAGGCGCCCGACGTGTCCGCCGCCGGCCACGCCATCGCCGAGATCCGCGACGAGGGCGCGCGTGCGCTCGGAGAGCTGCGGACGATGGTGCGCGTCCTGCGCGCGGAGGATCGTCGGCGCGAGGTGCTCTCGCTGGACGCGATCGGCCCGCTCGTCGAGCGTGCGCGCCAGGCCGGGATCGACGTGTCGGCGGACGTCGTCGTCGATGTCGCCGAGCTGTCCGGGCCGGTCGACACGGCGGGCTACCGGGTCGTGCAGGAGGCGCTGACGAACGTGCTCCGCCACGCCCGCGCGCGCACGGTCACGGTGCGCGCCCGTCTCGCCGGCGGGACCCTGGAGCTCACGGTGGCCGACGACGGCGTGGGCGCCGCCGAGGTCACCGCCGGCTACGGCCTTACCGGCATGGCCGAACGGCTCCGCCTCCTGGGCGGTTCGCTCACCACCTCGTCCGCGCCCGGCGAGGGGTTCGTCGTCGTGGCACGCGTCCCGGCGAGGCTCACGTGATCCGCGTCGTCCTGGTCGACGACCAGGAGCTGGTCCGCACCGGCCTGCGCTCCCTCCTCGAGCGGGACGGCGACATCGAGGTGGTCGCGGAGGCCGCCGCCGGCCTCGACGGCATGGCCGCCGTCCGGACCCGCGCCCCCGACGTCGTGCTCATGGACATCCGGATGCCCCGGCTCGACGGCATCGCGGCCACGGCACAGGTCGTGGCCGACTCCCGCCTGAGCGACGTCCGTGTCGTCGTGCTCACCACCTTCGACGACGACGCGGACGTGCTCGCCGCGGTCCGCGCGGGCGCGTCGGGCTACCTCCTCAAGGACGTGTCGCCGACCGATCTGCGCGAGGCCGTGCGGGTCGTCGCGGGCGGGGAGGCGCTGCTCTCGCCGGCGGTGACGACGACCCTCCTGGCGCACGTCGCCCGCGGGACGGCCGGTGACGTGCGGCCCGCGCTCCTCGACGGACTGACCGCCCGGGAGCGCGAGGTCCTGGCCCGGGTAGGACTGGGGGAGTCCAACGCCGAGATCGGCGCCGCCCTGCTCATCTCTCCCGCGACCGCGCGCACGTACGTCAGCCGGCTCCTCGCCCGGCTCGCCGCCCGGGACCGTTCGCAGCTCGTCGTCCTCGCCTACGAGTCCGGGCTCGTCACCCCGGGGGGCGGCGACGGCTGACGCTCGTGCGGTCTCGGCGGCGATCCGCCTCGCCGTCACTCGACCTCGATGATCCCGCGCGCGCCCATCTCGGCGTCGACCATGTGGTGCGTGACGACCGTGTAGCTGCCGGGCTCGGCGAAGGAGAGCTCGACGAAGCCGCCCTGGGAGGGGCCGAGCGCGAGGGCCTGCGATCCCCCGTCGCCCGTGGCACCGCCGTCCCGCAGCAGGTAGTCGCCCTCGGTCCACACCGTGTCGAACTGGCCGCCGATGACGTGGAACGCGGTCGGCCGGTTCGGGCCCAGGTCCATCACCCAGAACCGGACGCGTTCGCCGACCCGGGCCTCGAGGGGGTCGTGCAGGTACTGGTCGACGTACCCGTTGAAGGTCATCGCGCTCGGCCGCTGCGCGGCGAGGGCCTCGGTGTCGAGCGCGCCGCCCTCGGCGCCGAGGTAGAGCTCGGACTGGGAGATGACGTAGCTGCGGTCGACCTCCGGCAGTCCCTCCGGCTCGATGACCACCGTGCCCGCCATTCCCGAGGCGATGTGCTGCGAGGCCGGCGCCGTGCCGCAGTGGTACATCCACACCCCCGAGCGGTTGGCGGTGAAGGTGTAGGTCAGCGACTCGCCCGGCGCGATCGTGCGCATCGGGCCGTCCGGCGCCACCTCGGAGGCGTGGAAGTCGAGCGAGTGGCCCATGGTCCCCTCGTTGACGATGGTGATCTCGAACGTGTCGCCGACCCGGCCATGGAGGGTCGGCCCCGGCGCGGAGCCGTCGAACGTCCACATCTGCTGGGTCACTCCGGGCGCCACCTCGATCACCTCTTCCGTCATCGACCACGTCTCCCGGTGCGTGACCGGGCCCTGGTCCTCCGGGAGCGGCTCGAGAGAGGCGTCGCGGGCCTCGAACTCCTCCGGCGGGACAGCGGCGGGGTCGACTGTCGCGTTCTCCGACACGTCGGAGGACGAGCCGTGCTCGCCGTGCGCGGCCGAGGAATCGGCGTCATCGCCCGTGGACGCGTCCACCACCCCGCCGGAGACGACGACGTCGAGGATCATGCCCTGCTGCCGGTGACCGATGATCGAGCACCACCCCTCGAACGACTCCCCGACGACGCCGACCTCGAGCGTGGCGCTCTCGCCCGGTGCCAGGCGCGGGGTGGAGTGGCCGGTCGGCAGGACGAGGTCGTGGACCTGACCGGCGTCGGAATTGGTCACCTCGAGGATCAGCTCGGTGCCCGCCTCGACCTCGATGCGGTCCGGGGTGAAGGTCATCCCCTCGGCCACGACCTCGACGGTCTCCGTCCGCCCGTTGGCCGGGACCGAGGAGGCGGAGGCGGTGCCGAGCCCGGCCGCGGTGGGGTCGACGAGCACCCCCGCGACGACGACGCCGAGCACCGCGACGAGCACGCCCGCGAGCTGGGGGCGGTGCGAGGCGGAGGTGGCGGCGGCGGGCGCGGTGCCGTCGGACATCGCGGAGAGCCCGACGCGTGCCGCGTCGGTCGTGCCGCCCGGGGCGGGGTCGGTGGGTGGCACCGCGGGGGTCGTCGTCGGGCCTGTCGCCGTCGGGCCGGTGCGCTTGCGACGCGCGGCGCGGACGGACCCGACCGTGACCGGGACGAACGCGGCCATCGCCACGAGGTAGGCGACCGAGGCGAGGACCCGGACCGCGGAGGGCACCGGGAGGACGCAGATGAGGAGCATGGCGTTGGCGACGCCCACCCGCAGCGCCGCCCCCCGGTCCATCGCCGCGTTCGCCGCGCGGGCCGACGCCGGGCCCCGGCTCAGCTGGACCGGCAGCAGGTAGGACATCGCGCCGATGAGCACCTGGGCACCCGCGCCGGCCGCGAGGTAGGGGGCGACATCGTCGAGCGCGGCCGCGGCGGGCGCGAGGTCGCCGGGGATTCCGCGCAGCGCGCCGACGACCAGCCAGGTGAGGCACGCGAGCAGCCACAGGACGCCGGCGGCGACGGACCAGGCGGCGTACGTCGTCGGACGCTTGTGCACCGCGGTGCGGGCCATCCGGGCCACGGACCAGGCGGTGCCGACCGCGTAGCCGGCGAGGCCGAGCGCGAGGACCTCGGGCCGGCCGGTCAACGCCCCGGCGGCGGCCACGGCGAGCCCACCGGCGAGGACGAGCAGCGAGCGACGGGCGACGGTGACGGCGCCGTCGAGCATGCGGGTGCGCAGGATCGTCGGCCACAGGGTGACGAGGGTGCCGAGGATCGTCAGCCCCATCCAGCCCAGGACGTTGACGAGGGCGTGCGCGAGGATGAGCCGGTCGTAGGTCTGCCCGGCCGGGTCGCGCGCGAGGAGCACGCCGAGCGTCGCCCCCACGCAGAGGAACGCGACGGACGCCAGGTAGTACCGCACCGTGACCGCGAACCGGGACCCGAGCGCCCGGCGCAGCCGGACGGCGAGCGAGGCCCCGTGCCAGAGCACGGCGGCCGCGACGAGCGCGGCCCCGACGAGGACGAGCGCCCAGGTGTCCGTGAGGATCCCGGCCACGACGACGGCGGCACCCCCGTTGCTCAGAGCGAGCCGGATGTCCTGCGCGCGGCGGTCGGTCCCGGCCCGCAGCAGCGCGGTGGCGAAGTACTCGCTCCACACGAGGATCGAGTGCGTGATCGCACCGAGGAAGAAGAGGTGGAGCATGAGCCAGCGCGGCGCCGGCACCCACGGGTGGACGAGGACGGCGACGACGAGTGCGGCGAGCCAGACGAGCGCGGGCAGGTCGCGCAGCGGGCGGAAGCCGCGCGCGGACGGGGATCTCACGGACGGGTCCTCTCGGACGTGCGGGGCGCGGCGGTGGTCCGCCCCGCGGTGAGGGCCGCGACCACGGCGACCAGGACGAAACCCAGGAGCGCGACGACCGTGGCCGTCGAGCCGATGCGATGGACCACGGTGAGGCCCATGCCGTCGCCGAGCCACACCCGTGCGAGCAGCCCGAGGTGGAGGAGGCCCGCGGGCACCCACATGGCGCGGTGGTAGGGCAGCGGGCGGCGGACGACGGCGGGCAGGATGACGCTCGCGTGCGCCATCACCATGCTGAGCGCGAAGCCGACGAACACGCAGTGGATGACGGCGTCGTAGGCCGCGTCGGCCGGCGGGCCGAGCAGCCAGATCGCCCCCGCGACCGCGAGCCAGGCGAACCCGGCGAGCATCGCGGCCGCCATGAAGCGGGGCTGACCCGGACGGCGGACCATGCGCCGGGCGACGTCGTGGACCGCGAGCCAGCCCGTGAGCCCGAGCGTCGCGGCGCCCGCGAGCGGGAACCCGACCGCGGGCCACAGCAGCGCGACCGCGCACGCCGCGGCGAGCGCGCCGACGAGCCCGACGAGCACCCGCCCGGCGCTGCGCGGCATGGCGACGCGGGCGAGCTCGAGCCGCTCGCCCCCGATCGTCGCGACGACGAAGACCGCCAGCCACAGGTGCAGCACCTCCATCCCGATGCCGCGGGCGCCGAGGATCGCGGCGCCGGCGGCGAGGACGGCACCGAGGAGCTGGACGAGCACGGCGTCGTCCCGGGTGCGCCGCCACAGGGGCAGGTAGGTGACGGCCAGAGCGACGGCACCGGCCGCGAGGAGCAGGCGACCCTCTGCGCGCCCGGCGAGCAGGGTGAGGCCGCCGGCCCCGAGCAGAGCGGGGGCCAGGTAGCCCCAGGTCCGGTCGAGGGCGACGGAACGCTCGAGCGCGATGACCGTGCCGAGGAAGCCGAGCGTCATCAGCCAGCCGTGCTCGTCGGCGAGCACCCCGGGCAGGTCGGGTGCGAGACCGAGCAGGGCGAGCGCGCCGCCGAGCCCCGCGAGCATCGCGAGGCCGCCAGGGAGGAGCAGGAGCGCGCGGGCCGGGAGCGGCCGGGCGGTTCGTGGGTGGGCGGCCGGCGAGGCCGGGGTCGTGCCGTCCGTCCCCGTGGTGCCCGGCCGGGCTGCCGGGGGCGGAGCGGCGCGCGTCGCGGTCTCGTCACTCATCGCTGCCGCCGACCCGCAGCACGCACGTCCCGGGGGAGGCGAACGGCTCGAGCGAGGTGGGCACATCCCCGGCGCCCCGCGCCTCGAGCGCCCCGCGGACGAGCCCGTGGTGGACCGCGCACACCACCTCGGGCGTCTCGGCGGCGGCCTCGAGGAGCGGGCACGAGTGCAGCGTGACGCGCGGCGTCCCCGCCTCGTGCTGCGGCTCGTAGCCGAGCCGGCGCATGAGGTCGACGACGATCGCGGTCGGGGACGAGGGGGTCTCGTCGTCGGCGCTCGTCGCGCCCTCGGCCGGCTCGAGATCGGCCGCCCAGGCGCGACCTGCCTCGTGCGCGATCGATCCCGCGTCCGGCAGGCCGGTGAGCGAGCGCGCGAGGGCGGAGGCGAGACCGGCGTAGCCGGCGTCGTCGGGCCGGGCGGGACGCCAGACCCACGGCGGCCGGCCCCGTCCGGTCGCGGTGCCGCGGGAGCGCTCGACCAGACCCTCGTCGAGCAGCGCCTCGAGGTGGCCGCGCACGGTGTTCTCGTGCAGGCCGGTGAACCGGGCGATCGCCGAGAGCCGGACGCCCCGGTTGCGGCGGACGAGCTCGAGCACCTGGGCGCGCGAGTGGGAGTGCGCGCGCCGGTTCTGCGGCCCGGACCCGGATGTTTTTTCCACGGGGTTCATCGTAGTAAAGTTTGAGCACGTCACCTACCGAGGAGGAGCACGATGAAGTCACACGTCGAGATCGGCGCCGAGACCACGAGCCAGGGCGGGTGCGCCTGCGGACACCACGACGACGGTGCCCTGCCCGAGCTGGACGTCCAGCAGATCCCGCACGCCGTCCGGCACGGCGCGATCTTCGGCGCGCTCGGCCAGCTGCGCCCCGGGGGTGGGCTCGTCATCCGCGCGACCCACGACCCGATTCCGCTGCTCGACCAGCTCGAGCAGCGTGCGCCGGGGGAGTATGCCGTCAGCTACCGCGAGCGCGGCCCCGAGGAGTTCGTCCTCGAGCTCAGGCGGAGTCGGGAGGGCTGAGTCTCGACCGCCCACCGGCGCGTCCAGCCTCGTCCGCGTGCGGGTCGGCGAGCGTGCGGACGAGGCGTCAGAACGCGCCGGTCAGCCGCATGAGGACGAGGCTGGCGACGGCGACGACGACCCAGAGCAGGCCGCCGAACGCGAGGGGACGCCAGCCCGCCCGGCGGAACGCGGCGAGGTCCGTCTGCAGCCCGATCGCCGCGAGCGCCATCGTGATGAGGAACGCCGCGGCGTCCCCCGCGAACGGCTGGACCGAGCCGGGGATCGCGCCGAGCGTGGTCAGCGCGGCCATGAGGAGGAACCCGACGAGGAACCACGGGACGAGCCCGACGACGCCGGCCACCGTGAGCCTCTCGACGTTCTCGCCGGCACCGGCCGCGGCGCGGCGCTCCCGGCGCTGCTCGCGCACCGCGAGCGTGACCGAGATGGGGATGATCATCAGTGTCCGCGCGAGCTTGACGACGACGGCGTAGCTCGTGGCCGCCGCGCCGAACACGCTCGCCGCCGCGACGACGGACGACGTGTCGTTGACGGCCGTGCCCGCGAACAGCCCGAACGCCTCGTCGGACATGCCCAGTGCCCGGCCGAGCGGCGGGAAGAGGAGGACGGCGGCCACGTTGAAGAGGAAGATCGTCGAGACCGCGTAGGCGATGCTCGCACCCTTGGCCCGGATGACCGGGGCGGTGGCCGCGATCGCCGACGCGCCGCAGATGCCGGTACCGACCGTGATGAGCGTGCGGAGCTCGCCCGAGACCCCGAGGAGCCGGCCCAGCGGCACGGCGGCGAGGAAGCAGATCGCGAGCGTCCCGAGCATGACGGGCAGCGTGTCGACGCCGACCTCCCACACCCGGCCGAGCGACATGCCGATGCCGAGCAGGACGACCGCGAGCTGGAGGACCCGCTTGGCGGACAGGGCGAGGCCCGGCGAGAGCACCGGGCCCGGCCGGCGCAGCTGACCGAGCACGACGCCGATGACGATCCCCGCGACCGCGGAGCCCACCACCGGCACCGCGCGCCCGACGAGCGAGGCGAGCACCGCGATCGCGGCGGCGAGGGCGAGACCGGGCAGCTTCTCCCGAACGGCGTCGGACCGGGTGGCAGGCATGGTCGACAGGATGCGCCCGCCCGGCCGACCTGTGAGCGACGTGTCCGCGGACACGCGGGCTGACATCATCGAGGACGAGGCGCGGGCGCCGCGCCCGAGACGGAAGGAGCGTCGTGCCCGACCACGTCCCTGACCAGCTGGACCCCGCAGGGAGAGACCTGCGCGCCTACACCGACGAGCTACGGCCGGACCACCCGGTCGTGCGCAACGACCGCGAGCAGTGGGTGCTCCTGCGGCACGGCGACGTCGTCGAGGCCGCGCGGGACGCCCAGCGGTTCTCGAGCGCGGTCTCCGCCCACCTGCAGGTGCCCAACGGCCTCGACGGCGACGAGCACCGAGCGGTCCGTGAGGCGACCGACCACTTCTTCTCGCCCGGCGAGCTGGCCGGGCTCGAGCCGGTCCTGCGCACGATCGCCCGCGAGCTCGTGGCGGGCGTGGGGCCCGGGGAGATCGTCGACGCCGTCGAGCTCGGTGCGCGGTTCGCCGTGCGCGCCCAGAGCGCGTGGCTCGGCTGGCCGGTGGAGCTCGAGGCGCCGCTCCTGGACTGGGTGGCCGAGAACCACGCCGCCACCCGCTCGCGGGACAGGGCGCGCACGGCCGCGGTGGCGGCGGCGTTCGACGAGATCATCGCCTCCGTGGTCGAGCCGCGGCGCGCGCTCGGCGACGAGGCGCCGGACGACGTGACGACGCGCCTCATGCACCAGGACGTCGCGGGCCGCGTCTTCAGCGACGACGAGATCACGTCGATCCTGCGGAACTGGACCGGGGGAGATCTCGGGTCGATCGCCCTGTGCACCGGCGTCGTCGTCGCGTTCCTCGCCGCGGAGGAGAGGCACGTCGAGCACCTGCGTGCCGCGGACCCCGCCGAGCTCGAGTCCGCGATCGACGAGATCCTTCGGATCGACAACCCGTTCCTCTCGAACCGTCGGCGGACGGTATGCCCCGTGCGCGTCGGGGGCGCGGACATCCCTGCCGGGGACGTCGTCACGCTCCACTGGACGTCCGCCAACCGGGACGAGTCGGTGGTGGGCGATCCGGACCGGTTCGACCCGGAGGGCAACGCCGGGCACAACCTCGTCTACGGCACCGGCCCGCACGTCTGCCCGGGCCGGCCGCTCGCCACGATGGAGCTGCGCGTCCTCACCGAGGAGCTGCTCGCCCGGGGCGGGGCGATCACCTGGGCCGGCGAGCCGGAGCGGGAGACCGCACCGCTCGGCGGCTACCGCCGGGTGCCGGTCGTCCTCGGCTGACGGGGCGCACGGCCGTCCGCCCCGGGGCCGCGCGCGGCGGGCGGGTCAGATCGGACGGATCACGCGCGCGGGGTTGCCCACGGCGACGACGCCCGCCGGTACGTCCTTGGTGACGACCGCGCCCGCGCCGATGACGGAGTCGTTCCCGATGGTGACGCCCGGGCAGACGATGACGCCCCCGCCGAGCCACACGTTGTCCCCGATCGTGATCGGCGCGGCGGCCTCGAGCTTCGCCCGGCGCGGCTCGGCCGCGACCGGGTGCGTGGGCGTGAGGAGCTGGACGTTCGGCCCGATCAGGCAGTCCTGCCCGATCGTCACCGCCGCCACGTCGAGCACCATGAGGTTGTAGTTGACGAACGAGCCGGCGCCGATCGACACGTTGCTCCCGTAGTCGACGTAGAGCGGGGGCCGGACCTCGACGCCGTCGCCGACGTGGCCGAGGAGGCGGCGCAGCAGCTCCGGGGCGGTGCCGTCGGCCGCGCTGTGCGCCCGGTGGTAGGCCTCCTGGAGGCGGCGGGCCTCCTCCTGGAGGCGCTCGAGCTCGGGGTCGTCGGCGACGTAGAGGTCTCCGGCAAGCATCCGCTCGCGGTTCGACCGGGGGTCGCCCGGGAAGTGGTGGGAGGTCGCGTCCGGCTCGGGGTCAGGCGTCGTCACGTCGACGAGCGTAGGCGAGGGCCCTGCGCGCCCGGAGCCCGTGCAGGACGAGCCAGACGATGAGGGCCACCTCGCCCACGAACGAGATCGTGCTGACCTCGAACGCGCCCGCGGGGCCGACCTGTGACACGACGGCGTCGACCACGTACCCGGCTCCCGCGACGACGACGAGCGCGGCGAGCCACCGCGGTGCGCCGGCGAGCCGCCACAGCAGCACGCCGACGCCGACCAGCGAGAGTCCGAAGACACCGAGGGCGAGGTCGCAGATCCGGTCGAACCGCTCGGCGTCCCCGGCGACCACGAGGCCGGCCGCGGCGTACCCGAGGACGAGGCCGTAGCCGAGCCGCAGCGCTGCGGAGACGCGGGCGAGGGTGCGACCGGCGGGCTCGAGCACGGGGATGAGCGCGAGCGCGACGACGACGTCGAGCGCGGCGACGACCAGCATGAGCCAACCGGCGACCGAAGTTCGGCCGTCCGGGAGGAAGGCGAACGTGGCGATCGGCGCGAGCACCGCCATCGCGGTGAGGGCCGCGGCGGCGACGAGGGACGGCCGTGCCGACCGGCGTGTGCGTGCCGTGCCGGGCGTGAGCGGCGCGGCGGCGGTGGACGGGGCGGGGGAGATGGGGAAGACGGGGGTGCTCGAGCGCATGTGTACTTAGTACACTATCGGTGGGTCGGCGACAAGAGGCTCGACCCGCGCGCGGGCGCGCCACCCCGGGCTCGCGAGTGCGGCGTGGTGTCCTGGCCCGAGCTCGAGGGGGCGGCGAGGTGCGCACGTGCGCGACGCGCACGGCCCGAGGTGGACGACGTGCGCGAAGGAGATGGAGGTCGTCATGGAGGACCGGACGAGCGCGGGGCGCCCCCGGGCCCGGCTGAGCCGGGAGCGGGTGGTGAGCGCCGGCGTCGGGCTCGCGGACCGGGACGGACTGGGGGCGCTGACGATGCGATCGCTCGCCGACGAGCTCGGCGTGCGGCCGATGGCCCTCTACCGGCACGTGGCGCACAAGGAGGAGCTGCTCGATGCGCTCGTCGACGCGGTCTTCGACGAGATCGTGCTCATGACGCCGGGGGAGGAATGGCGAGACGAGCTGACCCGGCGCTGCCGCTCGATGCGGGCGGCCCTCGGGCGGCACTCGTGGGCGCTCGCGCTCATGGAGACGCGCAGCAGCCCCGGACCCGCCACGCTCGAGCATCACGAGAACGTGCTCGACGTCCTGCGGACGGCCGGGTTCTCGGTGCCGGCCACGGCCCATGCCTACGCGGTGGTGGACGCGTTCGTCTACGGCTTCGCGCTGCAGGAGGCCGAGCTCGCGGCGGCCGGCATCGGCGAGGCGGAGCAGACGCTCAGCGGGATCCCGCTCGAGCGGGTGCCCCGGATGGCGGAGCTCGCCCAGGAGCACGTCCTCGCGCCCGGCTACGACTTCGGCGACTCGTTCGAGGTCGGCCTGACGATCGTGCTCGACGGGCTCGAGCGGCTGCGCCACGAGGGGTAGCGGGCACGTGGCCGTGACCCGCCGTGGGCATCCCGTGGCGCGACGCCCCGGTGCTCGTCGTGCCGATCGCCCGGGTCACCCCTGCCCGTGGGTGCAGGCCCCGGGGAACAGGACGCTCATCCGTGCGGCGACCACCCCGCGCGCACGCGCCCGATCGTCCGGCCCGCCCTCGATGAGCAGTTGGCCGCACAGTCCGTCGGCGAGAGCGAGCAGCGCGACCGCCTCCGCCTGCGGATCGACGTCGGCCGGGTCAGGGACCTCGCCGCACTCGGTGCCGTTCCGCACCGCACCGGCCAGGCGGTCGCGGATGATCCGGGAGAACTCACGCTGGTGGCCGCGCAGCGCCTCGTCGTCGAGGGCGAAGGTGGCGAACGAGAGCCGGAGCCGCGCCTCCTCCTGCCGCCCGGCGTCGAGGGGGAGCAGCTGCTCGAGACCTGCCCCGATCATGTGCTCGATGCGGGCGCCCCTCGACTCCGCGAGCGCGGTCGCGCGGTCGACCCGGGTCTGGACGTCGGCGAGCACGCGGCGGAGGGTGTCCACCAGCAGGTGCTCCTTCGACTCGTAGTAGTGCTGGACGAGCCCGACCGAGACGCCCGCCGCCCGCGCGGCCCCGCTCATGGTCACGCCGGCGAGCCCGACCTCCAGCGCCGAGCGCCGGACTCCCGCGCAGATCTGTGCGCGCCGGGCGTCGTGGTCGGCGGTGCGGGGCATGTCGGCACCCTAATAAAAGTATGAACGTATTGCTATGGTCGTCCGATGACTCGACGACGTGTGGCAGCAGCAGCTCTGTCGATGATGCTCGTGGGCGCGGCGGTCCCGGCGGCGGGTTCCGTGCCCGACCCGGTCCCGGTCGAGAGTGCGGCTGAGGGCGAGATCCTTGCGGAGGATGAGGAAGCGGCGGGCGGTGACGGCCCGGTGGAGGCCTACCTGCGCGAGTGGCAGGAGGAGAACGGCCTGCCCGGGGTGGCGGCGGCCGTCGTCGACGGGGGCGACGTCGAGACCCACGTGCTCGGCGAGGACGGCGACGGCGACCCCGTCACGTCATCCACGCCCTTCCTCGTCGGAAGCGTCGCCAAGTCGATGACGAGCGCCGTCGTGCTCCAGCTCGTCGACGAGGGGGAGCTCGCCCTGAACGACCCCGTGCGGGACCACCTCGACGAGGTCGAGCACGACGCGACCGTCGAGCAGCTGCTCACCCATACGGCCGGCTACACGGCCGCCGACGGTCTCGACGTCTCCGAGCGCGGGCGCAGCGAGGAGGGTGTGACCGACGGCGCCGGCCGGCTCGAGCACTCCGGGACGATCGGCGAGTACGCCTACAGCAGCGCGAACTACCTCGTGCTCGGTGCCCTCGTGGAGGAGGTGACCGGGCAGCCGTTCGCCGACGTGCTGCACGAGCGCGTGACCGGGCCCGCCGGCATGGCGGGCACGGGAGCGAGCGGCGAGGAGGGGATCGACCTCCCGCCGGGGCACCGCCAGATGCTCGGGCTCGGCGTCTCCCACGCCCCGCCGGCGGAACCCTCGGGCGCGCCCTACGGCTACGTCGTCTCCACGCTCGACGACCTCGTGGCCTACGCGGCCGCCCAGCTCGAGGGCGAGCTGCGCCCGGGCGGGACGCGGGAGAGCGCCTGGTCGCCGCAGGTCGAGTCCGGGCCCGACCAGTCCTACGGCTACGGCTGGCGCATCGACACGGACGCCGAGCCGACGCACGTGCACCACACGGGAGCGACCCCCGGCTACTTCGCGCACGTCCTGCCCGTCCCGGACGAGGACCGCGCCGTCGTGGTCCTCGCGAACGCGTACGCCGAGAGCCGTGCGCCGAGCCTCGCGGCCGCGGCGGCGGACATCGCTGCCATCGACGACGGCGGGGAGGCGACACCCTCGGGCGGCGACCCGTTCCTCTCCGCCCTGCCCTGGGTGCTGCTCATGCCCGTCGGGCTCGCCGTGCTCTCCCTCGTCGCGCACGGTCTCGGGCGTCCGCGCGGCCGCACCGGCCGGATCGTCCTCGGCGTGGTCGCCGCCGCGATGGTGGTGCTGCTCGCACTCGCCCCGAGCCTCCAGGGCGCGACCTGGCACGTGCTCCGCGTCTGGACCCCGGACGCCGCTGTCCCCGCGGTCGCCGGCATCGTCGGATGGGTCGTCGTCGCGCTCGTCCTCGTCGTCACGGGACTGCGTCGTCGGGCACGGACGAGAACGGCCCCCGAGCAGCGTGTCCGCTGATCAGGGGCCGTGCCGTACGGGTGGGCGATACTGGGTTCGAACCAGTGACCTCCCGGACTCGCGTCACTGGGTGTGACCTGCGATCTAGCCCGTCAACCTGCGGATACTCGGAACAGTAGCGCGCGCCTCCACCGGACACAAGGGGACACGAGTAGCCTATGAAGGGACACGTAGTGGACACGATCTGAGGACGGCACCAGTGGCGCGACGACAGTTCGGACAGATCACCAAGCTGCCGAGCGGGCGGTACCGGGCGCGGTACACGGACCCTGAGGGGCGACGCGCACCCAACGGAGATCCGCTGCGCCACAACGCCCCGTGGACGTTCGACACGAAGGGCGATGCGGAGGCGTGGCTCGTCGACGAGCGTCGCCTCGTCGGGGCGGGAGCGTGGACCTCGCCGGCCGACCGCCGGGCGGCTCAGGAGGCCGCCAGGAAGGCCGTTGTGTCGTTCGGGCAGTACGCGGAGGCGTGGCTGCGGGATCGGGACCTCAAGCCCCGCACGCGCGCCCATTACCGGAACCTGCTCGACCGCCTGCTCCTCCCGCAGCTCGGCGGCCTCGGCCTCGGCAGCGTCACATCGACGCAGGTGCGCCAGTGGCACACGCTGACCGCGACAAGCACGCCGACGATGCGAGCGCACGCCTACGCCCTGCTGCGTACGATCATGGGCCAGGCCGAGCGCGACGAGCTGATCTCGAGGAACCCGTGCCAGATCCGCGGAGCGGGGACCGCGAAGCGATCGAGGAAGATCCGACCGGCGTCGCTCCCCGAGCTCGAGTCCCTCGTCGTCGCGATGCCGGAGAAGTACCGGAGCATGGTGCTCGTGGCCGCGTGGTGCGCGCTGAGGTTCGGCGAGCTGGCCGAGCTCCGTCGTCGCGACGTCGACCTCAAGCTCGGGTTGCTGCGGATCCGCCGGGCGGTCGTCCGCGTCAACGGGCGGACGGTCGTCGGCACGCCGAAGTCCGAGGCCGGCGTCCGCGACGTCGCGATCCCGCCGCACCTGGTGCCGGCGATCCGCGACCACCTCGACGACCACGTCCGCCCGGGCAAGGATGCGCTGCTGTGGCCCGCCGCCGACGGCGAGAGCCACCTCGCGACCTCGACGCTGTACCGGTCGTTCTATCCCGCCCGGGAGGCCGCAGGACGGCCCGATCTTCGCTGGCACGACCTGAGGCACACAGGCGCCGTACTGGCCGCTCAAACCGGCGCCACGCTCGCTGAGCTCATGGGCCGGCTCGGGCACTCGAGCCCGGGCGCCGCGCTGAGATACCAGCACGTCGCCCAGGGCCGCGATGCCGAGATCGCCGCGGCGCTATCCAAGCTCGCGGGGGGAGGTGCAGCGTGATGGAAGACAAGGCGACCGTGAATCGACGCGTCGGGGACGAGCGGCCCCGCTGGACAGCCGTCGCCCGCCTCCTGCGGAAGTCTGACGGCAGGGGTCCAGCGCTCGAGTATCGGTGCTCGTCCGCGCGGCGGGGCAGCAACCGCGGCTGCCTACTCCTGGCTGTGTACGCCATGAACGATGGGACACACCTGCTGTACCGCCCGGCGGAGCGCGCGCACGGGCGCCGAGTGCCCGAGAGCACCACCGACTTCGCGATCCCGCTCGACGATCTCGCAGTGCTCGCCGGGTCCTCGTCGCTGGCGAATCTCACGAGCTGCCGACACGTCTCGCACGTCTCGCGCGTCCTCACCGTCGCCGCGATCCGCTCGGACCTCGACGCGGGACGCCGGCACGTTGTACTCGGCGACACACCGGGCGGACCCGTTACGCATCAGGTGCAGTCCTGACCGGTAGAGTCCGGTCTGTCAGTACGTAGCGCTTGCACTGGAGAGTGCGGACGCGGGAGAGATAGCGACCCGCCGGACCCCGAAGGGGGACGGCAGTCATGCCCTCCAGCACTCCAGTCCTCGACCGACAGCACGCCGCCGACAGGTCGACGCCGACCGAACGGCGTTGGGTGTCACAGGCAGTCGCCGCCGAACACCTCGGCATCACCGATCGCACCATCCGGCGCATGATCGCCGCCGGCGAGCTGCCGGCCTACCGCGTCGGCAAGCGGATGCTGCGTATCGACCTCAACGACGTCGACGCCCTGCTCCGCCGCATCCCCACGACGGGCGGTGGTGCCCGATGAGCGCATCGCGCCACGAGGCCCTGCTCGACGAGGGCCGACACCTGTACGACCTCGCACTCGCCGACGGTGTGGACAGCGGCCGCTACCGGCTGATCCCGGGGGGCGAGGGCTGCGTCGCCGCCGGACCGATGTTCGCCATGCTGCCGCCGGCCTCGTGGATCGCGGCGCAGATCGACCGTCACGTCGCGGTGGGCGGTGGTCGCGTTGCTTGAGCCCAGAAACACCGCCGCCCCCGGTGGAGAGACCGAGGGCGAGCGGAACAACTTCCAGGGTGGCGACCCGCGATCGAGTCTACCGACCACCGTCGACGTCGGCCCGGTCGCCACGCCCCTGCCGACGTTCACTCCCGAGGATGCGGCCGCGTGCGCGAACGGGGCGTTCGTGGTCGTCACGCACACCTACGCCGACCGGCACGTGCGTCGCGTGCACCTCACTCTCGCGGCCGCCGAACGTGCTGTTCGTCGCGCCGAGGACCGGGGCCACGTCGCGCACATCGTGCTCTCGCGCATCGTCCCCGTGGGGGTGGTTCGGTGATCTCGCCAGACCTGTGGGCGATGGCCCCGCGCGCTCAGGAGATCGCGCTCGAGTGGTACGAGGCCGGCTATGTCGCCGGGGTCGAGGTCGGTCGCCGGCGAGAGGAGTCCGAGCTCGCCGCGATCCAGCGGGTCGCGGTCGCGTCCGCTCGAGGTGCTGCCGACCGAGGTCCGTATGCCGATCTCGCCGAGCGTCGTGGTGAGCACGAACGTGCGGTTCGTCAGCGGGCGTTGCTCGCGGATCGGGGGATCGCGTGAGCGACGACAAGCTGAGCATCTACTCCCTGTTCGACAAGCCGGCCGCGGAGGACGCCGCCGGTGGAGAAGACCCGTTCGAGGTCGGCAGGGACGTCGCGGACGTCGCGCATGTCGCGGAGTCCGTGGAACACGTGGACGGCGAGGACCGGGAGTGGCCCGAGGCGGTTGAGCCTGGTGCGGGCGAGGCCGTGCACGACAACGTCGTGGAGGACGGGTCTGCGGTGCTCGACGAGCTCGAGGCGTTCGTTCGTCGGTTCTGCGTCCTGCCGTCCGAGCATGCCTACGCCGCTGTTGCTCTGTGGGCCGCGCACACGCACTTCGTCGACCAGCTCGAGACGACCGGCCGGCTGGCGTGCCTGTCCCCGGAGCCGGGCTCGGGCAAGACCCGGGTGCTCGAGGTGCTCGACGTGCTGTGCGCGAACCCGCTGCTCGCGCTGGACCTGTCGATGTCGGCGTTCTTCCGGATCGTCGACGAGCAGAAGCCGACCATCCTGCTCGACGAGGTCGACGCGATCTTCACCGGTAAGTCCAAGGCCGAGGGGACCGAGGATCTGCGGCGCGTGATCAACAACGGCTATCGGGTCGGCGCGGTCGTCCAGCGGGTCGGCGGGAAGAACAGGGACGAGGTCCAGTCCTTCCGCGTGTTCACCCCGGTGGCGATGGCCGGGCTGGGGAACCTGCCCGACACCCTGATGTCGAGGTCCATCGTCCTGCCGATGAAGCGCCGCGCGCCCGGAGAGCGGGTCGAGCCCTGGCGCGACCGCCTCCACCGCCCGACCGGCGAGGCGATCCAGGGCCGGCTGTCCGAGTGGGCCGGGTCGACCGGTGAGCTCGTCTACCCGTCGATGCCCGAGGGCGTGGAGGACAGGGACGCGGACGTGTGGGAGCCGCTGATCATGGTCGCCGACGCGGCCGGCGGATCGTGGCCCGAGCGGGCACGTGCCGCGTGCTTGCAGTTCGTGGCCGACAAGCCGGCCTCGAGCGTGAGCCTCGGGGTACGGCTGCTCGGGGACCTGCGCTCGGTATGGCCGGCGGGGGAGTCGGTGATGTCCACCGCGGACATCCTCACCGCCCTGGGCGAGCTCGACGAAGCCCCGTGGGCCGACCTGTACGGCGAAGGGCTCAAGCCGCGCAAGCTGGCCCAGATGCTCACCGGCTACGGCGCGAGCTCGACCGACGTCCGCACCCCGTTCGGAGTGCGGAAGGGGTACCGGCGCGAAGACCTCTGGGATGCCTGGCAGCGGTACCTGCCTACAGGTTCCCCGGAGAAGCGCGACATCCGCGACACGGGCGACATCGCAGGTCACAGCGTTGCGGAAGCTGTCGCGGATTCCGCGACACCCGCGGAGAAGCGCGACACGATCCGCGACACCGATCAGACCTCTGACCAGGGCAAACAGTCCAGTGTCGCGCTTGTCGCGGATGTCGCCCTTCCTGGCGAGACACGCGGGGAACCGCAGGCCGCGACCACCTGCTCGGTCTGCGGGACCGCCCTCGCGTTCGACGACGGCACGGGCACACACCCGTCCTGCGACACCGGGAGTGCCGCATGACGACCCCGCTGCCCATGACCGCGACCGAGGACCAGCTCGCCGCGCACGCCCGGCTGCTCGCGGAGATCGCGGCGGCCGACCATCGCGACGTTCCGTGCCTGACGAACCCGGACCCGCTGTGGACGACGGAGGACGCCGACGACGCCCGGTTCGTCGCCCGGCTGTGTGCCGACTGCCCGCTGCTGGACCGGTGCCGCGACTACGCCCTGACGTTCCACGAGCCCGTGGGCGTCTGGGGCGGCCTAACCCCCACCGAGAGACGACAGACCCGACGGAGGACCGCATGATCCCGATCCCGACTGATCTCCCGCCGTGGCCGTGGGACGAGCCCGAGGCGGACACCACGTGCCCGCGGTGCGGCCGCGAGCTCGCGTACCCCGCGACCGTCCGGTGCACGTGCTTCGGCGCCGGCGAGAAGGCGAGCACCTGGTGACCGCCCGTAGCGCGAACCCCGGCCGGCGTCGGGTCCGCGGGCCGGGGCGCCCGCCGCAGGAACCGGCCGTGAAGCCGGTGGTTCCGGCCAGCGGCATCCCGAGCCCGTTCCGCGTCGACGGCGCTCTCGTCTCCGACCGGATCCCCGCGGCCCTGACCGCGACCGAACGTGCCGACGCCATCCGGCGCGCGGCGCACGCCCTGACCCCACAGACCTCCGTCGCCGCCCGGCGTCGGACCGCACAAGAGGAGAACTGACATGCCTTACGACCCCACCCCGCCGAACTGGCGGACCCGCGAGCACCCGCTCAACCAGCTGCTGCACGACCTCGGTTCGTCGGGCGGTACGCCCACGAAGGCCGAGCTGGACACGATCCCGGTCGCCGCCCGCGCCGAGGTCACCAGCGCCGCGCGGAAGATCAACGCCCACCGGGAGACCGGCGACTTCCTCGCTGCCCGTCGGGAGGCCGAGGACGCCCTCGGCCGGCTCGGCGAGCGCTACGGACACCTCGAGCTGCCCGAGCCCGAGCCCGCCCCCGAGCCGACCGACCTCGACGGCCTCGCGCGTCGCATGTTCGGCAACTACTGACAGGAGAGCGACCCATGATTCTCGACCTGAGAGAGAAGCCCCGCCCCGACATGAAGTCGATGATGCAGCTGCTCGACACCCTCGACGAGCTCGGCTGCAACCTCGACCACCCCGAGATCGCCGCGGCGCGCAAGCTCGCCGAGCGCGACCGGGAGATCGCCACGACCGCGACCGCCGACCTGGCCGGCTCGGACGCACTCACCACGACGACGGCACAGAAGTACGCCGAGGGCACCATCGGCGTGGACGAGGTCCGTTCCGCGGCGGTGGCCGCCACGCTCGCCGCCGACCGGTCCAGCGCCCTGCACGGCATCTACACCAAGGCCCGCGCGCGCCTGGCATCTCGGGCGCGCACCGCGCTCGCCGAGCTCGAAGACCGGTGGGTCACCGAGATCCTGCGCCCCGTGGTGGACGAGCTCGCCGCCCGCGTGCTGGCCGACATCCCGGCCAGCATGGCGGCGACGATCCGGCCCGGCGACCGGAACTCCGACGCCCTGCTCACGGGCCGGGTCGAGGCACAGCGCGCGTATGCACGACTGCGTCAGGCACACTCCGTCGCCATCCAGCTGCGCCGGCTGCGCTGCATCGCGGCCACCGAACGGGAGACGTCGTGCTGGGAGTGGGACACGTCGATGGGACACCGCGGACGCCCCGACGACACCCTCGCCGGCTTCGTCCACATCGCCCAGGGCGGGTCCACCCCGGGCATCTACACCGAGACCGAGGCCGCCCGGGCCGAGGCCGCCGACCCCACCAGCGTGGTGGATGCCGCCGACCAGGCCCGCCAGCGTGACCGGCGGGTCATCTACCCGTACAGCCGATAGGAGATCGAGATGACGAACGTCGAAGTGCAGTACCTCCGCACGAACGGCCGGCACACCGTCGGGGAAGTAGGGATCATCCCGGCCGCCCGCGCCGACCACCTCGTCGCCGCCGGGCACGCGATCAGGCTCCACCCCGTCGCGGGTGAGAGCCACGTCGGGTCCGGGGACGACGCCCCCGACCCACCCGCGGCGTGAGCCTCCACCAACTCCCGGCCGCCGAGCCGGGGATCGTGCGTCAACGTCACCGTGAAGCGAACCCGGGTGAACGCGTCGCGGAACGATGGTCGGAGAGCGATCACCTCCAGCGATGACCCGACCAGCGCACGACGGCGACTCGGCCGGACGTGACTCAGTGAGTCCGTTCGGTCGAGTCGTCCGCGCTGACGCGATGTTCGTCGACGCGATGTTCGTCGACGCGACGACGAGGAACGCGACGAGCTCGCGCCGCCGAAGTATGGTGAGCGAGCACCGACCGCCGACGAGGGTGGGGGGTGACCCCCCGCCCCTCGGTCGCCCTCCTACCGCCGGATAGCAGTTCCGAAACTGCATGCGGCGCTCCCTCGTTTTTCTCGGGCCCGACGAGCCTCCTGTGCGCCGATCTGAGCCACTTTCGCTCCCCGGACCACCGGCGCGCCCCTCCGAGACTCTTCGAGGTCCTAGATCCTTGCGACGATGGACGGGCCTGCGTTTACGCAGGTCAAGCGTGAATAAGCGGACGCTCTGCGGTAGTATGGGGCGCGTGGTCCTCACCTGCATGCAGTGCTCCGAACCTCTGCCGATCGGTGGTCGCGGGCGCCCGCGGAAGTACTGCACCGAGGCTTGCCGGAAGCGATACGAGCGCGCCGGCCGCCTCCCGGTCGAGCTGACTTCACGGGACCGGTGGGTCCGCCGGTTCGGCAAGCGCCCCGTCACGGTCGCCGGCTTCGCCGCCTCGGTCACCGACCCGACGACCTGGACGTCGCACACGGCCGTGAAGAGCTCGACCCGGGGCGACGGCATCGGCTTCGTCCTCGGTGACGGGATCGGTGCGCTCGACCTCGACCACGTCCTCGACACCCGTGGCCGGCTCGACCCGGCGGCCGCCGAGCTCCTGGCATCCCTGCCGCGGACCTACGTGGAGATCTCGCCCTCGGGCCGCGGGCTCCACGTCCTCGGACTGCTCCCCGAGGCCCCGGGGACCGTGCGCACCGTGAACGGCGTCAGCGTCGAGACCTACAGCCGCGACCGGTACGTCACCGTGACCGGGAACCGGTGGGCCGGCTCGGCGAGCACCCTCGGAGACCTCAGCCCCGCATTGGACTGGTGAGGCTCAGAATCGACGGTCGAGATCTAGGTCGTTGATCTTCGGGTCCGTGAGCGCCAACGCGATCTGCTGGGCTCCATATCCGATCTGGTGCACCGCCTTGGCGAGCTGACGGATCTCGTCGGAATGCGCACGCTCGGACAGTTCGGCAGCCGTTGTTGTCCCGTTGCCGATATTGGCTCGGGCTTCGTTCAAAGCCTCTCTGCGGGTCTGCATGGCGTCTCCTCGTCGAGTTGGTGCCAGGAGCCATGACGCTATCTGGCGGCGCAGCTATGCGCGAGCCGCTCAGGGAGGCCCAGGGGTACACAGAAGCGCGTACCCCTGGGCGACCCTCAGCGGCCCGCTGCGACGGCGTCCTCGGCCTGCTGGGCGAGCGCGAGGAGGGTGGTCCCGATCTCGCGTGCCTGCGCGGCCGTGATGACGTCCTGTGCGCCGCCCTCGAGCCATACACCGACCGGCTCGTCGGGCTCGTGACCGTCGTGGTTCTCGACGTCGGAGACATACGCCTCGAGGGACCCTCCGCGGTAGGAGAGCCTGACTGGCGTGGATCGGTGGATCGTCCACACCCCGTCGTCGGTCGTGCACACGTCGGGGTCGCACCAGGGTCGGTGCGTCGGGATCGTGGCCGTGGTGATCATCGGTCCGTCCCCTCAAGCAGGTCCGCGGTCTCCGCGATCGACCGGGCCAGCGCCCGAGCCTCGGCGGCCGTGAAGCGCAGCTCGACGTCGTCAGCCTGGTAGAGCACGACGGCCGCCGGCTCGCGAGGCCCGGCCCAGCAGAAGACGTCCACCTGCCGGGCGTGCCAACCCCCGTTGACGTCGTCCCACTTCGGGGCGAGGCTGCGGACCGTGCTGTCGTCCTCAGACTGGCAACGCTGGTCGTCGACGTGGACCTCGTCGACGTGCCCGTCGCCGTCGCGACACCAAGGCTGGCAGACGATCGGCGGGACTTTCGGGCGGGTCGTGGTCGTCGTGGTCGTGGTGCTCATTGCGGGTCCCCTTCATCGGGGGGCCGACCGTGGACACGTGTGGGACACGCGGACCAACGAGAACGGCCCCTGACTCTGCGTCTCCGCAGGTCAGGGGCAGTCTCGTACTGGTGGGCGATACTGGGTTCGAACCAGTGACCTCCTCGGTGTGAACGAGGCGCTCTACCACTGAGCCAATCGCCCGCGCCCTGCCGCTCGCGCGACGGGGACGGTCGTCAACTCTATCCGATCGACGGCCCTGATCACGACCTCGACGGACGTGACAGCGTTCACCCTCCAGACAGGCCCGGTTGGTTTGAGTTTTGCCGGGACCGATGGTTAAGGTTCTGGTCGCACGAGGGGCTGCCACGCGGCCCAGGTGCGATGCGGATGTGGCTCAGGGGTAGAGCATCACCTTGCCAAGGTGAGGGTCGCGGGTTCGAATCCCGTCATCCGCTCGGAGGTCCCACCACCACGTGGGAGCATGTCCCCGAGAGGGGGCATGGACCTCATGGTGGCGTGGCCGAGAGGCGAGGCAGCGGCCTGCAAAGCCGTACACACGGGTTCGAATCCCGTCGCCACCTCGGGCGATTGGCGCAGCGGTAGCGCGCTTCCCTGACACGGAAGAGGTCACTGGTTCGATCCCAGTATCGCCCACCGGACGAAGCCCCCGACCAACAGGTCGGGGGCTTCGACGTTTCCGGCCGAGCGCCCCTCCGATGCCGTCCAGGGAGCCGCATGACGATCGTCACCCTGCGCCCGTCGCGTCCCGACGACGGCCGCGTAGGCCGTCAGGAGTCCTCGAGGATCGACGGGTCGTACCGCACGTCGTCGGCGGAGTCGACCCCGAGCTCGTCGAGCGTGATCTCGCGGACGATGATCCGCAACCAGTTCATCTCGCACTCGAACTGCTCGTCCGGCTCCGTCGGTGCGACAGCATGGCCGCCGACCGCTCCCGTCCCGTCGGTGACCACGCGGAGGGACTCGTCGCAGACCGGCTGGGCGTAGGTGAGGACGACGGAGGTGTCGAAGTCGACGTCCGCGGTCAGGGTCTCGGTCTCGATCTCGGGGGACGGGAGGCCGTCGAGCCACGCGTCGTACTCGTCCTGGGTCCGGATGAGAGCGGTGATCTCGTCGACGGGGACGTCGCCGATCGGGTCGGGCTCCTCGCTCCAGCCGCCGACGCCGGTCCCGACCGTGGTCAGGCTCTCGGGCTCCGTCGGCGCGGTCCCGGTGGGGTCCGCGACGTCGTCGCCGCATGCTGCGAGCACGAGCACGGCCCCGAGGACGCCGAGCGCCGCGAGCCTCGTGCGGGGTGGCCGCCTGTCCGTCGTCGTGGCCCTCGCCGGTCGCGTCGTCATCCAGCTCCCCGTTCGTCGTGTCCCTGCCGCCCCGATCGTCCCCCGAGGTCACCGGCTCGCGTGGGCGATATGCACGGGTACTGCTGCCCGGGCGTCGGTAGCATGGGCCGGCACCCGTCCCCGTTCCTAGGAGCCCCGCATGTCTGCAGCGCCCGTGTCCGTCCGCCTCGACGACGAGCTGCTCGAGGTGACCACGGGGACGACGGGTGCCGACCACTTCGCGGACCGTCGCGACGTCGTCGCCCTCCGGGTGGACGGTGAGCTGCGCGACCTCGTCACCGACCTCGGGACGCTGCCGGACGGCGCCGTCGTCGAGGGCGTGACGATCGACAGCCCGGACGGACTCTCGATCCTGCGGCACTCCGCGGCCCACGTGCTCGCCCAGGCGGTCCAGCAGGTCAACCCGGAGGCCCGCCTCGGCGTGGGCCCGCCGATCACGGACGGCTTCTACTACGACTTCGACGTCGACGAGCCCTTCACGCCCGAGCAGCTCAAGGAGCTGGAGAAGGTGATGGGGCGCATCGTCAAGGAGGGGCAGACCTTCGTGCGCCGCGTCGTCACCCTCGAGGAAGCGAACGCCGAGCTGGCCGGGGAGCCGTACAAGCTCGAGCTCGTCGCGCTCGCCGGCGGTCCCGGCTCGGGCGGGGCCGCCGAGGACGGCACCCAGGTGGCCGAGGGCGCGAGCGTCGAGGTCGGCGGCGCCGAGCTGACGATCTACGACAACGTGCGGCGCGGGGGAGAGGTGGCCTGGGGCGACCTGTGCCGGGGCCCGCACCTGCCGAGCACGAGGCTCATCGGCAACGGCTTCAGGCTCATGCGATCGGCCGCCGCGTACTGGCGCGGCTCGGAGAAGAACCCGCAGCTCCAGCGCATCTACGGCACCGCGTGGCCGACGAGGCCCGAGCTCACCGCCTACCTCGACCGGCTCGCCGAGGCGGAGCGCCGCGACCACCGCCGGCTCGGCTCCGAGCTTGACCTGTTCTCCTTCCCGGACGAGATCGGGTCCGGCCTGCCGGTGTTCCACCCCAAGGGCGCGATGATCCGCATGGAGATGGAGGAGTACTCGCGTCGCCGCCACGTCGAGGCCGGCTACTCGTTCGTCCAGACCCCGCACATCACGAAGAAGAACCTCTTCGAGACCTCCAAGCACCTCGAGTGGTACGCCGACGGCATGTACCCGCCGATGCACATCGACGAGGAGGTCGGCGCCGACGGTCAGGTGACCAAGCAGGGCCAGGACTACTACCTCAAGCCGATGAACTGCCCGATGCACAACCTCGTCTACCGCTCGCGCGGCCGCTCGTACCGCGAGCTGCCCATGCGGCTGTTCGAGTTCGGGCACGTGTACCGGTACGAGAAGTCCGGTGTGGTCCACGGCCTCACCCGGGCGCGCGGCTTCACGCAGGACGACGCGCACATCTACACCACGCGCGAGCAGATGAAGGAGGAGCTGTCCGGTCTGCTCACCTTCGTCCTCGACCTGCTGAAGGACTACGGGCTCGACGACTTCTACCTCGAGCTCTCGACCCGCAACCCGGAGAAGTCGGTCGGCGACGAGCAGACCTGGGAGGACGCGTCCCGCACGCTTGCGGAGGTCGCGACCGAGTCCGGTCTCCAGCTCGTCGACGACCCGGGCGGCGCGGCGTTCTACGGGCCGAAGATCTCCGTCCAGGCCAAGGACGCGATCGGCCGCACCTGGCAGCTGTCCACCATCCAGCTCGACTTCTTCGAGCCCGAGCTGTTCGAGCTCGAGTACACGGCCGGCGACGGCTCGCGGCAGCGGCCGGTGATGATCCACCGTGCGCTCTTCGGCTCGATCGAGCGGTTCTTCGGCGTCCTGCTCGAGCACTACGCGGGCGCCTTCCCGGCCTGGCTCTCCCCGGTCCAGGTCCTTGGGATCCCCGTGGCGGAGGCCTTCGAGGGGCACCTGTCCTCGGTGGCGGACAAGCTCCGCGCCGAGGGTGTCCGGGTCGACCTCGACCTGTCCGACGACCGGTTCGGCAAGAAGATCCGCAACGCCGCGAAGGTCAAGGCCCCGTTCGTCCTCATCGCCGGCGGCGAGGACGAGGAGGCGGGCGCTGTGTCCTTCCGCTACCGCGACGGCAGCCAGCGCAACCAGGTGCCCGTCGACGACGCCGTTGCCGAGATCGTCGCCCACATCCGCTCGCGAGTGAACGCCGACCCGGCGGCACCGCACGACGCCTCGGAGGACGCCTCGGCAGGGGGCGCGGCCGACGCCTCCTCCGACGCCGGGGCCCCGGCGGGAGCCTGAGCCGATCGTGAGCGCCGACGAGGTCGAGGACCCCCTCGCGCAGCCCTGCGTGCCCGACGCCCTCCAGCGGCTCTGGACGCCGCACCGGATGGTCTACGTCGGCGACACCGGCGGAGACGTGCGCCCGCGCACGGGGGAGTCGGCGGCGTGCCCGTTCTGCGCGACACCCACCCGCGACGACGCCGACGGGCTCGTCGTCCACCGGGGCGAGCACGCGTACGTCGTGCTCAACCTCTTCCCGTACAACCCCGGCCACCTGCTCGTGTGCACCTACCGGCACGTCGCCGACCTCACCGACCTCACGGTCGCCGAGCGGGACGAGATCGGCCGACTCTCGGCGCGCGCGATGCGGGTGCTGCGCGGCGTGTCCTCGCCGGCCGGCTTCAACCTCGGGATGAACCAGGGCGCGGTCGCGGGGGCGGGCATCGCCGCGCACATCCACCAGCACGTGGTGCCCCGGTGGGCCGGCGACGCCAACTTCCTGCCGATCGTCGCCCGCACCAAGGCCGTGCCCCAGCTGCTGTCCGAGACCCGCACCCTGCTCGCGGACGCCTGGGACGACGAGGTGTACGACGACGAACAGCCCGACGACGACCCCCGGACGTCCGCCGACCCGGCTAGATCAGGACCGAGGCCCTGATGCTGTCCTCGAGCGGCCGTGGGATCACGGAGGCGATGCTGGCTCCGGTCACCCGGGCGCTCGTGCGTCGCCGGGTACCGGCCACGGCCGTCACCGTGACCGGCGGGGCGCTGACCGTCGCGATCACCCTCGCTCTCATCCCGACCGGCCACCTGTGGATCGGCGCGCTCGTGCTCGGCGTCGTCGTGCTCGTCGACTCCCTCGACGGCCAGGTCGCGCGCGCCACGGGGACCGTGTCGCCCTTCGGCGCGTTCGTCGACGCGACGACCGACCGGCTCGTCGACGCCGTACTGCTCGGGTCGATCGTCGTCTACGCCCTGCGGCACGTCCCCGGCGACCAGGGCGACGCCCTGGTGGTCGCCGCGCTCGCCGCCCTCGTCGCCGACCAGCTCGTGCCGTATACGAAGGCCCGGGGCGAGGCCGAGGGCTTCGCGGTGGGCGGCGGGCTCGCCGAGCGCGCCGACCGGCTCGTCCTCGTCCTCGCCGGCGTCCTCGTGCACGGGCTCGGCGCGCCCGCCTGGGTGCTGACGACGGTCCTCGCACTGACGGCGCTGGCGTCGTTCGTCACCGCCGGGCAGCGGGTCGCCCAGGTGCGCGCGCAGGCCCGCCGGTCCACGGAGGCCTCGTGAGCCTCGACCCCATCCGGCTGCTCCCCGCGGCCGCGCGGCTGGTCGCGCGCACGCCGGAACCGGTCGTCGACCGGATCGTCGGCGCCGCGGGGAGCATCGCGGGCTCCCTGCCGTCGGAGCGCACGCGCCGCATCGCCGCCCACACCGCGCGCCTGCGCCCCGACCTCACACCGCCCCAGCTGCGCCGCGCCGTCCGGGCCAACATGCGCGGCTACCTGCGCTACTTCGCCGAGGCCCTCACGCTCGGCCGACTGACCGACGAGCAGGTCCTCGCCCGGTTCCGCGACGTCCACCGGGAGAACGTCCAGCCGACCTTCGACGCCGGACGGCCCGTCGTCGCCGCCCTTCTGCACGCGGGCAACTGGGACCTCGCCGGCGCCTGGTCCTGCCTCGCGATGGCGCCGGTGCTCACCGTCGCCGAGCGGCTGCAGCCCGACGCCCTGCACGAGCAGTTCGTCCGCCTGCGCACCGAGCTCGGCATGACGATCGTCGTCGACGACGGGTCACCGGTCCTGCCCCGGCTCACCGAGCTGGCGCCGACCCGGCCCCACCTGGTCCCGTTGCTCGCCGACCGGGACCTCGGCCGCACGGGCGTCGAGGCCGAGGTGGCCGGGCGGCCCGTCCTCGTCGCCGCCGGTCCCGCGGCCCTGGCGCTCGCGCTCGACGCCCCGCTCGTCGTCATCACCATCCGGCACGAGCGCCTCGACGGCGAGCGGGCACGGCGCGCCGGTTCGCGGTGGGGGATCGTCACCGAGTTCAGTGCGCCGGCCGAGGCGCCGGGGATCGCGCCCGGGCGGTCCGCGGCCGGTTCCGGTGCCGGTTCCGGTGCCGGCGGCGGAGCGGGCACGCGGCCGGGCTCCTCGCCGACCAGGCCCGTCGACCGCGCCGACGTCGTCGCGCTGACCCGCGCGTGGGTCGAGGTGGCGGAGCCGTTCCTGCTCCGGCACCCCGAGCAGTGGCACATGCTCCAGCGGGTCTTCGTCGAGGACCTCGACGCCGAACGGCTCGCCGCCGGTCGCGCGCGGGAGGCGCGGGCCGCCGGCGGTCTCGCGTGAGGATCGGCATCGCGCACCCGTACGACGTCGCGCACCCCGGCGGGGTCGACGTACACGTCCGCCAGCTCGCCGCCGCGCTGCGCTCCCGCGGCCACGAGGTCGTCACCTTCGCGCCGGGACGCCGGCCGCGAGGCACGGACGAGCAGGTCGCCGGCCGGTCGCTGCCGGTCCGCTTCAACGGCTCCGTGGCGAACGTGGCCCCGCACCCGGCCGCCGCGCGGCGCGCCCGCCGCTGGGTGCGGGAGAGCGGGCTCGACGTGCTCCACGTCCACGAGCCGACCGTCCCCTCGGCGTCGGCCTTCGCCCTGCGCGCGGCCCGGGCCGAGGGCGTCCCGGTCGTCGCCACGTTCCACGCAGCGATCGACCGCGTCGACCGCCTCGGGCCGCTGGCCGCGCTCCAGCGCCGGCACCTGCGCGGGATCGCCGCCCGGATCGCCGTGTCCGAGGAGGCCGCCCGGACCCAGAGCCGCTGGCTCGGGGCGGAGTGCGAGGTCGTGCCCAACGGCCTCGACGTCGCCGCGTTCCGGCCTCGGGAGGCGGATGCCGACGACGACGAGCGTGGCGCGGTCGTGGACCCGCGTCCCGCCCCCGAACCCGGCGACGGGCCGGCCGACGACGACGAGCGTCGTGCGCTCGAGCACCCGGGTCCCGCCGCGGACCGTGTCGGCGCCCCGGCCGACGGCGAGGCGCCGGTCCGCGGTCCGCGCGTGCTCTTCCTCGGCCGCGCGGAGGAGCCGCGCAAGGGGTTCCGCGTCCTCGCCGAGGCGTGGCCGCGGATCCGGGCCGCCCACCCGGGAGCCACCCTCGTCGTCGCGGGCCCAGGCGGCGACCGGGCCGTCGAGGCGTTGGCCAGCCGCCTCGACCCGGGGCACGGCGGCGACGGCACGACCGGCACGGCCGACACCGCCGGAACGGCCGCCGCCGGGCGCGTCGACGTCCGGGGCCGCGTGAGCGAGGACGAGAAGGTCCGGCTCCTGCGGGGCGCCGACGTGTTCGTCGCCCCGCACACCGGAGGCGAGAGCTTCGGGATCGTCCTGCTCGAGGCGATGGCGGCCGGGGCACCCGTCGTCGCCACGGACCTGCCGGCCTTCACGGCGATCCTCGGGGCGCACCCCGCCCCGCTCGGGCTCCTCGCCCGCCGCGACGACCCGGCCGATCTCGCCGACCGCGTCGGCGAGGCGTTGTCGGAGCGCACCGCGGCCCTCGAGCGCGCCGCCCGGGCCGCCCGGGCGGTCGAACGGTACGACTGGTCCGTCGTCGCCGCCCGGGTCGAGGAGGTCTACCGCCGGGTCGTGGGCACCCCCGGCGAGACCTCCCCGCCCCGGTCGTCGGACGGAGACCCGGGTCCCTCGTAGGGTGTCCCGGTGAGTCAGCACATGGGCATCGCGCCAGGTCCCGGGTCCTACGGTCCGCCACCCGCAGCCTGGCCCGTCCCGCGTCGCCGCTCCCGCGCCTTCACCGTCACCGAGATCGTCGCCGTCGCGATTGCCGTCGGGGGTCTGGCGTGGATCCTCCCGCGCCTCGTCGGCGGCGCCTCGGGTGCCGGCCAGATCCTCGTGGCCGTCGCCCTCGCGATCGTCCCGTTCGTCGCGATGCTCCTCCTCGTGCGGTGGATCGACGCGTGGGAGCCGGAGCCGCGCGGTCTCCTCATCGTCGCCGTGGCCTGGGGCGCAGGCGTCGCCACCGCCGTCGCCGCGACCGGCAACTCGCTGTTCCAGGTGGTCGTCGCCGAGGACCAGGGCCTCGAGCGTGCGGCGGCCCTCACGGCCGTCGTCAGCGCCCCGCTCACCGAGGAGTCGATGAAGGGTCTCGGGCTCGTCGTCGTCGTGCTCCTCGGGCGCGGCCAGTTCCACGGACTCGTCGACGGCGTCGTCTACTCGCTCGCCGTCGGCTCAGGATTCGCCGCCGTGGAGAACATCCAGTACTTCCTCACCTACTGGGACTCGATCACCGCGGTCTTCGTCCAGCGCGGGCTGATGACCCCGTTCGCCCACCCGATGTTCACCGTGTGCATGGGCCTCGCGCTCGGCATCGCCTCGCAGTCCGACCGGCCCGGGCGCTGGCTGCTCGTGGTCCCGGGCTGGATCGCCTCGGTGGTGCTGCACGGGTTGTGGAACTACACCTCGGTGAGCGGTTCCTTCTTCCAGGTGTTCGTCTCGTTCCAGATCCCGCTCTTCGGCGCATTCATCGCCCTCGTGCTGTGGCTGCGCCACCGGGAGCGACGCGCGATCGAGTCCGGGCTGCGCGACTACGCCGCCGCCGGGTGGTTCGCCCCGTTCGAGGTCCAGATGCTCACGTCCACCGGGGCCCGGAAGAACGCCGTGCGCTGGGCGGGCGGGCGGGGCGGCCCCCAGCGCAGCGCGATGATCGACTTCCAGCAGGCCGCCGTCGAGCTGGCGCTGGGCCGGCGCCGGGCCCGCGCCGGCCGCCAGGGGCGCGACCACCAGGCCAAGGAGTCCGCCCTCCTCCGGCGCGCCGTGGCAGACCGGGCGGTGTTCCTCCGTGGCTGATCACGAGCCTGCCGCCGACCTCCCCCCGGCCGACCTCGGTGAGGAGTGGGTGCCGGGTCCCGACGGCATCCCGTTCCGGCGCGGCGCCCGGGTTCTCCTGCTCGACGACGACGGGGCGCTCCTGCTGGTCGAGGGGCACGACGGCGACGACGACGACCACCGCTGGTGGTTCACCGTCGGCGGCGGAATCGCGACCGGCGAGGACGACCGCACGGCTGCCGTCCGCGAGGTGCGCGAGGAGTCGGGCCTGACAGTGGCGGCCGAGGACCTGCTCGGCCCGGTGGCCACGAGGAGCGCGACGTTCCGGTTCGTGCGCCGCACCGTGCGCCAGGACGAGGTCTTCTTCGTCGCACGCGTCCCGGGCCGGCGACCGGGCACGGACGAGGCCGGCTGGACCGAGCTCGAGCGCGACGTCCTCGACCAGATGCGCTGGTTCAGCCCCGACGAGCTCGACGCTCTCGTGGCCGGCGGCGCCACCGTCTACCCGAGCGAGCTCCCCGACCTCCACCGCCGCGTGGCCTCGGGCTGGGACGGGACGCGGCCGCACCTCGTCCAGGACGACTGAGCGACCAGGACTCACTGACGGCCGCGTCCCGGTGACGTGGACGGCCGGCACGCACGACGGACGGTGCCCCGGACCGCGCGCCGCGCTCCGCCGCGCGGCGGACCGGCGTCGGGTGCCAGGTACGATGCCCGACGGACCAGGCGCCGACGACGCTCGGTGACGACAGCTCACCGACCGCGGACCTGCAGCGAGAGCCGAGCGAGGGAGACACGATGTCGGGACACTCCAAGTGGGCGACGACCAAGCACAAGAAGGCCGCGATCGACGCCAAGCGCGGCAAGCTCTTCGCGCGCCTCATCAAGAACATCGAGGTGGCCGCCCGCACGGGAGGTGGTGACCCGGCCGGCAACCCGACGCTGTTCGACGCGATCCAGAAGGCGAAGAAGAACTCCGTCCCCGGGGACAACATCACCAACGCCGTCAAGCGCGGCTCCGGCGAGCTCGCGGGCGGCGCCGACTACGAGACGATCATGTACGAGGGCTACGCACCCGGCGGAGTGGCCCTGCTCGTCGAGTGCCTGACGGACAACAAGAACCGCGCGGCCTCGGACGTCCGCGTCGCCTTCACCCGCAACGGCGGCAACCTCGCCGACCCTGGCTCGGTCGCGTACCTGTTCAACCGGCGCGGCGTCGTCGTCGTGCCCAAGGCCGAGGGCGTGACCGAGGACGACGTCCTCGCGGCCGTGCTCGACGCGGGGGCGGAGGAGGTCACCGACCAGGGCGAGAGCTTCGAGATCCTCTCCGAGGCGACGGACGTCGTCGCCGTGCGGACCGCCCTCGTCGACGCGGGCCTCGACTACGACTCGGCCGAGTCGCAGTTCGTCCCGTCGATGGAGGTCACGGTCGACGCCGAGGGCGCGCAGAAGGTCATGCGGCTGATCGACGCGCTCGACGACCTCGACGACGTGCAGAACGTCAGCTCCAACGTCGACATCCCCGACGAGGTGCTCGCCGAGCTCGACACGGAGGACTGAGCCGTCCGCGGCACGTCGGAGGTCGCGCCGGCTCCGGGCCGGTCCTGCGACCGGGACGTGCGCGACCGGGACGCGCGCGACCGGGACGTGCGCGACCGGTGAGCCCGCTCGAGATCGTCGTCGCGGTGCTCGCCGTGGCGATCGGCGCCACGCTCCAGCGCGTGTCCGGGATGGGAGTCGGCCTCGTGGTGGCGCCCGTCCTCGCGCTCCTCATCGGGCCGGTCGCCGGCGTGTGGCTGACCAACGCGACCACCACCGTCTCCGCCCTCGTCATCTGGCGCGCCATGCGCACCGGGTTCGACTGGCGGCGGCTGCGCGTCCTGCTGCCGTGCGCGGTCATCGGCGCGGTCCCGGCGGCGATCGTCGTGCGCGAGCTGCCGCTGGCCTGGCTCGAGATCTCCGTCGGCTCGATCCTCGTGCTCGGCCTGCTCGGCACCGTCCTCGCCTCGGCGCTCGACCGGCTCCCACCCGTGCGCGGGCCGTTCGCCGCCGGGGTGGCGGGCGCGATCGGGGGGTTCTTCAACACGACGGCCGGGGTCGCCGGCCCGGCGATGGTGATGTACTCCCGGCTCTCCCGGTGGTCCCAGACCTCGTTCGCCGCGTCGATGCAGCCGACGTTCTTCACGATGGGCGTCCTGTCCGTCACGCTCAAGCTCGTCCTCGGCGCCGCCCCCGCGTCCGAGCTCCCGCCGTGGTGGGTCGTCGCCCTGCTCGCCGCCACCGTGATCGCGGTGGTCCCGGCGGCCGGGAAGCTCGCGGCGCGCGTGCCGTCCGGGCGGGCCCGGACGCTGACACTGGCGGTCGCCTGGGCCGGGGCTCTCGCCACGCTGGCGCGGGGGATTGTCCGCCTCGTCTGAGCCGGGGTGCGACAGTGGGGACGTGCGCATCCTCGGAGTCGACCCCGGCCTCACCCGCTGCGGCCTCGGCCTCGTCGAGCGCGGCGGGGGGCGCGAGGTCGAGCTCCTGCACGTCGAGGTCGTGCGCACCCCGGCGGACGAGGACCCGCACCTCCGCCTCCTCGCGGTCGCCGACCGGCTGGACGCCGTGCTCGCGGAGCACCGGCCCGACGTCGTGGCGGTCGAGCGCGTGTTCGCCCAGGCCAACGTCCGCTCCGTCACGGGAACCTCGCAGGTCGCCGGCGTGGCGATGCTCGGGGCCGCGCGTGCCGGAACCGCCCTCGCCCTGCACACGCCGAGCGAGGTCAAGGCGGCCGTGACCGGGGACGGTCGCGCGGGAAAGAAGCAGGTCCAGGAGATGGTGCGCCGGATCCTCCGTCTCGAGGCGGCTCCACGGCCCGCGGACGCCGCCGACGCGCTCGCGCTCGCCATCTGTCACGCGTGGCGGGGCGGGGCGACGGTCCCGGGCCGGGGGACCGCCACCGCCCAGCACGGCGGGGCCGGGATGCTGCCCGACGCCGCGGGCGCCGGGCTCACGCCCGCGCAGCGCGCCTGGGCCGACGCCGAGCGCCTGGCGCGTCGGGCGGGTGCCGTCGCCCAACGACGGTAGGGTGTCGAACACATGTTCTGGCACGGGTGCGCCGTCGGGCGCCCGGTGCACCCCGGGACCGCCGACCGATGCGTGGCCGGGGGACGTCGATCGAGGAAGGTGCACCACCGGTGATCTCATCGCTGCGCGGCACGGTCGGACGCGTCTCGCTGCAGGACGCCGAGATCGTTGTCGGCGGGGTGGGGATGCGCGTCCAGTGCGCGCCCGGGACCCTCGCGGGACTGCGCGAGGGCGCGGAGGCCAGCGTGGCGACCTCGCTGGTCGTGCGCGAGGACTCGCTCACCCTGTTCGGGTTCGCCGACGAGGAGGAGCGCGACGTCTTCGAGACCCTGCAGACCGTCTCCGGCGTGGGACCGCGGCTCGCGCTGGCGATGACCGCGGTGCTGAGCCCGGACCAGCTGCGGCGCGCTGTCGCGGACGAGGACCTCACGGCGCTCCAGCGGGTGCCCGGCATCGGGAAGAAGGGCGCGCAGCGCATCGTCCTCGAGATCGGTGACCGGCTCGGGCCGGCGGGAGAGTCCTCCACCGACCCCGGTGCGACCACCGCCGAGCCGGAGAAGCCGGGCGCGCACGTCGGCGAGGTCGTCGCCGCCCTGACGACGCTCGGCTGGAGCGACGCCCAGGCGACGGGGGCGGTCGACGCGGTGCTCGCCGCCGAGGACGCGCCCGCGGACGGTGACGTCCCCGGCCTGCTCCGTGCCGCCCTCACCCACCTCGGTGGAGGACGCCGTGGCTGAGGGAACGGGCGCCGAGGGCGGGACCGGCTCCCCGGGCGTGGGCCCCGCAGCGACCGGGCGGGCGGACGACGACCCGATGACCACTGGTGCCGACGACGTCGAGCGTGCGGCCGAGGCCGCCCTGCGCCCGCGGCGTCTCGCGGACTTCATCGGCCAGCGGGTCGTCCGGGACCAGCTCGCGCTCGTGCTCGCCGCCGCCACCGCGCGCGGAGCCGCGCCCGACCACGTCCTCCTGTCGGGCCCACCGGGACTGGGCAAGACCACGCTCGCGATGATCGTGGCGAACGAGGTGTCCGGCTCCCTCCGGCTGACGTCCGGCCCCGCCATCACCCACGCGGGGGACCTCGCCGCGATCCTCTCGGCCGTCCAGGAGCACGACGTGCTCTTCATCGACGAGATCCACCGGCTCGCGCGCCCGGCCGAGGAGATGCTCTACCTCGCGATGGAGGACTTCCGGATCGACGTCGTCGTGGGGAAGGGGCCGGGCGCCACGTCGATCCCGCTGACGCTCCCGCGGTTCACGGTCGTGGGCGCGACGACGCGGGCCGGGCTGCTGCCCGCCCCGCTGCGCGACCGGTTCGGCTTCACCGCGCACCTCGAGCACTACACCGCCGACGAGCTCGTCCAGGTACTCACCCGCTCCGCCACGCTGCTCGACATCGAGCTGACGCGGGACGCGGCGAGCGAGCTCGCGTCCCGCTCGCGGGGCACGCCCCGGATCGCCAACCGCCTCCTGCGGCGGGTCCAGGACTATGCGCAGGTGCGGGGCACCGGCGTCGCGGACCTCGGCGCGACGCGCGCGGCGCTGGCGATCTTCGAGGTCGACGACCTCGGCCTCGACCGTCTCGACCGCTCCGTCCTCACCGCCCTGTGCACGCGGTTCGGCGGGGGACCCGTGGGCCTGACGACGCTCGCGGTCTCGGTCGGGGAGGAGCCGGAGACCGTCGAGACGGTCGCCGAGCCGTTCCTCGTCCGCGAGGGGCTCGTCGTGCGTACGCCGCGCGGCCGCGCCGCGACCGCCGCGGCGTACGCCCACCTGGGGCTCGAGCCGCCCGCGGAAGGCGCGCTGTTCTCCTGAGCGTCGCCCTTCTGAGCGTGGCACTCGTGAGCGCGGCCTACCTGAGCGGCGCCCGCCTGCCCTCGGTGCCGACCTGGAGACAACCTTCACGGCCGGGCCTCGGCCCGGCAGGAGCGCCCACGGCCTAGACTGTCCAGGTTCGCCCCTTCATCTGATTGGTTCTCGCGTGGATCCCACATTCATCATCCTCATCGCCGGCATGATCCTGCTCTTCTGGTTCATGAGCCGCCAGGGGAAGAAGGCGCAGGAGCGCCAGCGGGCCAAGGTGGAGGAGGCCCTCGTCCCGGGGGGCTGGGTGCAGACGATCGCGCGCACCTACCACCAGGTCGTCGAGGTCAACGGCGACATCATCACGCTGTCCAACCCCGACGGCAGCGAATACCTCGTCCACCGCACGGGCATCGCGCAGCCGAGCGAGTCCCCGTACGAACTGATGTCGAACGGGGTCGACGGTTCGCACGACGACCTCGACGACGAGTCCGCGACCGGCACCGCTGCAGCCGGTTCCGCGCCGGAGACCTCGATCGAGGAGGCCCGCGGGGCCGCCGGCGGCGACACCTCGGCGGTCGACCAGGAGAACGACTGGTTCGACGACGGCCGCCCGGGCCGCGACGACCGCGCCTGACCGAGCCCCGTGTCCGAGTCCCTCAGGCGGCGTGAGCCGCGTCGCTCAGCCGCGCCCCGACCCGTCCGCACCCTCCTCGGGCTGCTGGTCCTCGTCGTCGCCCTCGTCGGCACGCTCGCGGCGGGCAACCTCGCCGGGAGCGCCTCCCCGGTGCCGCGCCTCGCGCTCGACCTCGAGGGCGGCACCCAGGTCATCCTCACGCCCCGGACGACCGACGGGTCCGCGATCGAGGACGAGGACGTCGTCCAGGCGATCGAGATCATCCGTAACCGGGTCGACGGCTCGGGCGTCGCGGAGGCCGAGATCTCGAGCCAGGGCGGCCAGAACATCGTGGTCGGGATCCCCGGCCGGGCCTCAGAGGAGACGCTCGAGCTCATCAGTCGGTCCGCGCAGCTGCGCTTCCGTCCGGTGCTCGCCCTCCAGGGGCCGACGACGATCGACCCCTCCCAGCTCCTGCCCGAGGAGAGCGCGACCGAGGGGCCCGAGAGCGGAAGCGACGGCGCCGAGTCGCCGAGCGCGGCCGAGTCCGGCAGCGAGTCGCCGAGCGCCGCCGAGTCCGGCAGCGAGTCGCCCTCGGAGTCCGCCACGGCGGGCGCCGGGACCGAGCGGGCGCTCGAGGCCGCCCAGAACGCCCCCACCGACGGGCCCGGTGCCGCCGAGATCCCCGACGAGGTCCGTGGGGCCGCCTTCATCGCGGCCGACGCGAACGGCGACGGCGAGCTGTCGACCGAGCCGGACACCGAGCCCGCGGACACCTCCGACCAGGCGTGGATCACCGAGCGCGTGATGTACGACATCTACGCGCTCGACTGCACCCTCCCGGCCAACCAGTCGGGCGGCTGGGCGGACGACTCCGAGAGCGCCGTCGTCGCCTGCGACTCCTCGGGCCAGCAGAAGTTCGTCCTCGGCCCGGCCGTGGTCGAGGGCACCCAGCTCACCGGCGCCAGCTCCGGCATGCAGACCAACAGTCAGGGCATGTCGACGGGCCTGTGGGCCGTCAACCTCGAGCTGAACTCCGAGGCCACCGAGGTGTTCGCCGAGGTGTCGCAACGGCTGCCCACCCTGCCCACCCCGCAGGACCAGTTCGCCATCGTCCTCGACGGCGTCGTCATCTCCAACGCCGGCTTCACGAGCCCGATCCTCGACGGCAGCGCCCAGATCACGGGCGACTTCACCGACGAGGAGGCGAACGCGCTCGCGAACCAGCTGAACTTCGGCTCGCTCCCCATCACGTTCGAGGTGCAGTCGACCGAGCAGATCTCCGCGACGCTCGGTTCGGAGCAGCTGACGAACGCCGCGCTGGCGGGGCTCATCGGCCTCGTCCTCGTTGTCGCCTACATGATCTGGCAGTACCGCGGCCTCGGCCTCCTCTCGGTCGCGAGCCTCGCGGTGGCCGCCGTCATCGTCTACGTCGTCATCGCGCTGCTGAGCTGGACGATCAACTACCGGCTCTCGCTGCCGGGCGTCGCCGGGCTCATCATCTCGATCGGCACGACCGCGGACTCGTTCATCGTCTACTTCGAGCGGATCCGCGACGAGATCCGGGACGGCCGCACGCTCGCCTCCGCCGTGGAGCACGGGTGGAAGCGGGCGCGCCGGACGATCATCGCCTCGGACGCCGTCAACTTCCTCGCGGCGATCGTGCTCTACCTGCTCGCCGTCGGCGGCGTGCGCGGGTTCGCGTTCACGCTCGGCCTGACGACGATCATCGACCTCCTCGTCGTCGTGCTCTTCACGCACCCGATGATGCAGGTGCTCGTGCGGATGCCGTTCTTCCGGGACGGGCACCGGCTGTCCGGGCTCTCCCCGGAGCGGCTCGGCGTGGACCCGGCGCTCTACCGGGGCGCCGGCCGGTTCCGCTCCCGCACGAGCGGTAAGGATCGTCCGGGGACGAGCGGCACGGACCAGCCCGACGACGACGGACCGACCGCGTCCGGGCGCGACCGCGAGAGGGTCGGCGCCGCGGCCGGCACGACCATCGCCGAGCGGCGTGCGGCCGAGCGCCGCGCCGAGCGGGAGAAGCGCAAGAAGGAGAGATCGGTCGACCCGTACGCGGGTCTCGGCGGGTCCGGTGACGACGGGGCGGTGGTCTGATGGCGTCCCTCGCAACGATGGGCAACGACCTCTACACGGGGAAGCGGTCCTTCGACATCGTCGGCCGGCGGCGCACGTGGTTCATCGCCGCGGCGCTCCTCGTCCTGCTGTCCGTGGGCGTGCTGCTCGTGCGCGGCATCAATCCGGGCATCGACTTCCGCGGCGGCTCGCAGTTCACGGTCTCCGGCGCGGAGACCCTCGACCAGTCCCTGGCCACCGACGCGGTCACGGACGCCGGGGGAGAGCCCCCGCGTGTTGCCGCCGTCGGCTCCTCGTCCTTGCGCGTGCAGACCGCGGAGCTGTCCGACGAGCAGACCCGAGAGGTCAGTGCCGCGCTCGCCGAGGCGTACGACGTGCCGGTCGACGACGTCACCGCGACCTTCGTCGGCCCCACCTGGGGCGCGGACGTCACCCGGCAGGCGTTGACCTCACTGGTCATCTTCCTCGTGGCGGTCTCGGTGGTGATGGTCCTGTACTTCAGGGCCTGGACCTTCGCGGCGGGGGCGATCCTCGCCCTCCTCCACGACGTCGTCCTCACCGTGGGCATCTACGCCGCGATCGGGTTCGAGGTCACCCCGTCCACGGTCATCGGGTTCCTCACGATCCTCGGGTACTCCTTGTACGACACGGTCGTAGTGTTCGACAAGGTCCGGGAGAACACGGAGGGCGTGCTCGAGCAGGGGCGCGACACCTACGCCGAGCGCTCGAACCTCGCCGTCAACCAGACGCTCGTCCGCTCGATCAACACCTCGGTCACCGGCCTCCTGCCGGTCGCCGCGATCCTCGTCATCGGCGTCGCCCTGCTCGGCGCGGGGACGCTGCGGGACATCGCCCTCGCCCTGTTCGTCGGCATGCTGCTCTCGACCGTGTCGTCGGTCTTCATCGCGGCGCCCGCCGAGGTCAGCCTCCGGATGCTCGACCGGGACTACCGCCAGCACACCGAGGACGTCCTCCTCGAGCGCGACGGCACCCACCCGGAGGCCGCGCGCGAGGGCGACGGCTCCGACGACGAGGCCACCGGCGCAGACTCCGGTGACGAATCGGCCGACGGTGCTACCGTCCCGGCGACGTCCGGGACCACCGGCAGGAAGAGGAAGAAGCGATGACGAACGGGCGCGGCGGGTTCGGTCCCGAGATCACGGCGATCGTCGAGCACCACATCGACCTCGTCCCCGACTACCCCAAGCCCGGGGTGCTGTTCCGCGACATCACGCCGCTGCTCGCCGACGGGCCGGCCTTCGGCGCACTCGTCGAGGCGTTCGCGGAGACCTACCGCGGGCGGGTCGACGCCGTCGCCGGGCTCGAGTCGCGCGGGTTCATCCTCGGTGCGCCCGTGGCCGTGGCGCTCGGGGTCGGCATGATCACCGTCCGCAAGGCGGGGCGACTCCCCGGCGAGGTCATCGGTGCCGACTACTCGCTCGAGTACGGCGAGGCCCGGATGGAGGTCCGGCCGACCACCGTGGCGCAGGGGCAGCGGGTCCTCGTCGTCGACGACGTCCTCGCGACCGGTGGCACCGCCGAGGCCGCCTGCCGTCTCATGGAGGAGGCGGGCGCCGAGGTCGCGGCCCTCGGGATGCTCATCGAGCTCTCGGAGCTCGGCGGCCGGGACCGGCTCGCGGGTCGGCAGGTCGACTCGGTCGTCATCGTCTGACCCTGCGCTCCCGGGTGCGCCCGACCGGCCGAGGAGCGTCCGACCCGGGGGAGGGACGTCCTCCTGGCCTGCCGTCCGGGCGGTCCGGTCCGCCGGTGCTCCGCGGGAGCACTAGAATCCTGGGATGACGATCGAGCGGACGGGGCCGCCGGCGGCGTCCTCGCCGTCCGGCTGGGGCAGGTCGCGCCTCGTGTGGCTGGGCGGGCGCTCGCACCAGTTCCCCGCGGCGATCGAGCCCGTCATCGGGGCCCTGCGCGCGAACCACCCCAAGTCCGACGTCCAGCTGGTCAGGCGCGCCTACGAGGTCGCCGAGCGCGCGCACGAGGGCCAGACGCGCAAGTCCGGCGAGCCCTACATCACGCACCCGGTGGCGGTGACGACGATCCTCGCGGAGCTGGGGATGCCCGACGTCGTGCTCGCCTCCGCCCTGCTGCACGACACGGTCGAGGACACGGACTACTCGCTCGACCAGGTGCGCAAGGAGTTCGGCGAGGAGATCGCGCTCCTCGTCGACGGGGTGACGAAGCTCGACAAGGTCCACTACGGCGAAGCCGCGCAGGCCGAGACCGTGCGCAAGATGGTCGTGGCGATGGCCAAGGACATCCGGGTGCTCGTCATCAAGCTCGCCGACCGGCTGCACAACGCCCGCACCTGGCGATACGTCTCGCAGGACTCGGCCCGACGCAAGGCCCGCGAGACCCTGGAGATCTACGCGCCGCTCGCGCACCGGCTCGGCGTCAACACCATCAAGTGGGAGCTCGAGGACCTCTCGTTCCGCACCCTGTACCCCAAGGTGTACGACGAGATCGACCACCTCGTGGCCGAGCGCGCACCGGCGCGCGACGAGTACCTGGCCAAGGTGCGCACGCAGATCGAGCAGGACCTCAAGACCCACAAGCTCAAGGCGGTCGTCACCGGCCGGCCGAAGCACCACTACTCGATCTATCAGAAGATGATCGTGCGCGGCCGCGACTTCGACGACATCTTCGACCTCGTCGGCGTGCGGGTGCTCGTGGACTCCGTCGGCGACTGCTACACGATGCTCGGCGCGGTGCACGCCCGCTGGACCCCCATCCCCGGGCGGTTCAAGGACTACATCGCGATGCCCAAGTTCAACCTCTACCAGTCGCTGCACACGACCGTGCTCGGACCCGGCGGACGGCCGGTCGAGATCCAGATCCGCACCCACGCGATGCACCGCCGCGCGGAGTACGGCGTGGCCGCGCACTGGAAGTACAAGGAGGGGTCGCGGGCGGGCAAGGAGGCGCCCGAGCCGTCCGGCGGGGAGATGGGCTGGCTGCGTCAGCTCGTCGACTGGCAGAAGGAGACCGCCGACCCCGGCGAGTTCCTCGACTCGCTGCGCTACGAGATGGCCGGCTCCCAGGTCTACGTCTTCACCCCGAAGGGGGACGTGCTCGCGCTGCCCGGGCACTCCACGGCCGTCGACTTCGCCTACGCCGTGCACACCGAGGTCGGCCACCGCACCGTCGGCGCCAAGGTCAACGGCAAGCTCGTCCAGCTCGACCGCCGGCTCGACAACGGGGACACGGTCGAGGTCATCACCTCCAAGGCGCCCGAGGCCGGCCCCTCCCAGGACTGGCTGAGCTTCGTCGCGAGCCCGCGCGCGAAGAACAAGATCCGGCAGTGGTTCACCAAGGAGCGGCGCGAGGAGGCCGTCGAGCGCGGCAAGAACGCGCTGGCCAAGGCGATGCGCAAGCAGAACATGCCGATCCAGCGGCTGATGAGCGCGGAGGCCGTGCACTCCCTCGCCGTGGAGATGCGGTACCAGGACGTCTCCGCCCTGTACGCCGCGATCGGCGAGGGGCACGTGTCGGCGGCGAACGTCGTGGCCAAGCTCGTCGAGTCGATGGGTGGCGACGACGGCGCCGAGGAGACGCTCGCCGAGGCCACGATCCCCGGCACCGGCACGCCCGTGCGCCGCAACGGGGACTCCGGCATCTCCGTCGACGGCATGGACGGCGCGGACGTGTGGGTGAAGATCGCCCGCTGCTGCACGCCCGTGCCCGGCGACCCGATCGTCGGGTTCATCACCCGGTCCCAGGGCGTCTCCGTGCACCACGCCGAGTGTCAGAACGTCGACCAGCTTCGGGGGCAGCAGGAGCGGCTCGTCGGCGTCGAGTGGGTCGAGAGCCCCGAGTCGACGTTCCTCGTCCAGGTCCAGGTCGAGGCGCTCGACCGGCACGGCCTGCTCTCGGACCTCACCCGGGTCCTCTCGGAGAACCACGTCAACATCCTGTCCGCTTCCATCTCGACGACGAGGGAGCGGGTGGCGATCGGCCGCTTCGTCTTCGAGATGGCCGAGACGGCGCACCTGGGCTCGGTGCTCACCGCGATCCGGCAGGTCCAGGGCGTGCTCGACGTGCACCGCGTGATGGGGCGACGCCCCGAGAACCGCCGGGCCTGAGCAGGTATCAGGCCGCCGCGCTCAGCGTGGCGGGCACGTGGGGGAGCACCTCGTCGAGCGTCGTGAGGTCGAAGGGCACACCTGCACCGACGAGCCGCCCGTCGAGGGCGAGCCGCGTCAGCGCGGTGGCGGCGGCCGCGGTCGCCCCGTAGTCGGACTCGCACGCGATCCGTACCCCGTCCCGCACGGGCCGGCCGTCGCGGTGGCCGAGGACCCGGACCGTGAGGGTCGCGTCCTCCGGCCGCCTCGGGTCGTGGGTGGCGAGCGACGCCACCCTGGGGGCGAGCGCGTCGAGGATCCGCAGGGTCGACAGGGCGGAGACGACGCCGGTGAGGACGGGGGAGTCCCACCGGGTCCAGTACCGCACGTCGGCCCCGGTCCGCCCCGCGAGCAGCGCGCGCTCGGGGTGCTCGAACCGCCGCATGCCCGCCTCGCGCGCGTGCCGGTCGCGCAGGCCCGCCCGGTCGTTCGGCGGTACGGGTGCGGCGACCCAGCGGAGCATCTGCTCCGTGCCGTCCGGTCCCACCCTGGCGTTGGCGCTCTGCCGCAGCAGGAGCTCGAGGTGGTCGACCCGGTCGAGGCCGGACGCGAGGTCGCACGCCACGAGCCCGGACAGTCCGGGGAACATCCCGGCCATCGTCACGGATGCGAGGCCCCGACTGCGGGCGCGGTCGTCGAGCCCGCGGTTGTCCTCAACCAGTACCGGGTCCGGCGAGACGTCGACGACGTGGACGCCGAGCTCGAGCCCGACCTCCTGCACGAGCGGCCGGGCCTGAGGTGCGGTGACGACGACCGCGTCGGCGCCGTCGAGCGCGGTCGCCACCACGGCGGCCTCCCGGACGTCGAGGTGCACGTGCTCGGGCGCACCGACGGCCGCGGCGGTGCGTGGTGCGCGCTCCGGGCGGTGGTCACCGGCCACGACGGTCGCGCCGTCGATCGCGGCGAGATGCTCGACGACGCGTGCGCCGAGGACCCCTGATGCTCCGGCGACGACGATGCGGGACATGGGGCTCCTTGCGGTTCGGCGCGTTCGTGGTGGTCCGTGCCCGGTCACCGTACCGAGCGGCCCCTAGGCGGGGACGAACGACGGGTGCCCGAGATCGGTGAGCAGGAGCGCGAGCAGTCGGCCGGCGCGCCGCATGCCGGGCAACCGGCTGCGCTCGAGGACGAGGAGGCGTGCCGCCGCTGCGGCCTCCCGACCGCGCAGGAGTGCACGCGCGGGGCCCACGGCGTCGGAGAGCTGCGCGCGGCGCAGCAGGTCGACGGCCGTGCGGCCCGGGGTGGTGAGCACGATCCCGTGCATCCGCACGACGTCCTCCTCACGCAGCACGAGCCTGTGCCGCGCGCGGACGCTCACGCCGGGGGCGCGAGCGGTGTCCACCACCGTCGGCGGCCTGCCTCCGACATGGACCCAGGCGGCCGAGGCGAGGCACAGCGCCTGACCGTGGATCAGGTCCGGGGCGGCCTCGCCGGCACGGGCGGCGCGTTCGAGCCCCGCCAGCAGGTCCGCCCGCCCCGCCTGCCCCTCGCGTCCGTCGACCGGGTCCCATCCCGACGGCAGGGCATGCCCGTCACCCGGGAGCGGGGTGCGGACGACGAGGCCGTGGCCGTCGCCCCACCGGAGGAGCGGCGGCGGGGGTGCGGGGCGCGGCGCCAGCCAGGTGAGCGCGGGGTGCATGCGGACACGATGCCCGGGACGGCCGCGGCCCCGCCCACGAGCTGTGGACGGGGCCGCGCGACGGAGTCCTGTGGATCACCGCTCGCCGGGGGTGCCGGCAGGCGCCGGTCAGCGCTCCGAGGCCGCCTGGATCTGCTCGAGCCAGGCGCGCCGGGCGTCGAGCGCCTCCTGCGCGGCCGCGATCTTCTTCGCGTCCCCGCCCGCCTGGGCCTTCGCGAGGTCCGTCTCGAGCCCGGCGATGGCGTCCTCGAGCTGGGCGAGCATGCCGTCCGCGCGGGCCTTCTTCTCCGGGTCGGTGCGGTTCCAGCGCTCGGACTCCGCGTCGCGGATCGCCTTCTCGACGGCCCGCATACGGCCCTCGACGCGCTGGATGTCGGCGCGCGGCACCTTGCCCGCCTCCTCCCACTGGTCCTGCAGGGGGCGCAGCGCGGCCTTCGCCGCCTCGACGTCCGTGATCGGCAGGAGCGCCTCCGCCTTCGTGAGGATCTCGAGCTTGACCTCGAGGTTGCCCTCGTACTCCTTGTCGATCGCCGCGTTGGCCGCCGTCCGGTTGTCGAAGAACCGCTGCTGGGCGGTCCGGAAGCGGTGCCAGAGCTCGTCGTCGACCTTCTTCGACGCCCGACCGGCGGCCTTCCACTGGTCCATGAGGTCCCGGTAGGCACCCGAGGTGGGTCCCCAGTCGGTGGACCCGGACAGCTCCTCCGCCCGGGTGATGAGCTTCTCCTTGGCGCGACGCACCTCGTCCTGGCTCGAGTCGAGCTGGTGGAAGAACGTCTTGCGCTGCTTGTCGAACTGCGTCCGGGCCGCGGAGAACCGCTTCCACAGCCCGTCCTCGTCGGGCTTGTCGATCCGCGGACCGGTGCGCTGAGCGTTCTTCCAGGAGTCGAGCAGGCCCCGCATCTCCTCGCCGGACGCCTTCCACCGCGTGTTGGCCGGGTTCTGCGCGGCGATCTCCTCGGCGCGCTCGATGAGGGCGGTCCGCTCGACGAGCGCAGCGGCCTTCGCCTCGGCACGCTCGACGCGCGCCTTCTCCCGCTCGACCTCGATGACCTGCTCGACGGCGGACAGCCGCTCGCGCAGCGCCGGCAGGTCGCCGACGGCCGCGGGCTCGGTGAGCTGCTCGGTCAGCTTGCGATGCGTCTGACCGGCCTCCTTCGGCGTGATGTGCGTGAGGCGCGTCTCGAGGAGGGCGACCTGGGCGGCGAGGTCGAGGTACCGGCGCACGTACATGCCGAGCGCCTCCTCCTCGGTGCCGCCCGGGAACTGGCCGACGATCCGCTCGGTCTCACCGTCCTTGACGAAGACCGAGCCCTCCTCGTCGACCCTGCCGAACGCGGCCGCGGCGGCTGCGAGCGCGGGGTCGAGGGCCGGCTGTGGTGCTGACGGCGCGGCGGTCGCTGCGGGCACCGGTGCCACGGAGGGCTTCGCCGGCATCGCCTTCGGCGTCGGGACCGAGCCGGGCGTCGGCGCGCCCCCCGGGCGCGGCCGCGGTCCGGGCGCGGGGGGCGGGGCGGGAGCCGCGGAGGCCGCGGGCTCCGGGTCCTCCGCCGCCGCAGGCTCGGCGGCCTGCTCGGCCTCGGGGGCCGTTGCCTCTGCGGCGGGCTCCTCCGTCGCCGCAGGCTCGGCGGCCTGCTCGGCCTCGGGGGCTGTTGCCTCTGCGGCGGGCTCCTCGGTCGCAACAGGCTCGGCGACCTGCTCGGCTTCTTCGACTGCCGGCTCGGTGGGGACCTCAGTTGCCTGTTCGACTGCCGGCTCGGCGGGAACCTCGGGCGCCTGCTCGGCCGCCGGCTCTGCCACAGCTTCGGGCGCCGGCTCTGCAGCTGCCTGGCCCGCCTGCTCAGCGGCAGCGGGAGCCTCGGGTGCGTCCACCGGCGCGGCATGCTCCGGTGCCTGCGCCTCGTCGGGGGCTGCGGGTGCCTCGGGGGTGCCGTGCGGCTCCGCCGGGGCGTTCTCGTCGCGGTAGGGCTGATCGCTCACGTCGCTCACTCCATGCCGAGGCCCGCGTGCGGGCGTCGTCGTCACCGCGGCACCGACCTGGTACGCGGGTCCCCGGCTCGGCAGGGGACCAGGACAGCGTAGTTGGCTCGGCGCCCCCCGGTTGACACGCGGCGCCCGGTCCTGCCTGCGGCCATGCCTACCCTGGCCGCATGCTGCTTCGCCGCGTCGTCGCCCCGGCCCTCGACGTCAACACCTACGTGCTCGCGCCGTCGCCGTCGGGGCCGTGCGTCGTCGTCGATCCGGGCGGCGGTTCCGCCGGCCCGCTCGCCGCCGTCCTCGCGGACCTCGACCTCACCGTGGGGGCCGTCCTCGTCACGCACGGGCACCCCGACCACGTGTGGGACGCGGCCGCGGTGGCCGATCCCGCCGGCGTCGCCGTGCAGATCGCGTCCCCCGACCGCCCGCGCCTCGCGGACCCGGCCGGTCCCGACCAGGTCGGCGAGCTCCTCGGCCACCGTTTCCCGCAGATCGCCGGGACCCCGTGGCGCGAGCCCGCCCGGTCCGACTCCTTCTCCTCCGCGCTCCTCACCGGCGGCGGGACGGCTGTTCTCCCTGGTCTCGGCGTCCGCGGCATCCCGGCCCCCGGGCACACCGCCGGCTCGACGGTGCTCCTGCTCCAGGCCGACACCCTCGATACGGGCACCGCCGGCGACCCCGGGCACCTCGACCTTCCCGCCTCGACCGGCCCGCACCTGCTCCTGCTCACCGGGGACGTCGTGTTCGCCGGCTCCGTCGGGCGCACCGACCTCCCGGGCGGCGACCCGCAGGCGATGGACGAGACGCTGCGCACCCTCACCAAGGTCGTCGACCCACGCACGATCCTCCTGCCCGGCCACGGCCCCGTGACCACGCTCGAGCGGGAGCTCGCCACGAACCCCTTCCTCGTCTGAGCGGGCGGCCGGGCGGCCGTCGCACCGGTCCCGAGGACGAGACCCGGCCCGACGACGAACCCTGTGGGTCGTCGCTCCCACCGGCGCGGGTGGGACCAGGCGCACACCCCCGCCCGGCGGCACACGGGCCTCCCGGACGGGCGAGTCACGGGTTCGGTGGAACAATCGGGGTCATGGCCCGTACCTCCTCGTTGTCCGGATTCCCCGAGTGGCTGCCCGACGGCCGCATCGTCGAGAACCACGTCCTGGACACGCTGCGGCACACCTTCGAGCTCCACGGCTTCGCCCCGATCGAGACCCGCTCCGTCGAGCCGGTCGAGCAGCTCCTCGCCAAGGGGGAGACCTCCAAGGAGATCTACCTCCTCAGCCGGCTCCAGGCCGACGCGGAGGGGACCGACGACGACACGCGCGCAGACGGTGGCACCGGCGCGGGCGGCCCCGACCGCCGGCTCGGCCTCCACTTCGACCTCACCGTGCCGTTCGCCCGCTGGGTGGTCGAGCACGCCGGCGACCTCGCCTTCCCGTTCCGCCGCTACCAGATCCAGAAGGTGTGGCGGGGCGAGCGGCCCCAGGACGGCCGCTTCCGGGAGTTCACCCAGGCCGACGTCGACATCGTCGGCGACGGGACGCTCGCCGAGCACCACGAGGCCGAGCTCGCCCTCGTGATGGCCGAGGCGATCGCCGCGCTGCCCGTGCCGCCCGCCCGCGTCCGCGTCAACAACCGCAAGCTCTCCCAGGGCTTCTACGCCGGCATCGGGCTCACCGACGTCGACGCCGTCCTGCGCACGATCGACAAGCTCGACAAGATCGGCCCCGACGCCGTCGCCCGGCTCCTGCAGGACGAGGCGGGCGCGACCGAGCAGCAGGCCGAGCAGGCGCTCGCGCTGGCGGCGATCCGCGGCACGGCGCACGAGGTCGAGGACTCGGTGCGCGCCCTCGGCGTGCGCACGGACCTCCTGGACGAGGGGCTCGACTCGCTGCTCGGCGTGCTCTCGGCGGCGGAGCGCCGGCGGCCGGACGCCGTCGTCGGGGACCTGTCGATCGCACGCGGTCTCGACTACTACACGGGCACCGTCTACGAGACGACCCTGCTCGGCCACGAGGACCTGGGCTCGATCTGCTCCGGCGGCCGCTACGACTCGCTCGCGTCGGCCGGCAACCGGACGTTCCCCGGCGCCGGCCTGTCGATCGGGGTCTCCCGGCTCGTCGCCCGCATCCTCGGCGCCGACCTCGCCCGCGCGAGCCGCCCGGTGCCGAGCGCCGTGCTCGTCGCGGTGGCCGACGAGGCGCACCGCTCGACCTCCGACGACGTGGCGGCCGCCCTGCGCGCCCGCGACATTCCGGTCGAGGTGGCCCCGAGCGCGGCGAAGTTCGGCAAGCAGATCCGCCACGCCGACCGTCGCTCTATCCCGTTCGTCTGGTTCGTCGGGGACGACGGGCACGAGGTCAAGGACATCCGCTCGGGTGACCAGGTCCCCGCCGACCCGGCCACCTGGGAGCCGCCCGCGGCCGACCGGTGGCCGAGCGTCTCGGCGACCGCCGACGAGGACGGTTCGTGAGCCTTCCCGCGGGCACCGGCGCGGCAGCGCGCCGCGTCCTGGCGGCGCTCACCGAGCTCCGCGGCGTCCTCGGCGAGGTCCGGCTCCCGCTCGAGACGCCCGTGGCGGCCGGTGCACGCGCCGAGACGAGGCGGGTGACCCAGCAGCTCGACGACTACGTCCTCGCCCGGTACTCCCGGATCGACGCGCCGCTGCTCGCGGTCGTCGGCGGGTCGACCGGCGCCGGCAAGTCGACGCTCGTCAACGCGCTCCTCGGGGCGCCCGTGACGACCTCCTCGGCGATCCGCCCGACCACCCGGCGCCCCCTGCTCGTCCACCACCCCGTCGACGCGGAGTGGTTCGCCTCCGAGAAGGTCCTGCCCGGCCTCGCCCGCGTCCACGTCTCGGGCGGCGCCGCGCCGACGCCGGCCGGCGAGCGAACGCACGGCGAGCTCGAGCTGCGGTCCTCGGACCGCGTGCCGGCGGGCCTGGCCGTCCTCGACGCCCCGGACATCGACTCCGTGGTGGAGGACAACCGGCGCCTGGCCGGGGAGCTGCTCGCCGCCGCCGACCTGTGGGTCTTCGTCACCACCGCCGCCCGGTACGCCGACGCCGTCCCGTGGGAGCTCCTCGCCGAGGCCGCCGCCCGCCGCATCGTCGTCGCGGTCGTCCTCAACCGCGTCCCGCAGGGCGTGTCCGGCCAGGTCCGTCACGACCTGTCCGTCCGCCTCGCCTCGGCCGGTCTCGGGCGCGCGCCCCTGTTCACGGTGGCCGAGCTGCCGATCCCGGACGGCGGGCTGCTGCCGGACATGGACGTCGCCCCGCTGCGCGCCTGGCTCGGCGGCATCGCGACCGACGCCGCCTCCCGCGCCGCCGTCGCCCGCGCCACCCTCGGCGGGGCCGTCGACGACATCGTGCGCCGCACGGCCGCCGTCGCCGAGGGTGCCCGCGAGCAGTCCGTCGTCGTCGATCGGCTGCGCGAGGTCGTCCATGCCGCCTACTCCGCCGCCGAGGATCGGGCGGTCGAGGCCGCCGGCGACGGCTCGATGCTCCGCGGCGAGGTGCTCGCCCGCTGGCAGGAGCTCGTCGGAACGGGCGAGCTCATGCGCGCCGTCGAGTCCCGGGTGGGACGCATCCGGGACCGCATCGTCTCGGCCCTCAGCGGGAAGGGCGCACCGGCCGAGCCGGTCACCGAGGCCATCGAGACCGGGATGATGGCGGTGCTCGCCGAGGAGGTCCGCCGCGCCTCGGTCGAGACCGAGCGGTCCTGGCTCCGCGAACCGGTCGCCCGGGAGCTCGTGCGCGCGGCCGTCGACCGGCGCCCCGACGACGAGACCGTCCGCGCCCGGGCCGCCGAGGAGGTGCGCGCCTGGCAGGCCTCGCTCCTCGACCTCGTGCGCGAGGAGGGCGCCGACCGCCGGCAGACCGCCCGGGCCCTCTCGTTCGGCGTCAACGTCCTCGGTGCGGCGCTCATGGTGGCCGTCTTCGCCTCGACGGCGTTCATCCCGACGGGCGCCGAGGTCGCCGTGGGCGGCGGGACCGTGGTGGTGGCCCAGAAGATCCTCGAGGCCGTCTTCGGCGACGACGAGGTGCGCCGCATGGCCGAGCGCGCCCGCGCGGACCTGGCCGGCCGGGTCCGTGCCCTGCTCGCCGAGGGCGCCCGGCACTTCACCGACCAGCTCGACGCGCTCGAGGTCGACGTCGCGCTCGCGGACCGGGTCGACGCGGCGGCACGCGCGGTGGCCGCCGCGCGCGGTGTGGAGCACGGCCGATGAGAGGGCGCCGCCGGAAGAACACCCCCGCCGTCGACCTCGCGGGAGACCTCGAGCAGCTGACCACGGCCGTCGAGGCGGCGGACGGGCACCTGGCCGCCGACGTGCTCGACCGGGCGCGGGCCGTCCTCGCGCGGGCCGGCGAGCGCGGCTCGCTGGCCCCGGGCACGACGGTCGCCGCCCTGCTCGGCGCCACCGGGTCGGGCAAGTCCTCGCTCGTCAACGCCCTCGCCGGCGCGCCGGTGGCGCGGGTCGCCCCCACGCGCCCGACGACGCAGCGCCCCCACGCGGTGACCTTCCGCCCCGGGCCCGACGGCCCCGCGGCGACCTCCGCGCTGCTCGACTGGCTCGACGTCCCCGAGCGCACGCCCACGAGCACCGCCGACGAGCGGACGACCGGCCTCGTGGTCCTCGACCTGCCGGACATCGACTCCACCGCCGCCGAGCACCGGGCGCTGGCCACCCAGCTCGCCGAGCGGGTCGACGTCCTCGTCTGGGTCCTCGACCCCCAGAAGTACGCCGACGCCGTGGTCCACCGCGAGTTCCTCGCGCCCATGGCCCGGCACGCCGACGTCACGCTGGTCGTGCTCAACCACGCCGACACGCTCGCGCCGGCCTCCCGCGAGGCGGTCGTCGGCGACCTGCGGCGCCTGCTGGCCGAGGACGGCCTCGGCGGCGTCCCGGTCCTCCTCACCTCGGCCCGCACGGGCGAGGGTGTGGCCGAGCTCGCCGGGGCCGTCGCGGACCAGGCCGCGTCCCACGTGGCCGCGCACGCCCGGCTGCGCGCCGACATCTCGACCGTCGCCGACGAGCTCGCCGTGGCGGCGGAGCTGGACTCCGCCGGCGGTGCGCGGGCGAAGGACGCCGACGAGCGGCAGGTCGTCACGGCCGCGGCAGACGCCGCCGGCGTCCCGGTCGTCACGCGCGCCGCGTCGGCCGCCTACCGGCGCGGGGCGGCACGCCACGTCGGCTGGCCGCCCGTGCGCTGGGTCGCCCGCCTGCGGCCGGACCCGCTGCGTCGCCTCCACCTCGGCGAGCGCGGGGGTGAGGGGCGGGTGACCTCGCTGCCTCCCGCGGGCCCCGCGCAGGTCGCTGCGTTGACGACTTCCGTGCGTCGGCACGTCGACGCCCGCACCGCGGGTCTGCCCGACTCGTGGCGCGCGGACGTCGGGGCCGACGTCGAGGGGCGCGTGCCCGGCCTGCTCGAGCAGGTCGACCCGGAGATCGGTGCCGTCGACCTCGGCCAGGGCCGGCGCCCGGCCTGGTGGCGGGTGCTCGGGTTCCTCCAGTGGGTGCTCATCGGCGCGGCGATCGTCGGCGGCGTGTGGCTCGGCGCGCTCGCGGTCATGGGTTACCTGCAGGTGCCGGCGCCGGAGACGCCCGAATGGCGCGGCTGGCCCGTGCCGACGCTGCTGCTCCTCGGGGGAGTGGTCGCCGGCCTGCTGACCTGGCTCGTCGGCTCGTGGTGCGCGCGGCTCGGTGCCCGGCGGCGGGCGGCGGCGGTCCGGAAGCGGCTCGGCGTCGTCGTGGCGGAGCGGGTGCGCGCCGAAGTCACGGCGCCGCTGGACGCCCACCTCGCGCGCTACGAGCGGTTCGCGACGTCGGTCCGCGCCCTGCGCTGACGCTCATCGCGATCGACCACCCGCTCGCCCACCGTGTGTCGAGAGTGCGGCTCAGAACCCTGAGCTGAGCGTGATCGAGTGGTCGAGAGTGCGGCTCAGTAGCGCGGCCGGCTGGGACGCGACGGCGAGCTCGAGCGACGGTCGTCCCGGCCGCCACGGGGGCGGTCCCCACCGCGACCCGCGGGCTTGTGACCGCCCTTGGGACCGGAGTCCTCGCGGAGGTTGAGCCGACGACCACCGATGACGGCGCGCGCGAGCTTCTCGCGCGAACGGGAGTCGAGGTCGGCGCTCACCTCGACGAGGCTGAAGCTGGGGAAGATGTCGATCTTGCCGATGTCCCCACCGCGCAGCGAGGACTCGCCGGTCAGCGCGCCGACGATCGCGGCCGGGCGGACCCCGTCGCGGTGGCCGACATCGACCCGGTAGGTCGTCCCGTCACCGCCACCTCGGGGGCGGCGGGCGACGCGGCCCTTGGGCTCGCGCCCGTCCTCGAAGCGGGCACTGAGGAACTCCCCCTGCTCGTCGACCTGCTCCTCGCGGCGGGTGCGGCCGCGGCGGTCGTCACGCCCGGACGAGCCGGGACGGTCGTCCTTCCAGGAGCGGTCGCGCTCCTTGCGGGCGGGCAGGGCCAGCTGGTCGGGCTCCTGCTCGGACCGCGGCCGGGGGCCTGAGTCGCCGACGGCGAGGGCGAGCAGCGTGGCCGCGACCTCGGCCGGGTCGGCGGGGGCGGAGACGCCCATGGCCTCGGTGAGGAGCTCGCGGTACATCTCGAGGCGACCGGCGTCGTGTCGCTCGGACGCCTGGAGCAGGATCTTCTGCGCCTTGTGCCGGGAGACGTCGGCCGGCGTCGGGATGACGGCCTCGGTGAGCGTCGCGTTCGTCGCGCGCTCGATCTGGCCGAGCCGGCCCCGCTCGCGGGGCGTGAGGAACGTCAGCGCCCGGCCCGTGCGGCCCGCGCGGCCGGTGCGGCCGATGCGGTGGACGTAGGAGTCGGTCTCGCGCGGGACGTCGTAGTTGACGACGAGGCCCACCCGCTCGACGTCGAGCCCGCGGGCGGCGACGTCGGTGGCGACGAGGACGTCGAGCGTGCCCTCCCGGAGCCGCTCGACGATGCGCTCGCGCTCCTTCTGCGGGACGTCGCCGGACAGGGCGGCCGCCTGGACGCCGCGGCCCTGGAGCTCGACCGCGACCTCCTCGACCTGGGCCTTGGTGCGGACGAACACGATGGCCGCGTCGGCGTCGGACACCGCGAGGATCCGGGCGAGCGCCCCGGTCTTGTGCCGGAACGGGACGACGGCGTAGGTCTGCTCGATGTTCGCCACCGTGCTCGCCGGCGGGGTGACCGACACGTGCGCCGGGTCGGTCATGTGCGTGGCGGCCACGCGGCGGATCTGGGACGGCATGGTGGCCGAGAACAGGGCGGTGCGCCGGTCGGTCGGGACGTGCGACGCGATCGACTCGACCTCCTCGGCAAAGCCCATGCGCAGCATCTCGTCGGCCTCGTCGAGCACGAGGAACGTGACGTGCGTGAGGTCGAGCGAACCGCGCTCGATGTGGTCGATGACGCGACCGGGGGTCCCGACGACGACCTGCGCGCCGTCCTTGAGCCCGCGCAGCTGCGGCGTGTAGGAGGAGCCGCCGTAGATCGGCAGCACCTGGAGCCCGGGCATGCGGTGCGCGAAGTCGGCGATCGCGTCCGCGACCTGTACGGCCAGCTCGCGGGTGGGGGCCAGGACGATCGCCTGAACCTTGCGCAGCGACGGGTCGACGGCGGCGAGCAGCGGCAGGCCGAACGCGGCGGTCTTGCCGGTGCCGGTCTGGGCGACGCCGACGACGTCCCGCCCGCCCATGAGGACGGGGATCGTGCGGGCCTGGACGTCGGTGGGGGCGACGAAGCCGAGGTCCTCGACGGCGCGGAGCAGGTCCGTCGGCAGGCCCAGCGTCGCGAAGGTCGCGGGCTTCTCGTCCCGCTCGGCGGGGCGCTTCTCGCCGGCCGTCGGGGACGCGGCCTGCTCGGCCGTCGAGGACTCGGCCTGCTCGTCCGCAGACGTCTCCGCCTGCTCGGCCGGGGCGTCGGCGGACGCACCGGTGGGCTCGTCCCGCTCGGCGGGGGCCGGCTGCGACGCGGCGTCGTCGTCGGGGGCGTTCGTGGGGTTGTCGACGTGATCGGACATGGTTCTCCTCGGGGTGCGGCGAGCGGGGCGCCCAGGACGGGGCGCATGCCGCACAGTGCCCGGGAAAGGTCCGCGCCTTGTGCGTCGGACTGCGAGGGGGCGTGCACGGCCATGGATGGCGCGCTCGACTCGTCAGGCTACCGCCGCGGGGCCCGGCGCGTCCGGCGCGGTGCCGGTGAGAACCGGCACAGGCGGTGCACGGTCGCGCCGGATCGGCCGCGCACGGACGGGCGGATCGGTTCGATCGCAGCCGGACCGGCGGACCGCACCGGCGGACCGCACCGGCGGACCGGATCGGCGCCGCTCGGCCCCGTCAGTCCCGTTCGGTCCCGAGGGTCGCGCGATCGCCCTGGGACCGGAAGTAGGCGGACGCCGACCCCACCGCGAGCACGAGTCCGATCCCGAGCGCGGCGACGTAGGGGAGCTCTCCGGACGCGCCGGGCGGGGCGACCGCGACCGCCACGCCCGTGAGGGCCACGAGGACCGCTGGACCGAGGGCGTCGGCGATCTGGAGGTGGGCGCTCACCTCGCCCTGGCGCGACCGCGGTGCCCATCCGAGCGCGAGGACGGACGAGGAGGACATCGCGAGCCCGATCCCGCCGCCGGCGACCACCCACGCGACGATCGTCAGCCAGGCGGGCACGGCCGGCCACGACGTCGGCAGCGCGAGCGCGATCCCGACGGCCAGCATCGAGGCGCCGATCCACGGCAGCCGCGCCCTCGTCGCCTCGGTCCGCACGCGCGCGGCCACGACCGAGGCGGCGCCCCACGAGAGCGACCCGACGGTCAGCACGCTCCCGGCCGACATCGCGCCCCACCCGTGCTGCTCCTGCAGGAGGAGGACGAGGTAGACCTGGGTCGCGACGTACGCGCCGTTGAGCAGCGCGCGCCCCGAGATGAGCGCGGGGACCCGCGGCCGCAGGCTCAGCGCACCCGCCGGCAGCACCCGCGGAAGGCTGACGACCAGCACGACGACGCCGAGCGCGAGGAGCACCCAGTCCGTCACGGTGAGCCCGACGCCCTCGCCGGGCGCCGAGCCCGCGGACTGGAGGAGCGCGGCTCCCACGCCGGCGCCGACCCCCACGGCGATCGCGAGCACGCCGCTCGACGCGCGACCGCCGTCGTCGGCCGGCGCTGCGCCGGACTGCGGCGGCGCGGGCGCGGAGGGGGCAGGGCCAGGGAGCGGTGCGTCCGCCGGGGTGGTGCCGTCAGACAGCGGCGCGTCCGACGTGGGGGCGTTGGGTCGTGGCGTCGTCGAGACGTCCGCCCGGGCGCCCCGGGGACGCGTGTCGTCCTCCCTCGCCGCCGCCTCGTCCCGCGCGAGCCGGGCGAGGACGGCGATCACGAGGACGAGGGACGGTAGGGCGACCCCCGCGATCCCGAGGAACACCCACCGCCAGGACAGCTGGTCCGCGAGGAAGCCGGCCAGCAGGGGTCCCACCAGCGACGGCACGACCCAGGCCGCGGAGAATGCGGCGAAGAACCCGGGCCGGCGCCGCGCGGGGACCACGGTGCCGACGAGCACGTAGAGCGGCACGATGACGAGCGCCCCGCCGATCCCCTGGACGGCGCGGCCGAGGACGAGCAGCCACATGTCGGGTGCGAGGCCCGCGAGGGTGAGGCCGGCGATGAACGTGACGATGCCGGTCACGAGCGCGGTGCGGGTCCCGCCGGCGTCGCACCAGCGCCCGGCCGCGGTGGTCGTGGCGACCTGCGTGGCGAGCGTGATGCCGTACGCGAGCGCGTAGAGCTGCCCGCCGTCGAGGTCGCGGGAGACCGACGGCATCGCGGTGGCCACCGCGAGGGCCTCGAACGCGACGAACGTGATGAGCGCGATGGAGACGACGAGGAGGAGCCGGATCGTCCGCGCGTCCGTCCGTTCCGCGAGGTCCTCGCCCGCCGCTGCTGCCACACGCGCATCGTCGCCCGCCCGCAGGCGGGGGACAAGCGGGCCGCGCGTGAGTCGTACCATCGGAAGGACGCCCCCGCCCGTCTCGCGGGGTGCACCCCGACGGAAGGACCACCCGTGCTCCGCACGCGCCCCGCAGGATCGCTCACCGCCGCCGACGCCGGCACCGAAGTCACGCTCGCCGGCTGGGTCGACCGCCGGCGCGACCACGGCGGCGTCGCGTTCCTCGACCTGCGGGACTCGTCGGGCATCGCCCAGGTCGTCGTCCGCGACGAGGACGTGGCCCACGAGCTGCGCAGCGAGTTCGTCGTCCAGGTCACCGGCGAGATCTCGATCCGTCCCGAGGGCAACGCGAACCTCGACCTCGCGACCGGCGAGATCGAGGTCATCGCCACCGACCTCACGGTCCTCAACACCTCCGCCCCGCTGCCGTTCCAGGTCTCCGACCACGCCGGCGACTCGGGTGCGGTCGGCGAGGAGGCGCGCCTGCGCCACCGGTACCTCGACCTGCGCCGCTCCGGCCCGGCCGCCGGCATGCGCCTGCGCGCCAAGGTCAACCAGGCCGCGCGCCGCGTGCTCGACGCCCAGGACTTCGTCGAGATCGAGACCCCCACGCTCACCCGGTCCACCCCGGAGGGCGCCCGCGACTTCATCGTCCCCGCGCGCCTCGCCCCGGGCTCGTGGTACGCCTTGCCGCAGTCGCCCCAGCTGTTCAAGCAGCTGCTCATGGTCGGCGGCATGGAGCGCTACTACCAGATCGCCCGCTGCTACCGCGACGAGGACTTCCGCGCCGACCGGCAGCCCGAGTTCACCCAGCTCGACGTCGAGATGAGCTTCGTCGACCAGGACGACGTCATCGCCGTGGCCGAGGAGATCCTCGCCGAGCTGTGGGCGCTCATCGACGTCCAGATCCCGCGCCCGATCGCCCGGATGACCTACGCCGAGGCCATGCGCCGGTTCGGCTCGGACAAGCCGGACCTCCGCTTCGGGGTCGAGATCACCGAGCTCACCGACTTCTTCGCGGACACGCCCTTCCGCGTGTTCCAGTCGCCCTACGTCGGCGCCGTCGTCATGCCCGGCGGTGCGAGCCAGCCGCGCCGCACCTTCGACGCGTGGCAGGACTGGGCCAAGCAGCGCGGCGCCCCCGGCCTCGCCTACGTGACGATCGCGGAGGACGGCACCCTGGGCGGGCCGGTCGCCAAGAACATCTCCGACGACGAGCGGGCCGGCCTCGCCGCGGCCGTCGGCGCCGAGCCCGGCGACTGCGTGTTCTTCGCCGCGGGCGAGGCCACCCCGTCGCGCGCCCTGCTCGGCGCGGCGCGCGGCGAGATCGCGCGCCGGGTCGGCCTCATCGACGAGGACGCCTGGGCGTTCGTCTGGGTCGTCGACGCGCCGCTGTTCAAGCCGGTCGCCGAGGCCGTCGACGAGGGCGACGTCGCCGTGGGCGGGGGCAAGTGGACAGCCGTCCACCACGCCTTCACCTCGCCGACGCCCGAGTGGATCGACCGCTTCGAGGAGGACCCGGGCGAGGCGCTGGCCTACGCGTACGACATCGTGTGCAACGGCAACGAGATCGGCGGCGGCTCGATCCGTATCCACCGCCGCGATGTCCAGAGCCGCGTGTTCGACGTCATGGGCATCGGCGAGGAGGAGGCGCAGGAAAAGTTCGGCTTCCTGCTCGACGCCTTCCAGTTCGGGGCGCCACCGCACGGCGGCATCGCGTTCGGCTGGGACCGGATCGTCGCGCTCCTGCACGGCGTGGACTCGATCCGCGAGGTCATCGCCTTCCCCAAGACGGGCGGCGGGTACGACCCGCTGACCGGCGCGCCCGCGCCCATCACCGACGACCAGCGCGCCGAGGCCGGCGTCGACGCCGAGCCCGAGGACGACGAGGCGGAGGGCGCTGCCGCCGCGGACGGGTCCGGCGACGCCGGCGCGCCGACGGGCGCGGCAACCGGCTCGGCCGGCTCGGCGACCGCGCCCGCGGCCCCCGGGGCGTGACGACCGCGACCGGAGGGTTCCTCGACGGCGACCTGTTCTACCGCGCCCAGGCGGCGCGGATCGGCGCCCGGACCGTCGCGGAGAGCGCGGCGGCCGGCGTCGGCGTCGGGCCGGACCCGAACGGGACCGGACGGCGCGTGCTCGCGGCGGGCGACGTCGAGGAGATCGTCGACCTCCTGCTCGCCCACCCCGTCGCCGACCTCGTCTCCGCCCAGGCGCCGGACGGGACCCTGGCCGCGCTGCGGCGTCGGGCGGCGACCGACCCGGGCGCCACGGCGGCCGCCGCCCCGTGGCTCGCCATGACGACGGGCCGGGCGTGGGACCTCCTCGCCATCGACGAGGCGCCGGCCCGGAGGCCCGGGGAGGAGCACGCCGAGCTCCTCCCGTCGGACGACGCGGGGGCCGTCGTCCGCGACGTCCTCGCCGAGGCCTACCCGGACACGTGGGCGCTGCAGCACGTCGAGGACCACGACTGGACCGGGTACCGCGACGGGGACCGGTGGCTCGCCGTCATGGCCTCGAGCCGCGCACCCGTGCAGGGCGGGGGAGAGGTCGCCGTCCTCTCCGGGCTCGGCACCCGTCCGGCCGACCGGGGACGCGGCGTCGGCTCGGCCCTGACGTGCGCCATCACGCGACGGGAGCTCGCCGCCGGGGCGCAGGTGGTTCAGCTCGGCACGTGGGCCGACGTCGAGGGGCCGCGGCGCCTGTACGAGTCGCTCGGCTTCGCGCACGTCCAGCGCGTGGAGAACATCCACGCGCGCCCGGCCGGCTGAGTGCGACGGCGCACGTCGTCACGTGTCGCGACGGGCGCCGTCGGCCGGTGCGTCGATCGCGCCGGCGATGCGGTGCTCGACGGCATCGGTGGCCGCCGTCGGCAGCACGACGAGCCCGCTGAGCTCCCGGGTAGCGCGCCGGTAGGCCGTCTGCCGCTCGGCGTACGTGGCCGACCCGTCCTCGGCCAGCGCGAGGAACTTCTTGGCGCGGACCAGCGCCTGCTGCTCGGTCACGGAGAAGTCCGAGGTCTGCCGGCGCCGTGCCTCCTGCTCGGCGACGTCGAACGCGGTCTCGTACCGGCGCACCGCCTGCCGGTACTCCTCGTGCAGCTCCGGGTCGGTCGGACCGCCGTCCTCGTCGGGTCGCAGCGCATCGGCGTCGCGCCTGGCCCGGTGGAAGTCGACGGTCAGCGGTTCGCGCATGTCGGTCATCAGCGGGTGGTCGATGAGCTTGGCGATGTCGAGCTCGTAGTCGAGCCAGCGCCGGTCCACCGCGTCGTGCCGCGCGCGCGTGCGTTCGATCGTGCGCCGGGAGACGTCGTCCCGCTCGGCCTCGGCCTCTCTCGCGCCGTACTTTATCCGCGCGAGCTCGATCTTGTGCCTGCGCCTGCGCTTGTCCCACGTGCTGACACCGCTGGCGATGCCCCCGACCGCGCCGCCGACGACCCCGCCCAGCGGGAACACCAGCCACCAGTAGTCGGCGACGAAGTCGAGGATGCCCACGGCCGAAGTGTAGGGAGTCCCACATTCCGAGCCGGCGGTGCCGACCCGTGGTCGGTCGACGGTGCGCGACGCAGCTGGAGCTCCGGTGGCAGGATGTGGTGATGGTGCGCCACCTCGACATCCATCCGAAGGACCCGGAGCCCCGCAAGATCGCGCAGGTCGTCGACGTCCTGCGGCAGGGCGGCCTGGTCGCCTACCCCACGGACTCCGGGTACGCGCTCGGCGCGACGCCCGGCAACAAGGAGGCGATCGAGCGGATCACCCAGATCCGGCGCCTCGACAAGAAGCATCACTTCACTCTTGTCTGCCACGACTTCGCGCAGCTCGGGTCGGTCGTCATCGTCGACAACTCCGACTTCCGCCTCATCAAGTCGCTGACGCCCGGGCCCTACACGTTCATCCTCTCGGCCACCAAGGAGGTGCCGCGGATGATGGTGCACCCGAAGAAGCTGACGGTCGGCGTGCGCATCCCCGAGCACCCGGTCGCGCTCGCCCTGGTCCGCGAGCTGGGTGAGCCGATCCTGTCCTCCACCCTCATCCTGCCGGAGGCCGAGGAGCCGATGTCCGAGGGGTGGGTCGTCGCCGAGGAGATCGGCCACGCGCTCGACGCGATCGTCGACTCCGACGTCACCTCGACCGAGCCGACCACCGTCCTCGACCTCAGCGAGGGGGACGTCCGGGTCGCGCGGGTCGGCGCGGGCGACGTCAGTCGGTTCGAGTAATCACCGAGGCAGGCGGCGCCGGCCTGGCCTACGATCCTCCGCGTGCCACCCGCCATCCACGCCTCGAGGCTGCGCAAGACTTACGGGGACTTCGTCGCCGTCGACGACATCGACCTCGAGGTGGCGCCGGGGGAGAGCTTCGGACTCCTCGGACCCAACGGCGCCGGCAAGTCGACGACGATGCGCATGATCGGCGGCACCCTCGATCGCACGGGCGGCGAGCTGAGCGTGCTCGGCATGGACCCCGCGGCCCAGGGCCCCGAGGTCCGCGCGCACCTCGGCGTGATCCCGCAGCAGGACAACCTCGACGAGGAGCTCCGCGTCAAGGAGAACCTCGTCATGTACGGCCGCTACTTCGGCATGTCCCGGCGCGAGCTGACGGTCAGGGCAGACGAGCTGCTCGAGTTCGCCCAGCTCACCGACAAGGCGACCGCGAAGGTCCAGTCCCTGTCCGGAGGCATGAAGCGGCGCCTGACCATCGCGCGGGGCCTCGTCAACGACCCGCGGGTCCTCCTGCTCGACGAGCCCACCACCGGCCTCGACCCGCAGGCGCGGCACATCCTGTGGGACCGCCTCTTCCGCCTCAAGGAGGGCGGGACGACCCTCGTGGTGACGACCCACTTCATGGACGAGGCCGAGCAGCTGTGCGACCGGCTCGTCGTCGTCGACCACGGGCGGATCATGGCCGAGGGCTCGCCGCGCGACCTCATCCGGCGCTACTCCACCCGCGAGGTCGTCGAGCTGCGGTTCGGCGCCGACCGCAACGCCGCCGTGGTCGACACCCTCGCCGACGTCGCCGACCGCACCGAGGTCCTCCCGGACCGCGTGCTGCTCTACGCCGACGACGGCGAGGCCCTCCTCGAGGAGGTCGCCCGCCGCGGCCTCACCCCGCTCACCTCGCTCGTGCGCCGCTCGTCGCTGGAGGACGTCTTCCTCCGGCTCACCGGCAGGAGCCTCGTTGACTGAGCGGGACGGCAGCCCCACCTTCGCCACCTCCGCCACCCTCACCTCCGCGGGCGCGACCGAGCGGCACCTCGCGATGGCGGCGAGGGCCCGCCGGTGGGGCTGGTGGTACGAGGTCGAGGCCTGGTTCCGCGGCTTCCGCTACTACGCGATCTCCGCTCTGATGTACGCCGTGGGGCAGCCGCTGCTCTACATGGTCGCCATGGGCATCGGGCTCGGCACGCTCGTCAGCCAGGGGGCCGGCACCGTCGACGGCGTCGACTACCTCACCTTCGTCGCGCCCGCGATCCTCGTCTCCACGGTCGTCATGTCGGTCACCGGCGAGATGACCTACCCGGTGATGGGCGGGTTCAAGTGGCAGCGGCTCTACTACGCGCCCGCCGCCACCGCGCTGAGCCCCGGCCAGATCGCGCACGGCCACTTCCTCGGGGTCATGCTGCGCTTCGCCGCCCAGTGCGTCGTCTTCTGGCTCATCATGCTCGCCTTCGGCGCGACGACGTCCCCCGCCTCGGTGCTCACCGTCCCGATCGGCGTGCTCGCCGCGGCCGCGTTCGGCGCCCCCGTCCAGGCCTACGCCTCGACGCTCGAGGACGAGGGCTTCCAGTTCTCCGCGATCCAGCGGTTCGTCGTCATGCCGATGTTCCTCTTCGCGGGGACGTTCTTCCCGCTCACCGTCATGCCCGTCTACCTCCAGTGGATCGGTTGGATCTCCCCGGTGTGGCACGGCAGCCAGCTCGCTCGCGTGGCCTCCTACGGGGCGGACGTCGCGCCGTGGCTCGTCGTCGTGCACGTGGTGTTCCTCCTCGCGTGCACCGTGGCCGGCCTGCTCTGGTCACGACGGTCCTACACGAGGCGGCTGAGCGCGTGAGCGCGCGGTCGGTGGTGCGGTCCCTGTGGGCCGGCAACGTGGGCGCGGTCCTCGAGCGCCGCTTCAAGGTCGTCCTCGCGCAGAACTGGATCATCGTCGTCTCCGGGTTCTTCGAGCCCGTGCTCTACCTGCTGGCCATGGGCATCGGCATGGGCGGGCTCGTCGGGGAGGTGAGCGGCCCCGGCGGGCGGACCGTCGAGTACGCCGCCTACATCGGGCCGGCGCTGCTCGCGACCTCGGCGATGAACGGCGCGATCTACGACTCGACCTTCAACGTGTTCTTCAAGCTCCGGTTCGCCAAGCTCTACCAGGCGATGCTGCAGACGAGCCTCGGCCCGCTCGACGTGGCGCTCGGCGAGATCCTCATGGCCCTGTTCCGCGGGTTCCTCTACGCGAGCGGCTTCCTCGGCGTCATGGCGATGATGGGGCTGGTCACCAGCTGGTGGGCCCTGCTCATGGTCCCGGCGGCCGTGCTCGTGGCCTTCGGTTTCGCCGCCGTCGGCATGGGGATCACGAGCTTCATGACGAGCTTCCAGCAGATGGACGTCATCGGGTTCGTCATGCTGCCGATGTTCCTGCTCTCGGCCACGCTCTACCCGATCGACGTCTACCCGGAGGCCGTGCAGTGGTTCGTCCAGGCGCTCCCGCTCTGGCACGGGGTCGAGCTCATGCGGCACCTGAGCGTCGGCCACGTCGACCTGGCCACGCTCGGGCACCTCGGGTACTACGTGGCGATGGTGGCCGCGGGGCTGTGGCTGACCACCGTGCGGCTGCGCAAGCTGTTCCTGCGCTGACGATCCCGCAGGTCCTGCTCGACGCGGCAGGCACCGTCGTCAGGGCCGCGGGTCCTCGGCGTCGTAGTCGAGGAAGCGCCGCTGGACCGACACGAGCGCGGTGAGCGCCACGACGCACGCGACGCCCGCGCCGACGAGCGCCCAGCCCTCGCCGGTCACGGTGGCCACCGAGCCGAGGAGGAACTCGCCGAGCCTCGGCCCGCCGGCCACCACGACGACGAAGATCCCCTGGAGCCGCCCGCGCAGGTGGTCGGGGGTGGCCACCTGGAGGATCGTCGTGCGGAAGACCATCGCCATCGAGTCCGCCGATCCGGACAGCGCGAGCGCCGCGCACACGAGCACGAGGGCCCACGTGGTGCCGAGCTGCCCGCCGCCCAGCACGGCGACCCCGGCGAGCGCGACCGCCACGCCGTACGAGCCGACCGCCGCCACCGTCCCCACGCCCTGGCGGCGCACCCGACCCACGGGCCCGGAGAACGTGAGGGCGAGCAGCGCCCCCGCGGCGATCGCGGCCGAGAGCACACCGGTGGTCCCCTCGGTGCCGCCGAGCCAGACGATCGCGACGGCCGGCAGCAGCGCCCGCGGGTTGGCGAGCACCATGGCGCAGAAGTCGGTGAGGAACGTCATCCGGATGTTGGGGGCCGTGGCGAGGAACCGCACGCCGTCGGCGACGGACCGCAGCCCCGGCATCCGGGCGCGGACCCCGGCGACCGACCCCTGCGGCGGCACGGGCGGCAGCGTCCACATCCCCCACATCGCCACCGTGTACAGCAGGGCGTCCCCGAGGTAGGTCGCCGTGTACCCGACGTGCTCGACCATGAACCCGGCGAGCAGCGGTCCGACGAACATCGACCCGGACATGACGATCGCGTTGAGCGCGTTCGCCGCGGGCAGCTGCTCGGGCGGCAGGAGGCGCGGGTAGATGGCCGAGCGTGCGGGGGAGACGATCGCGAAGCCGGTCGAGTGCAGCGCGACGAGCGCGTAGAGCACCCACGGGTGCGTGTTGCCGAGCGCCGCCTGCGTGACGTTGAGCGCGCCGGTGACCCAGAGCAGCACCCCGCCGGCGAGCGCGACCTTCCGGCGGTCGAACACGTCGACGACGGCGCCCCCGTACAGGCCGACAACGACGATGGGCACGAGCGCGAACAGCCCGACGAGCCCGACCGACATCGAGGACCCGGTCTGCGCGTAGAGCTGGAGCGCGATCGCGGTGGTAGCGAGCTGGGCGCCCACGGCGGACGCGAGCTGGCCGATCCACAGGTGCCGGTAGGGGACCGACTCACGCAGCGGGGTGAGGTCGACGAGGAGCCGCACCTCAGTGCTCGATCGAGAAGCGGGAGTACAGGCGGCGCAGCGGCGCGGGCGCCCACCAGTTCCAGCGGCCCAGCAGCGTCATCGTGGCGGGCACGAGCAGCATGCGCACGAGGGTCGCGTCGATGAGGACCGTGAGCGCGAGCCCGAGGCCGACCTGCTGGATCGCGTCGATCTCCCCGAGGGCGAAGCCGAGGAACACGGCGATGATGATCGCCGCCGCCGAGGTGATGATCCGCCCCGAGCGCTGCAGCCCTCGCTCGACGGCGAGGTCGTTGTCCCCGGTCGAGTCCCAGTACTCCTTGATCCGCGCGAGGAGGAAGACCTCGTAGTCCATCGCCAGGCCGAACCCGAACGCGACGATGATCGCCACCACGTAGGTCTCCAGCCCCGCGTGCGGCTCGCCCAGGCCGATGAGGCTCGACCCAGTCCCGCTGGTGAACAGCCAGCTCGTCAGCCCGAGCGACGCCGCGATCGACAGCAGGTTGATGAGCAGCGCCTTGAGCGGGATGAGGAGCGACCCGGTCATGAGGAAGAGCAGGACGAACACGGCCACGACGACGACGCCCGCCGTCAGCGGGAGTCCGTCGATCAGGGCGTCGGTGAAGTCGATCTGGGCGCCGGCGGTACCACCGGTGAACGTCTCGAAGCCGGGGTCGAGGGCACGGATCTCCTCGGTGACGGCCACGCCGCTGGCGTCCCCGGGGTCGTCGGTGGTGAGCTGCGTGGTGACGAGCGAGCGACCGTCCTCGAGCGGGCTCGGGGTGCCGACGGCCTCGACACCGTCGATCGCACCGACCTGGTCGCTCCAGTCGCCGAGCTCCTCGGGGGAGGCGTCGGCGATCGTGTAGACGTCGGCGAACCCGAGCGCGGGGTAGTCCTCGGCGACGGTGCGCACGGCCTGCCCGGTGCTCGTGTCCGCGGGAACCATCTCGATCGTCGACGCGCGCAGCGTCATGCTGCCGAGCGGGACGACGGCGGCCGCGAGCAGCGCGACGACGCCGACGAGGATCGCCCACGGGTGGCGGTGGACGAACCGGGCGAGGCGGGCGAAGGCGCCGTCGTCGGATCCCGAGTCGCCGAACGCGCGGACGAGGACGCGCAGGCCGGGCACCCGGGCGAGCGCGGAGCCCCGGGCGAGGACGTGGCCGACGAGCACGAGGATCGCGGGGACGAGCGTGACGGCAGCGACGACCGCGAGGAGCACGACGGCGACGGCGCCCGCCGAGATCGTCGTGAGGATGTCCGGCCGCATGAGGAGCAGGCCGGCCACCGAGATCGCCACGGTGACCGCCGAGAAGAACACGGTGCGGCCGGCGGTCTCGACGGTGGTCCTCACCGCGGCGAGCAGTCGCGGGTCGCGGCGGGTCAGGGGAGCGCCGGTGCGGGTGTCGTCGTCGGAGGTCTCGCCGAGATCCTGATCGGCGGGTGCGGCGCCGGGCTGTTCATCGTCGTGCGTGATCCGCGCGACCTCCTCACGGAACCGGGAGACAACGAGGAGCCCGTAGTCGATGGACAGGCCGAGGCCGAGGACGGTGACGACGTTGAGAACGAACGACTGGATGTCCATCGTCCACGTGAGCGCGAGCAGGACGCCCATGCCGGTGACGATCGAGGCGAGCGCGCCGATGACGGGCAGGGATGCGGCGAGGAAGCCGCCGAAGACGAGGACCATGATGAGCAGCGCGATCGGCAGCCCGATGGCCTCGCCCTTGACGAGGTCGGTCTGGATCTGGGCGTTGATCGCGTCGACGACGTGCTCGCCGGAGGTGAGGTGGGCCTCGGCGTCGGCGCCGAGGGGAGCGAGGTCGGTCGCCTCCATCGCCTCGACGACCTCGGCGTGGGTCGCCTCGAGGTCCGCGGCAGCGTCGATCGTGGCGGAGACCGCGACCCCGTCGCCGGCGGCGGAGACGAACGGCGCGGCCTGCTCGTCGGTGACGCCGCCGGGGAACGCGGCGGGGGAGACGGCCTGCACGACGCCGTCGATCTCGCCGAGCTCGGCGGTGAGCGGACCGAGGGTCTCCACGACGGCGGCCTGGACCTCCGGGTCGGCCACGTCGATGCCGGTGACCACCATCGTCACGGTGTCGGCGGCCGTGGAGGACTCGTCGAGGGCCCGGCTCGCGATCGTCGACTCCGAGCCCTCGATGATCGGTTCGTCGCCCGCGGCCATCCGGTCGAACAGCCCCTGGCCGCCGAGCCCCGTCAGCGCCCACGCGCCGGTGACGAGGACGACGACCGCCCACACGGTGACGACGGTGCGGGGGAACGAGGTGACCAGTCGGCCGAGTGCGCGGAACACGTGGGACATGGTCCCACCGCGCAGTCCGGCCGTCCGCCGCAACTCACTGGTCGAGAGTGCGGCTGAGCCGTCGCGTCCGTTCGTCGAGATTGCGGTTCGTCCTCGTCGAGATTGCGGTTCGTCCTCGTCGAGATTGCGGTGGGGAGGGTGGCGGCGTGCACCAACCGCACTCTCGACGAGCACCGGGTGTCTGGGTGGCTCCGTAGGCTGGGGCGGTGGACCTGTTCACCTCCGCCTCGACCTCCGACGACGGCACGCCCGCCGCGCCGGCCGGCGCCCCGCTCGCCGTGCGGATGCGACCCGCGAGCGCGGACGAGGTCCTCGGGCAGGAGCACCTCCTCGCCCCCGGGCAGCCCCTGCGCCGCCTGCTCGAGCCCGCCGACGCCGCCGGCGCGCGCCGCACGTCCCCGGCGTCGGTCGTGCTCTGGGGCCCGCCCGGCACCGGGAAGACCACGATCGCCTACCTCGTCGCCCGCGCGTCCGGCCGACGGTTCGTCGAGCTCTCCGCCGTCACGGCCGGCGTCAAGGACGTGCGCGCCGTCGTCGAGTCCGCCCGCCGCGACCTCGTGACCTCGGGCCGCGAGACCGTCCTGTTCGTCGACGAGGTCCACCGCTTCACCTCGACCCAGCAGGACGCGCTCCTGCCGGCTGTGGAGAACCGGTGGATCACGCTCGTCGCCGCCACCACGGAGAACCCGAGCTTCTCCGTCCAGGCTCCCCTCCTGTCGCGCTCCCTCCTGCTCACCCTCCACCCGCTCGGGCCCGACGACGTCGCCGAGGTCGTGCGTCGCGCCCTCGCCGACGATCGCGGGCTCGGCGGCTCCCTCACCCTCGACGACGACGCGGCAGCCGTGCTCGTGCGACTCGCCGGGCCGGACGCCCGCAAGGCCCTCACGGTCCTCGAGGCCGCGGCCGCCGCCGCGGAGGACGCCGGGGACGAGCAGATCACCACCGCCCACGTCGAGGCAGCCGTCGACGTGGCGGCCGTGGTCTACGACCGCGACGGCGACCAGCACTACGACGTCATCTCCGCGTTCATCAAGTCGATGCGCGGGTCCGACGTCGACGCCGCGCTGCACTACCTCGCCCGGATGATCGCGGCGGGGGAGGACGCCCGGTTCATCGCGCGTCGCCTCATCGTGCACGCCTCCGAGGACGTCGGGATGGCGGACCCGACCGCGCTGCCCACGGCCGTGGCGGCGGCGCAGTCCGTCCAGCTCATCGGGATGCCCGAGGCGCGGATCCCGCTCGCGCAGGCGGTCATCCACATCGCCTCGGCGCCGAAGTCCAACGCCGCGATCGTCGGCATCGACGAGGCGCTGTCCGACGTGCGCAAGGGCCGCTCCGGCCAGGTGCCGCAGCACCTGCGCGACGCCCACTACGCCGGCGCCGAGGCGCTCGGCCACGGCGCCGGCTACCGGTACCCGCACGACGACCCGCGCGGCGTGCTCCGGCAGGACTACCTGCCCGACGAGCTGGCGGGCACCATCTACTACCGGCCGACGACCCACGGCCACGAGCGGGAGATCACAGCCCGCCTGGCCGCCGTTCGCTCGATCCAGCGCGGGGACCGCTGATATCCTGCCCTGGTTGTCCTGCGCCCCTTCGGCGCAGGCGCTCCCGGGGTCCTGGCCACCGCCGGCTCGCAGCCGGCCAGAGTCGACCCCACGCCGACGGCGCAGCGCCGATCGGTCGTGACACGAGTAAGGAACACGCATGGCCCCCAGCCGTACCCGCCGTCAGGTGCGCCTCTCCCGCGCACTCGGCATCGCCCTGACCCCCAAGGCGCAGAAGTACTTCGACAAGCGCCCCTACGGCCCCGGTGAGCACGGCCGCGCCCGTCGCCGCCAGGACTCGGACTACTCCGTCCGTCTGAAGGAGAAGCAGCGCCTGCGCGCCCAGTACGGGATCCGCGAGGCCCAGATGGCCCGCGTCTTCGAGGAGGCGCGCCGCGAGCCGGGCATGACCGGTGAGTCGCTCGTCGAGCTGCTCGAGATGCGTCTCGACGCCCTCGTGCTGCGCTCGGGCTTCGCCCGCACCACCGCGCAGGCCCGCCAGGCGGTCGTCCACCGCCACATCCTCGTCGACGGCAAGATCGTCGACCGCCCCTCGTTCCGCGTGCAGCCCGGCTCGGTCATCCAGGTCAAGCCGCGCTCGCAGACGACGACGCCGTTCCAGGTCGCCGCCGCCGGCGGGCACCGCGACGTCCTTCCGGAGCTCCCGCCGTACCTCGACGTCCAGCTCGAGAAGCTGCGCGCCGAGCTCACGCGCCGCCCGGCCCGTCCCGAGGTCCCCGTGACCTGCGACGTCCAGCTCGTCGTCGAGTACTACTCGCGCTGATCCACCCCCACCGTGCGCCCCGGTCACCCTCGTGACCGGGGCGCCGGTGTCTCAGCCGGCCGCAGGATCAGCCGGAACGCCGATAGGTAACGTTCGCGTCTCGTCGCGATACCCTGCCCCGAGTCCGTCCGGGCCCCATCGCCCCCGACGGACCCACACCCCCCACTCCGGAGGCCCGATGCGTACCGCCGAGATCCACCGCCGGTGGAACGAGCACTTCGCCCGGCACGGCCACGAGGTCGTCCCGTCGGCGTCGCTCGTGTCGCCCGACCCCTCGCTGCTGTTCACGATCGCCGGGATGGTGCCCTTCATCCCGTACATCATCGGCACGGAGAAGGCACCCCACCCGCGCATGGCCTCGGTGCAGAAGTGCATCCGCACCAACGACATCGAGAACGTCGGCCGCACCACGCGGCACGGCACGTTCTTCCAGATGTGCGGCAACTTCAGCTTCGGCGACTACTTCAAGCAGGGCGCGATCGACCTGTCGTGGGAGTTCATCACCGACGCCGAGCGGGGCCTCGGCCTCGACGGCGACCGCATGTGGATCACGCTGTGGGACGAGGATTCCGAGTCCTACGACCACCTCGTCCGCGAGATCGGCCTGGACCCCGCCCACATCGTGCGTCTTCCGCGCGAGGAGAACTTCTGGGACACGGGCCAGCCTGGGCCCGCGGGCCCGTGCGGCGAGTGGCACTACGACAGGGGCCCGGAGTTCGGGCCCGAGGCCGAGGGCGGCACGGTCGACCCCGGCGGCGACCGCTACCTCGAGATCTGGAACCTCGTCTTCGACCAGTTCCTCCGGGGGCCCGGCCAGGGCAAGGACTACCCGCTGCTCGGCGAGCTCGAGAGCAAGTCGATCGACACCGGCGCGGGGCTCGAGCGCATGGCCTACCTGCTCCAGGGCAAGGACAACATCTACGAGACCGACCAGGTCCACCCGGTCATCGCTCGCACCGAGGAGCTGACGGGACGCCGTTACGGCGCCGACGCCGAGGACGACGTGCGGCTGCGTCTCGTCGCCGACCATGTCCGCTCCTCCCTCATGCTCATCGGCGACGGCGTCCGTCCGGGCAACGACGGCCGCGGCTACGTGCTGCGCCGCCTCATCCGCCGCGCCGTGCGCTCGGTGCGCCTGCTGGGCGTCGAGGAGGCCACGCTGCCGGAGCTGCTGCCCGTCTCCCGCGACGCGATGGCGGAGACGTACCCCGAGCTGGGGACGGACTTCGCGCGGATCTCCGACATCGCCTACGGCGAGGAGGACGCGTTCCTGCGCACCCTGACCGCGGGCACGACGATCCTCGACACGGCGGTGACGAAGGCCAAGGAGCAGGGCGGCCCGACGGCCGCCCGCCTGTCAGGGGCCGACGCCTTCGCGCTGCACGACACGTACGGGTTCCCCATCGACCTCACCCTCGAGATGGCTGCCGAGCAGGGCGTGTCCGTCGACGAGGAGGGCTTCCGCACGCTCATGGGCGAGCAGCGCCAGCGCGCGCGAGCCGACGCGATGGCGAAGAAGTCGGGCCACGTCGACACGAGCGTGTACAACGACATCCTCGGCCGCCTCGGCGGTCCGGTCGACTTCCTCGGGTACCACGACGCCGAGGCGGAGGGCCGCGTCGTCGGCCTGCTCGTCGACGGGGTCCCGGCCCCGACGGCGAACGCCCCGGCCGACGTCGAGCTCGTCCTCGACCGCACCCCCTTCTGGGCGGAGCAGGGCGGCCAGCTCGCCGACCAGGGCGAGATCCGCCTCGTCGGCGGCGGGGTGATCGACGTCGCGGACGTCCAGCAGCCCGTCAAGGGCCTGTCCGTCCACCGCGGCACGCTCACCGAGGGCACCGTGACCCTCGACGAGGGCGTGCACGCGGCGATCGACACCGAGCGGCGCCGCCACATCGCCCGCGCCCACACGGCGACCCACATGATCCACAAGGCGCTGCACGAGCACCTCGGTGAGCAGGCGACCCAGGCCGGGTCCGAGAACTCGCCCTCGCGCGTGCGGTTCGACTTCCGCCACGGTGCGGCGGTCGACGCCGGCGTCCTCGGCGACATCGAGGGCCGCGTCAACGAGCGCCTCACCGAGGACCTCGACGTCACCGACGAGACGATGAGCCTCGACGACGCCCGCGCCGCGGGAGCGATCGCCCTGTTCGGCGAGAAGTACGGGGACCGCGTCCGCGTGGTCTCGATCGGCGGCGACTGGTCGAAGGAGCTGTGCGCCGGCACCCACGTGGATCGCACCGGCAGCCTCGGCCTCGTCACCGTGCTCGGGGAGTCCTCGATCGGCTCGGGCGTGCGTCGCGTCGACGCACTCGTCGGCGCCGGTGCCTACCAGAACCAGGCACGCGAGAAGGCGATCGTCTCCCAGCTCGGCCAGATCGTCGGGTCCCGCCCGGAGGAGCTCGTCGACCGCATCGGCTCGCTCATGACGAAGCTCAAGGGCGCCGAGAAGCAGCTGGCGAGCCTGCAGCAGGCCGAGCTCCTGCGCCGGGGCGGCGACCTGCTCGACGCGGGCGAGGAGCTCGGCGGCGTCACCCTCGTCTCCGCCGACCTCGGTACCGTGTCCGGCGCCGACGACCTGCGCACGCTCGCCCTCGACGTCCGCGGCCGGGCCGGCGAGTCACGCCCGCTCGTCGTCGCGCTCGTCGGCACCGCGAACGACCGGCCCCTCGTCGTCGTCGCCACCAACGCGGCCGCGCGCGAGGCCGGCGCCCGTGCCGGGCAGCTCGTCCGGACCGCGTCCGGCGAGCTCGGCGGCGGTGGCGGAGGCAAGGACGACGTCGCGCAGGGCGGCGGGACGGACGCCTCGGCGGTCCCGGCCGCGCTCGCGGCGGTCCGCACGGCCGTGGCGGGCGCATGACCCTGCGTCGTGGCGTCCGGATCGGCGTCGACGTGGGCACCGTCCGCGTCGGCGTCTCCCGGTGCGACCCCGACGGCGTGCTCGCCAGCCCAGTGGCGACGCTCGCCCGGGACGCCGGCGGCGCCGACCAGCGCCAGATCGCGCGCCTCGTGGCCGAGACCGGTGCCATCGAGGTCGTCGTCGGCCTGCCGCGCAGCCTCGACGGCAAGGTCCGCGCCTCGGCGCGCGCGGCGACCGACTACGCCGCGACGCTCGCCGGGATCATCGCGGCCGGAGCCGGAGCCGGAGCCGGAGCCGGGAGCAGGGCCGCGGACGGAACGCCGACCGGTACCACGTCATCGACCGGTGCCGCGACCGACGGCGTGGCCGTCCGTCTCGTCGACGAGCGCCTGACCAGCACCTCCGCGCACCGCGCGATGCACGCGAGCGGCCGCCCCGGGCGGCGCCACCGCGAGGTCGTCGACCAGGTCGCGGCGGTGCTCATCCTCGAGTCCGCACTCGACGTCGAGCGCGCGACCGGTCGTCCCCCCGGGCGCCCGGTCACCCCCCGAGCGCCCAAGGAGACCCCCGCATGAGCGACCTGTTCGACGAGGTGGCCGACGCCCCGGAACCCGAGGAGCCCCGCACCTCGCGGCGCGCGGTCCGCGCCCAGGAGGAGGCCCGGCGGCGACGCCGGAACCGCCGCACCCGGACCGGGATCGTCGTCGTCCTCACGCTGGGCCTGCTCGCCGCCGTCGCGTGGTTCGCCCTTCCCCAGGTGCGCGAGACGCTCGGCTTCCGCCCCGACACCAGCGCGGAGGACTACCCGGGGCCCGGGAGCGGCGAGACCGACGTGACGATCCCGATCGGCGCCTCCGGCTCCGAGATCGCCAGCACGCTCGTCGAGGCCGGCGTCGTCGCCTCCGAGCGGGCGTTCACCGACGCCTACGCGAACGACCCGACGGCGGCCGGCATCCAGCCCGGCACCTACACGCTGATGGAGGAGATGCGCGCGGAGGACGCCGTGGCCGCACTGCTCGACCCGGCCAGCCGCAACGAGATCACCATGACGATCCCCGAGGGGTTCACGCGCACCCAGGTGATGGAGCGCATCGCCGCCAACCTCGAGGTCGAGGTCGAGGAGGTCGCGGCCGCGCTCGAGGACCCGGCCGCGATCGGTCTTCCCGAGGTCGCCGAGGGCGAGGTCGAGGGCTGGTTCGGCCCCGCGACCTACGCGTTCGAGCCGGACGCGACCGCGGAGGACGTCCTCGCCGAGATGGTCTCCTACCAGGTCGCCCGGCTCGAGGAGCTCGGCGTGCCGGAGGACGAGTGGCAGTCCGTGCTCACTCGGGCGTCGATCGTCGAGCGCGAGGTCAACATCGACGAGTACATGCCGCAGGTCGCCACGGTCATCCAGAACCGGCTCGACGACACGACCGAGACCCACGGGATGCTCGGGATGGACTCCACCGTGCTCTACGGGCTCGGCCGCTCGGGCGGCATCCCCTCGCGCGAGGAGACGGAGAATCCGGACAACCGGTACAACACCTACGTCCACCCGGGTCTGCCGCCGACCCCGATCGGCTCGCCGGGCGAGACCGCGATCGACGCCGTCCTCAACCCTGCCCCGGGCGACTGGCTCTACTTCGTCACGATCAACCTCGACACGGGGGAGACCCTGTTCGCCGAGACGCTCGAGGAGCAGAACGAGAACGTCCAGCTGCTGCGCGAGTGGCAGGCGGAGAACCCGTCGTCGTGACCTCAGGGGAGGTCCTCGTCGGCCAGGACGTGCACGCGGCCGGCGTACGGCACCGGGCCGCCGTCGTCGGGTCCCCGGTGGCGCACTCGCTCTCGCCCACGCTCCACCGGGCCGCGTACCGGAGCCTCGGGCTGACCGACTGGGCCTACGGCGTCCAGGACGTCACGGTCGACCAGCTGCCCGCGGTCATGGGCGGGCTCGACGAAACCTGGGCCGGGCTCTCGGTGACCATGCCGCTCAAGCTCGCGGCCGCCGCGGCGGTCGACGTCAAGGACTCGGTGGCGAGCCTCCTCGGCGTCGTCAACACCCTCGTGGTCCAGCCCGGCGGCCTGATCGTCGGCGCGAACACCGACGTCGTGGGGATCACCGGGGCGCTGGCCGACGCCGGGGTCACCCGGGTGGACGGCCCGGTCGTCATCCTCGGCGCGCGGGCGACCGCGTCCTCGGCGGTGGCCGCCCTGGGCAGCATCGGGGCCCGCGAGCTCACCCTGCTCGCCCGCAACGTCGGCGGCCCGGGCTCGGCGCTGCCGGTGGCGCACCGTGCCGGGCTCGCCGCCCAGCACGTGCGGCTCACCGACGAGGACGGGGTCCGACGCGCGCTCGCGGGCGCCGCGGTCGTCGTGTCCACGCTGCCCCGAGGGGTTGCCGACCCCGTCGCCGAGCTCGTCCCCGCCCTTCGTCCGGACGCCGTCCTCCTCGACGTCGTCTACGGCCCGACGCCCACCCCGCTCGCCGCCGCCTGGGCTGCCGCCGGCGGCCGCGTCGCCGAGGGCTGGGGAATGCTCCTGCACCAGGCCGTCGACCAGGTCAGACTGTGGACCGGGCGACAGCCGGACGTCGCCGTCATGCGGTCGGCGCTGCTCGACCAGCTGGCGGTGCGTGCGACGGGGGTCGCGATCCCGGACTCCCCGCCGGTCCTGCCGCCCGCGGTCTGACGACCAGGCCCCGGCGCACCCCGCCCGGGGTCGACCTCGGTCACCGTGGCCGGGGGACGATGTCGGTCGGGACGACCGGGTGCGGCTCCCGAAGTCCGGCGGAGGCGGTCGCGTCGGGTCGTCGGCGAACCGGCACGACAGGGTCGACAGAGGTGACAGGGGGCGGGATGGACGCGGGACGCACAGACGACGAGCCAGGACGCACCGACGACACAACGACCCCGCACCCCCGTCCGCGCCCGCGCGCCACCGCGTTCGGCGCCGTCGGGCCGGTGTCCGTCGTCGTGGCGGCGATCGTCGCCCTCGCCGTCGTGTCAGCGCTTCTCACCGCGGGTCCCGGGACGGGCCCGTTCGGCGGTCCGGAGGGCAGCTCGGGCACGCGGCACGACGACGCCGGGACCGCGGCAGCGGGCATCGCGCGCGCCGGGTGGGCCCTCGCCGGCGCGTGGCTCGCCGGGGTGGGGGTCCTCCTCGCCGTCACCGACCACCGCACGCACCGGCTGCCGGACAAGCTCCTCATCGGTGGCGGGGCCGTCGCGCTCCCGCTCCTCGTGGCGTCAGCCCTCCTCGCCGGCGAGCCCGGCGCCCTGCTGCGCGCCGCCGCCGGCGCCCTCGTGCCGGCGGGCGTCCTCTACGCGGTCGCGCTCGTCACGCCCGGCGGGGTGGGGCTCGGCGACGTCAAGCTGCTCCTGCTCACCGGCGCGTGGCTCGGGTTCCTTTCGGTCCCGGCGGCCACGGTCGGTCCCGTGCTGGGGATCGTCGTCGGGGGCCTCGTCTCGATCGTCGCGGTCGTGGCGCGACGGGCGACGCTCCGCTCCCACGTGCCCCTCGGTCCGGCGCTCCTCGTCGGCGCGGCGCTGGCCACCTGGCTCGACCTGGCGGGTGCCCTCACGCTCGCGCCGGCCTGACGCTCGGGTCGGCCTCTGCCGCACGGCCCCGACGACGAACGACGTCCCGCGCGGTCACGGAACGTCGTTCGTCGTCGGGCGGTGGTCCTGCGTCAGTCCTTCGTCTGCCCGTACCCGGACAGGCCGGACCCGGCCTCGTCGAGGAGCTCGCGGCTGAGCACCTTGATGCGCGGGGAGTCGGCGCCGGCGGCGGCCATCGCGCGCAGCTGGACCTCGCACACGTACTCGAGGTAGGGCAGCAGGCTGAACGCCTTGGCCAGGGTCGGGCCCGTGGTGAGCGCGCCGTGATTCGCCATGAGCGCCCCGGACCGGCCCTCGAGGGCGGCCGCCACGTTCTCGGCGAGCGCGTCGGACCCGAAGGTCGCGTACGGCGCCACGCGCAGCGGACCGCCGAAAATCGACGAGTAGTAGTGCGTGGCCGGCACCTCGTCGACCACGACGCTCAGCGCGGTCGACGCCGGCGCGTGGTTATGCGTGATCGCCCCGGCGTCTGTTGCCGCGTACACGGCGAGGTGGAGGGGGAGCTCGCTCGACGGAGCCCAGCGCGCGTCGATCGGCGCACCCGTGAGGTCGTGGATGCCGACGTCACCGGGCTCGACGTCCTCGTAGGCCATGCCGGACGGCGAGATCGCCACCTGGTCGCCGACCCGGACCGAGACGTTGCCGGCCGTGCCGACCACGAGTCCCTGGCGTTGCATCTCCTGGCACACGCGCACCACCTCGGCGCGCTCCTTCTCGAGCAGCATTCCGTGCTCGTCCTCTCTGTCGTCCTGCGTGATCGGGTCTGTGGTGGGGGAGCGGGCGCGCTCAGGGCTGGAGGATGTACTTCGACCCGCGCCCGGCGGCCATGTCCTCGAGGGAGTCCACGAGCGCCTCGAGCGGGCGGACCTCGGTGCACAGGCTCATGCCGTCGAACCGACCCGTCGCCAGGAGGTCGACCGCGATCTGCACGAACCGCGGCTGGTGGTGGTAGACGCCCTTGAGCGTGTACTCCTTGTAGTGCATGTCCGAGCTGTTGACCGAGAACGGCGCGTTCTTCGGGGTCCCGCCGAACAGGACGGCGGTGCCGCCGGGCCGGAGCCCGAGCACGGTCTGCTCCCACACGTTCGGCAGGCCGACGGCCTCGATGGCGACGTCGGCGCCGCGCCCGCCAGGGGTGAAGGGGCGCACGGCGGCCGCGCACTCCTCGGGCGTCTCGAGCCCGGTGAGGTCGACGACGTGCGCGGCCCCGGCGGCGCGGGCCTGCTCGAGGCGGCCGGCCGAGCGATCGGCGACGACGACGGTCGCACCGCGCAGCTGGGCGAGCGTGAGGAACATCTGGCCGATCGGCCCGGCGCCGTTGATGACGACCGTGTCGCCGAGCGCGATGCCGGACTCGTGCATGCCGTGGACGACCGTCGAGAGCGGCTCGAGCGGGGCGGCCGCCTCGAACGCGAGCGAGTCGGGGATGACGTAGGTGTTGCGCTCGACGATCGCCTTCGGCACGACGATCTGCTCCGCGAATGCGCCGTTGAGGTACTGGAGGTTCTCGCACAGCGACTCGCGGCCGATCGTGCAGGCCCAGCAGCTGCCGCAGGGGGCGGTGTTCGCCGCGACGACCCGCTGGCCGACCTCGAAGTCGCTCACGCCGTCGCCCACCACGGTGACGACGCCCGCGAACTCGTGGCCGAACCGGGCCGGGAGCGTGGGGAAGAGGGTCGGGTGCCCGCGGCGGTAGGACTTGAGGTCGGTGCCGCACGTGGCGGCCGCCCTGATCTCGACGGCGATCTCGCCGGGGCCGGGACGCTCGGGCTCGATCTCCTCGAGCCTCAGGTCGCCGGGTCCGTGGAACATGTAGGCGCGCATGGGCTGGTCCTTCCTCGGTGGTCGGCCCCGGCGGGAGTCGGGGCGCGGGTGCTGGGCTGGTGGCGTGGGTCGGCGTGGCGCGAGTCGTGTCGGAGGTCGTCGGTCGGTGCGCCGAGGGTCGTGGGGCGCCGTGCGGGCGCGTGGCGCGGTGCCCGACGAGCGGGGTCGGCCGGGGACGGACCGTGGCGGTCCGTCCCCGGCCGGCGGGGTCCTACTCGATGTCGGTCACCTCGGCGTCCGGGTACTTCGTGGCGAACGCCTGGAGCTTGTCCGTCGTCGGCTTGAGCGCCTCGTAGAGCTCACCCTGGATCGCGCCGAGCTCGGCGTAGATCTCGTGGTTCTCCTCGTTCGGCTCGGTGACGTCGCCGAACCGGGCCATCGCCTGGGCCGCGGTGCGCACGGAGGTGTCGCCGTGCACGCCGGTGGAGGCCATGGCGAGCACGCCGGCGCCGAGGGCGGAGATCTCGTCCTCGAGGCAGGCGGTGATCGGCTTGCCGCTCGTGTCGGCCATGATCTGCCGCCACAGGGGCGAGCGGACGCCGCCGCCCATCGCGCGCACGGTCGTGATCTCGGTGCCGGTGGCCTTCTCGAGCCCGGCGACCGAGCGGGCCATCTCGAGGCCGATGGCCTCGAGGATGGAGCGGTACATCGAGCCGCGGCCGTGGGAGCCGCGCCAGCCGACGACGCCGCCGCGGGCGATCGGGTCCCAGTGCGGGCTCTGGACGGCGTTCCAGTACGGCATCGTGATGAGGCCGCCGGAGCCGGGCGCGCGCTCGGCGGCCATGCGCTCGAGCTCGGGGTCGGGGCGGCCGCGCAGCTCGGGGTTCCAGAAGGCCGTGCGGTACCAGGTCGGCAGGAAGGCGCCCGAGGACTGGAGGATCTCGAGCACGTAGGTGTCGGCGACGCCGCCGGCCAGGGTGCGGTAGATGGGCCCGAACGCGTACTCCTCGGACAGCACGCCCGCGACGACGGCCGTGCCGAGGTTCATGTACAGCGTCTGCTCGTCGACGGAGGCCGCGCCGATGCCGGCGCCCTGCCCGTCGCCGAGGCCCGCCACGAGCTGGACGTCCTGGGACAGGCCCCAGCCGTCGAGCACCGACTCCTGGATGTTCCCGAGCACCTCGCCGGGCTTGTGGAGCTCGACCATCTGGTCCTCGCGGACGCCGGCGATCTCCAGGAGCGAGGCGTCGTAGCTCTGCCTGGCGATGTCGAACAGGCCGAGCGAGTCGGCGCAGGCGACCGAGTCCTTCCACTCGCCGATGAGCTTCTTGACGAGGAAGGCGTGGACGTTGACGACGCGGTCGGCGTTCTCGAGGACGCCGGGCTCGTTCTCCTTGACCCAGGCCATCTTGTAGATCGCGGGGGTGACGTCCGGCGGCTTGCCGGACAGCTCCCAGATGTCCTTGGTGCCGTGGCGCAGGATCTGGTCCGAGGCCCGGATGTCCATCCACAGGATGCCGTCGCGCTGCGGCGTGCCGTCCTCGCTGAAGGGGGCGAACGTCTCGCGCTGGTGCGTGACGCCCATGGCGACGATGCGCTCCTTGTCCGCGTTCTTCAGCTGCGAGACCGCGGCGGCGACGGCGTCGTTGGTGGAGTTCCACCAGGCGTTGGGGTCGTGCTCGGCGAAGCCCGAGCGCGGGCTGCGCAGCTGGATCTCGCGCTTGCCGAGGGCAAGGACCTTGCCGTCGGGGTCGACGATGATCGCCTTGCTGGACGTGGTCGACGAGTCGACCGCGATGACGAGCGGTGCTGACGGGGGCATGGGAACCTCGAATCGGCGCTGATCGGCGTCGCGACCGGCCTCGGCCGACGACGGGAGCCGCAGTCCCGGCGCGGGCTCCGCCCCGATCTCACCACGTTCCGTGTTGGAAGCACCAGCAGACCTGGTGACACGCACGATCGTTCGTCGCTGCGTCGTCGTCATGCACGTCCGGTCGCCGATGGTCAGCGCGACCGACTGCCGGGCCCTGGGCGGGACGGACTCGACCTCGCCCCCGACCCGACCTGACCCGATCTGATGGGCCGGGGCCCCGGGGCCCCGGGGCCCCGGGGCCCTACCGGAGGTGCCGCTCGTCCGGACCGGCGTACGCGGACAGCGGCCGGATGAGTGCGTTGCTCGCCCGCTGCTCCATCACGTGGGCTGTCCAGCCCGTCACCCGGGCGGCGACGAACAGGGGCGTGAACATCTCCGTGTCGAAGCCCATGAGGTGGTAGGCCGGGCCGGAGGGGTAGTCGAGGTTGGGGAGGATGTTCTTCGTCCCTGTCATGGCCTCCTCGAGCGCGTCGTACAGCGCGAGCAGGTCGGGCCGGACGTAGTGCTCGACCAGGGTGTCGAGGGCGGCCTTCATCGTCGGGACCCGGGAGTCGCCGCTCTTGTACACGCGGTGGCCGAAGCCCATGATCTTCCGCTTCTCGGCGAGCGCGCCCTCGAGCCAGCCGGCGGCGTTCTCGGCCGACCCGATCTCCTCGAACACGTGCATGACGGCCTCGTTCGCGCCCCCGTGCAGCGGCCCCTTGAGTGCGCCGATCGCCGCGGTCACGGCGGAGTGCAGGTCGGCCAGGGTCGAGGTGACCACCCTCGCGGTGAAGGTCGAGGCGTTGAACGAGTGCTCGGCGTAGAGGACCATCGAGCGACGGAAGGCGTCGACGACGACGGGGTCGGCCTCCTCGCCGAACGTCATCCACAGGAAGTTGGCGGAGTGGTCGAGGTCGTCGCGGGGCTCGACCGCGTCCTTGCCCCACCGGCGCCGCTGGTCGTAGGCGACGACGACGGGCAGCTGGGCGAGCAGACGGACGGACTTCTCCAGCTCGGCGGCGGGGGAGGAGTCCTCCGAGAGCGGGTCCTGCGCGCCGAGCACCGAGACGGCGGTGCGGACGACGTCCATCGGGTGCGCGCTCGTCGGCAGGGCGTCGACGACGGCGCGCAGCGCCGGGTCGAGCCTGCGGTGGCTGCGCTCGGTGCCGACGAAGGCGTCCGTCTCGGCGGCCGTCGGGAGCTCGCCCTGCCACAGGAGGTAGGCGACCTCCTCGAACGAGCAGCTCGCGGCGAGCTCCTGGACCGGGTAGCCCCGGTAGAGCAGCGAGTTCGTCTCGGGGTTGACCTTCGAGATCGCCGTGGTGTCGGCGACCACGCCGACCAGGCCCTTGCGGATCTCGGGCTCGGCGGTGCCGTGCTGCTGCGTCATGGGGTGCTCCTGCCGGTCGAGGGATGGATCGAGGCTCGTCGGTGACGAGGGTGGATCAGGGCTCGTACGTGAAGATGTCGGAGTCGAACGCGTTGTACCCGGCGTAGTCGAGGAGCTCGTAGAGCCTCGCCCGGGTCTGCATCTCGGGGACCACTCCGGTCAGCGTGCCGTGCTCGCGCAGGTGGTCGAGGTGCCGCTCGGCGGCGCCCATCGCGGACCGCAGGAGCGAGACGGGGTGGATGACGATCGTGATGCCGGCGTCGGCGAGCTGGGCGTGCGTGAACAGCTCGGACTTGCCGAACTCGGTCATGTTGGCGAGCACGGGGACGTCGACCGCCGCGCGCACGGCGGCGAACTCCTCGAGGCTGCGCAGCGCCTCCGGGAAGATCGCATCTGCCCCGGCGTCGACGAGGGCCCTCGCGCGCTCGGCGGCCGCCCCCGGCCCCTCGACGGCGGCGATGTCCGTGCGCGCCATGACGAGGAAGTCGGGGTCACGGCGCCCCTCGGCAGCGGCGCGCACCCGCTTGAGCGCGGTGGCCTCGTCGACGACCTGCTTGCCGTCGAGGTGCCCGCACCGCTTGGGGTTGACCTGGTCCTCGATGTGCGCGCCGGCGAGCCCGGCGTCCTCGAGGACCTGGATCGTGCGGGCCACGTTCATCGGCTCGCCGAACCCGGTGTCGGCGTCGACGATCGCCGGCAGGTTCGTCACCCGCGCGATCTGGCCGGCGCGCTGGGCCACCTCGGTGAGCGTGGTGAGCCCGATGTCCGGCAGACCGAGGTCGGCGGACAGCACGGCGCCGGAGATATAGACGCCGTCGAAGCCCTTGTCCTCGATGAGCCGGGCCGAGAGGGGGTTGAACGCCCCGGGCAGGACGAGCTGCTCCCCGGCGGCGAGCCGGGCACGGAGGGCCCGGCGCTTGTCGGAGGCGGAGGCGGGCGCGTGCAGCACTAGAGGATCCCCTCGGGTCGGCCGGCCGCGTCGATCGTGGCGGCGGGGGCGGTGACGGTGACCTGGCCGAGCTCGTCGGGACCGAGGTCGGTCAGGCGGCGGGCGACGTCGAGGAAGCGGGCCACCTCGTCCGCGCCGAGGACGTCGGTCGCGAGCGTCTCGAACTTGCCGACGTACTGGTCCCGAGCGAACGGCCGTGCGCCGTCGGGGTGGGCGTCGGCGAGCGCGAGCTCGTCCGCGACGACGGTCCCGTCGTCGAGCGTGGCGACGAGGCGGCCGCCGAACGCCTTCACCGCCGGGTCGCTCGAGTGGTACCGCTCGGTCCACGCGGGGTCCTCGACCGTCGTGATCTTCTGCCACAGCTCGACCGTGTCGGCGCGCCGGGCGCGCTCGGGCGCGTAGGAGCGCTCGTGGTGCCAGGCACCGTCCTGGAGCGCCACGGCGAGGATGTAGGGGATCGAGTGGTCGAGCGTCTCGCGCGTGGCCTCGGGGGAGTACTTCTGCGGGTCGTTCGCGCCCGAGCCGATGACGTGGTGGGTGTGGTGGCTCGTCTCGAGCACGATCCCGGCCACCCGGACGGGGTCACGCAGCTCCGGGTGCGCCTCGCCCATCCGCCGCGCGAGGTCGATGAGCGCCTGCGCCTGGTACTCGGCCGAGTGCTCCTTCGTGTAGGTCCGCAGGATGCCGCGGCGCTGCTCACCGGGCGCGGGCAGGTCGACGTCGTACCCCGCCCCCGGCCCGTCCAGCAGCCACGCGATGACCCCGTCCTCGCCCTCGTAGATCGGCTCGGGCGAGGTCTGGCCGCGCACCGCACGGTCGACGGCCTCGATCGCGGCCTTGCCGGCGAACGCGGGCGCGTACGCCTTCCACGTCGAGATCTGGCCCTTGCGGGACTGGCGGGTCGCCGTCGTCGTGTGCAGGGCCTGGCCGACGGCCTGGAAGATCGTCGTCGGGTCCAGGCGCAGGAGAGTGCCGATCCCGGCGGCCACGGCGGGCGCGAGGTGAGCGACGTGGTCGATCTTGTGCGCGTGCAGCGAGATCGAGGTGACGAGGCTGACCTGGACCTCGTAGGCGGTGGCGATCGCGGCGACGAGGTCGGCGCCCGTGAGTCCACGCGCCTCGCCCAGGTGCTGGGCGACGGCGAGGATCGGCGCGATCGTGTCGCCGGGGTGCGAGTACTCCGCGGCGAGGTAGGTGTCGTGGAAGTCGAGCTCGCGCACGGCCACGCCGTTCGCCCACGCCGCCCACTCCGGGGCCACGCGCGTGTCGGACGGGAGGCCGGCCACCGTCGCTCCCGGGGTGCGCGGGCGGTCGAGCGCCTGCGCGCGTGCGGCGACGACGGGCGCCCGCGTGAGCGAGGCGGCGGCCACCGCGTGGTTGTCGATGACGCGGTTGACCACCATGTCGGTCACCTCGGCGTCCGGGGCCACCCGCTCGGCGGCGAGCTCGGCGATCGCCCAGGCGAGCTGCCGCTCCCGGGGGAGGTCGTCCGCGGACGGGTGGACTCTCACGTGGTGCCTGGTCATGGCTCCCTCTCGGCGGCGGTGGCGGGGGTCCAAGAGTCTCACGGGACGAGGGGCGCGGGGGAGCGAGCGGGACGGATGGGATGATCGGTGCATGCTGAGCTGGACCACTGCCGGGGAGTCCCACGGCCAGGCGCTCGTCGCCGTGCTGCAGGGCGTGCCCGCCGGACTGTCGATCACCACCGACGAGATCGTCGCCGCCCTCGCGCGCCGCCGCCTGGGCTACGGCCGCGGGGCGCGCATGAAGTTCGAGACGGACGTCGTCACCCTGCTGGGCGGCGTCCGGCACGGCGTGACGATGGGCGGCCCCGTCGCCCTGACGATCGGGAACGCCGAGTGGCCCAAGTGGGAGACGGTGATGTCCGCCGACCCCGTCGACCCGAGCGAGCTGCTCGTCGACGCCGGCACCGGGGACGAGCGTGAGGTCGCCCGTAACCGGCCCCTCACGCGGCCCCGCCCCGGGCACGCCGACCTCACCGGCATGCGCAAGTACCACCTCGACGACGCCCGGCCCGTCCTCGAGCGCGCCTCCGCCCGCGAGACCGCCGCCCGGGTCGCCCTCGGCACCGTGGCGGCCGCCGTCCTCGAGCAGGTCGCGGGCGTCCGCCTCGTCTCGCACACCCTCGCCGTCGGACCGGTCCGGGTCCCCGACGGCGCCCCCCTGCCCACGCCCGACGACGTCGCAGCCCTCGACGCCTCCCCGCTGAGGTGCATCGTACCCGGGGTCGACGAGGAGATGGTCGCCGAGGTCGACGCGACGAAGAAGGACGGCGACACCGTGGGCGGCGTCGTCGAGGTCCTCGCCTACGGCCTGCCGCCCGGGCTCGGCTCGTTCGTCTCGGGCGACGCCCGGCTCGACTCCCGGCTCGCGGGCGCGATCATGGGCATCCAGGCCGTCAAGGGCGTCGAGGTCGGCGACGGGTTCGAGACCGCCCGCCGCCGAGGCTCGCAGGCGCACGACGAGATCACCCGCGACGACGACGGCCACATCGTGCGCGAGACGAACCGCGCCGGCGGCACCGAGGGCGGCATGAGCAACGGCGAGGTCCTGCGCGTGCGCGCCGCCCTCAAGCCGATCTCGACGGTGCCGCGCGCGCTCGCGACCGTCGACGTCGCCACCGGCGAGGAGGCGACCGCCCTCCACCAGCGCTCCGACACGTGCCACGTGGCGCCGGGCGCCGTCGTCGCCGAGGCGATGGTCGCGCTCGTGCTCGCCCAGGCGCTGCTGGAGAAGACCGGGGGCGACTCGGTCGAGGAGGCCGCCCGCAACCTCGCCGCCTACCTCGAGGCGATCCCGGAGCACCAGCGTTGACGGGCAACGACGTGCACGACGACGGGCCTCCGGCCGGGGACACCCCCGGCGGGCCGGCCGTCCACCCGATCGCCGGGGCGCCCGTGCCCGGCCGCGGACCCGACCTCGTCCTCGTCGGCCTGCCCGGTGCCGGGAAGTCCGCCGTCGGGCGGCACCTCGCCCGGCTCCTCGGCACCACGGTCTCGGACAGCGACGACCTGGTCGAGAAGCGCGCCGGCCGCAGCGTGAGCGACGTGTTCGCCGCCGCCGGCGAGGGGTCGTTCCGCGAGCTCGAGCGCGACGTCATCGCCGCACAGCTCGCCGACGGCACCGGGATCCTCACGCTCGGAGGCGGCGCGGTCCTCGACCCGGCCACGCGGGCCGACCTCGCCGACCGCAGGGTCGTCCACCTCGCCGTCTCGCCGGAGCAGGCGCACGCCCGGGTGGGCTCCGCCTCGAGCCGGCCCCTGCTGGCCGAGGACCCGGTGGGGCGCCTCGCCGCGCTGGCGGAGGAACGGGCGCCGCTCTACGCCGAGGTCGCCACCTGGACGGTCGACACCGACGGGCGCGATCTGAGCGACGTCGCCGCCGAGGTCGCGGCACTCGCGGCCGCCCCCACCGTCCTCACCGTGCCGGGTGCCCGCCCCTACCCGGTGACGATCGGGCACGACCTGTCCGGCGAGGTCGCCCGCGCGATCCCGGAGACCGCCCGTCGCGTCCTCCTCGTCCACCCCGAGGTCATGGCGGACCGCGCCGGCCGCATCGCCGCCGCCCTCCGCTTCGGCGGGCGCGAGGCGCACACGTTCCTCCTCCCGGACGCCGAGGCCGCGAAGACCTGGGAGGTCGTCGGCCGGTGCCACACCGTCCTCGGCGAGCACGGGTTCGGCCGTCAGGACGTCGTCGTCACCCTGGGCGGCGGCGCCACCACCGACGTCGGCGGGTTCGTCGCGGCCACGTGGCTGCGCGGCGTCGGCGTCGTCCACGTGCCCACCACGCTGCTCGGCATGGTCGACGCGGCGGTCGGCGGCAAGACGGGCATCAACACGCCGGCGGGCAAGAACCTCGTCGGGTCCTTCCACGCACCGCTCGCCGTGGTCTGCGACCTCGACCTGCTCGCCACGCTGCCGGCCGCCGACCTCGCGGCCGGGCTCGCCGAGGTGGTGAAGATCGGGTTCGTGAGCGATCGGCACATCCTCTCGCTCGTGCGTTCCCACCCCGAGGAGGCGCTCGACCCCGGCTCGGCCGTGCTGCGCGAGCTCGTCGAGCGGGCAGTCGCCGTCAAGGCGCACGTCGTGGGGGAGGACCTGCGCGAGGCGGGGCTGCGCGAGGTCCTCAACTACGGCCACACGACCGGGCACGGGATCGAGCGGGCGTCCGGGTACTCGTGGCGGCACGGCGACGCGGTCGCGGTCGGCTCGGTCGTCGCCGCCGAGCTCGCCGAGCGCAGCGGGTTGGCCGAGAGCGGCCTCGCCGACGGTCACCGGGCCGTGCTCACCTCCCTCGGCCTGCCGGTGACCGTGAGCGGGCTCGACTGGGGCGGCGTCCGCGCGGCGATGGGCAACGACAAGAAGGTGCGCGGCGACCGGCTGCGGTTCGTCGCCCTGCGCGCCGAGGGGGAGCCGGTCATCCTCGACGGCCCCGACGACGACGTGCTCGAGGCCGCGTGGGCCACGGTGAGCGCGTGACGGGCGACGACCACTCCCTCGACGCCGGCTCCGGCCAGGACGTGCCCGGCGCCTCGGGACCGGATCCCGGCGCGGGAGCACGCGTCGGTGCAGGCCCTGACTCGGGCACCGGCGACACGCCGGAAGCACGCACGATCGTCCTGCTCGGCGTCCCCGGCGCAGGCGTCTCGACCTCCGCCCGGGCTGTCGCCGGGGCGCTCGGCCTGCCTCTGCGCGACACCGACGACCTCGTCGCAGATCGCCTCGGCGCGCCGGTGCACGAGCTCGTCGTCGATCTCGGCGAGTCCGAGTTCCGTGCCGCGGAGTCCGCCGTGGCGGCCGAGGCGCTGGGCGGCGACCCGCTGGAGGAGCCCGCCGTCGTCGCCCTCGGGTCCGGCGCGATCGACGCGGCCACCGAACGGCTGGCCGACCTGCGGGGGAGCGGCGCCGTCGTCGTCCACCTGCGGATCACCCCCGGCACCGCGATGCGCCGGCTCGGCCTGTCCGGCCTCGGCTCGGTCGCGCTGCCGAACCCGCGGGCGATGTGGACGACCATGGCGGCCGAGCGGGACGCGGCCCTCGCCGCGGTCGCCACCGTCACGATCGACACGACGACGATGAACGAGGAGCAGGTGCTCGCCGCCGTCCTCGAGGTGGTCCGCGGCGACTGACAGCCAGGGCGCGTCGGACTTCGCTCGACGTCACGCGTGCGTCGTTCGTCGTCGTTCGACGTGCTGTCCCGTCGGCAACGCCCTTGTCGCCGTCGACGACGCTAGAACACACCCTGTTGGCGACGCCGTCCCCACAGGTCGGCCTGCTGCACGACTGTCCACAACCGTTGCAATCCTGCGGTTTCGTTGTCGGTGGTGGCCCGTAGCGTAGTCACCAGATCGACCAGACCGGCGGGGTGCGCGAGGACGCGTGCCCACCCCCGAGGGTCGTTCGGCAGCGACGCGACGGGGGAGGTGAGCGACATGACGACGGACTGGACGCTGGGGTCGGGCACGGACGACGACGCAAGCGGGACGGGACCGGCCGAGCGCGCAGCCGGGACGGACACGGGGGCGGTCGACCACCATGGCGCCAGCCCCGGCCCCGAGGAGATCCTCGCCTTCGCGAGGTCGCTCGCGCGGATCGAGGTCGCCGACCAGGCGGAGGCGATCGCGATCATCTCGGCCGCCGAGTCGCTCAAGCGCACGGCCGAGGCTGCGCAGGCGCGTGCGTCAGTGGCGCTGGACGACATGCGTCGGGACGACGAGGCGCGGCGCGGCATTCCCGTCGAGCGGCAGGGCAGGGGAGTGGCCGACGAGATCGCGCTCGCCCGCCGCGAGTCGCCGTTCGCCGGCGGCGTGCACCTGCGCCTCGCGCGGTGCCTCACCTCGGAGATGCCGCGCACGCTCGAGCTCATGGAGGCGGGTGAGGTCTCCGAGTGGCGCGCGACCCTGGTGGCCAAGGAGATCGCGTTCCTCGCGCCCGACGACCGCCGCGTCGTCGACGAGGTGCTCGCGCCCGACCTCCCCACGATGGGCGACCGACAGGCCGGCAACCGGGCGCGCAAGCTGGCCCAGGAGCTCGACCAGGAGAGCGCAGTCCTGCGGATGGAGCGCGCGAGGAGCGAGCGGCGCGTGAGCGTCCGCCCGGCGCCGAACGGCATGGCCTACCTCAGCGCCCTGCTGACGGTGGCGGACGCCGTGAGCGTCAAGGCGGCCCTCGAGCGCGACTCCGGCACCGCCGTCGCGACGGGCGCCGCCGCCTCGCGGACCAAGGCCCAGATCGCCGCGGACCTCCTCGTCGAGCGCGTGACCGGCCGGGCCGTCGACGAGCCCCGGGACGTCGCGCTCACCCTCGTGATGACCGACGAGACGCTCCTCGGCGGGCCGGACTCCGCCTGGCTCCCCGGGCACGGCCCCGTCCCCGCGGCGGTCGCCCGCGGGTACCTCTCCGAGGAGCAGGCGTCGGACGTGTCGCTCCGCCGGCTGTGGCTCCGGCCCGGGACCGGACAGATCGAGGGCCTCGACTCGCGCGCCCGCACGTTCCCCGCCTCCCTGCGCCACATCGTCAGCCTGCGCGACGACATCTGCCGCAACCCGTTCTGCGGCGCAGACCTCCGGCAGGTCGACCACGCCACGCCGTGGGCCGCCGGCGGCGCGACGAGCCTCGCCAACGCCTCGGGGCTGTGCCAGCGGTGCAACCTCGCCAAGGAGAACCCCGGCTGGACCCACGAGTCGACGGCGACCGGCCTGACCGTCACGACGCCGACCGGGCACCGATACGCCGCGAGCCGCTCCACGCTCGCCCAGAACGTCACCGACCGCCGCATCGACGACCTTCGGGCACGCGTCGCGGCGAACCGGGAGGCACGACGTGTGCGCGACGACGAGCCCGACCCGGATCGAGCCGGCGGCGCCCGGGGACCGATGAGGGGCCGCCGGGAGCTCGCCGGAGCGACCCGCGATCGGGCCGGCCGGTCCCCGGAACGCGACTCGGTGGGCCACGAACGCGCGGGCCCCGGGTCGGACCACCCGCCCGACATACCGGACTCATCGCCTTGATCGGCAGCAATCAAGAACATAGCCTTGATGGCATGTTTGTCGTCACCGCCGACCAGAACCGGTCGACCCAGCGCGGCGTCCTCGTGGACGAGATCCTCGCCGAGCTCGCCCCGTGGCACGAGCGCGCCGGCCGGGTGGTCGCGCTCCCGTTCGAGCGGACGGTCGGGGACGAGATCCAGGGCGTCCTCACCAGCGCGCCGGCCGCGGTCGACGTCGCCCTGCGCCTGGCCCGGCTCGACTGGGCGGTCGGCATCGGCGCGGGCCCCGTCGACACGCCGCTGGCCGCGAGCGCGAGCGCGTCGTCGGGCACCGCCTTCGTCCTCGCGCGGGACGCGGTCGAGACGGCGCGGAGCAAGGCGTCGAGCTACCCGATCGTCGTGCGGGGAGCGGACGAGGACGCCGCCGAGTCCGCCACGGCCGTCCTCCATCTCGTCGGGGCCCTGCGCCGCACCCGCTCCGACGCCGGCTGGGAGGTCTCCGACCGCCTCGTCACCGGGGTGACCCAGCGGGCCGTCGCCGAGGAGCTCGGCATCACCTACCAGGCGGTCCACGACCGGGTCCGCGTCGCCGGCGTGCGCGAGGAGCTCGCCGCGCTCCCGCACGTCGCCGCGATGGTCGCCGCCGCGGAGGAGATCTCGTGAACGACTGGCTGCTCGGGCTGCTCACCTCGCTCTTCGTCGTCGTCGCCGCTCTTCTCGCCGCCGTCACCGGCAGCCCCGTCGTCGCCCGGCTGCTGCGCCGGTTCACCGTGGCCGGCGCGAGCGGGGACGACGCGCCCGAGCTCATCACCCATCCGGTGGGCCTCGACCGGGGCGGGCAGTGGATCGGCTACCTCGAACGGGCCGCGATCGCCGGCGGGCTGGTCACCGGGTTCCCCGAGGTCGTCGCGGTCGTCCTCGCCCTCAAGGGACTGGGCCGGTATCCCGAGCTGCGCGCCGACCACGGGGCCGGTTCCCGCGACGACGACACCGCGATCGTTCTCCAGCCCGACGACGAGCGCCGCGTCCCGCCCCGGGTCGTCGCCGCCGGCCTGACCGCCGAACGGTTCATCATCGGCACGCTCGCCTCCTACCTGTGGGCGGCGTCATGGGGTCTCCTCGGCCGGGCCGTGCTCGCCGCGATATCCTGAACCGCCGACGAGGGGCACCCGTGCCCCGTGCCGGGACCGCGCGGCCGTGCTCCGCCGCTCCCTCCGGCCCGACCGAACGACTCCCACCCGACAGGACGGCTTACACATGGCTTCGACGAACGACCTCAAGAACGGCATGGTGCTGAAGATCGACAACCAGCTCTGGTCGGTCGTCGAGTTCCAGCACGTCAAGCCGGGCAAGGGGCCCGCGTTCGTGCGCACCAAGCTGAAGAACGTCCTGTCCGGCAAGGGCGTGGACAAGACCTTCAACGCCGGCGTCAAGGTCGAGACCGCCACGGTCGACCGCCGCGACATGCAGTACCTGTACAACGACGGCACCGACTTCATCTTCATGGACTCCGAGAACTACGAGCAGATCCCGGTCCGTCCCGAGGTCGTCGGCGACGCCTCGAACTTCATGCTCGAGAACACCGACGTCGTCGTCGCCACGCACGAGGACCAGGTGCTCTTCGTCGAGCTGCCCACGTCCGTCGTGCTCGAGGTCACCGAGACCGAGCCGGGCCTGCAGGGCGACCGCTCCTCGGCCGGCACCAAGCCCGCCACCCTCGAGACCGGCTACCAGATCCAGGTCCCGCTCTTCCTCGAGCAGGGCGTCAAGGTCAAGGTCGACACCCGCTCCGGCGACTACCTCGGACGCGCCTGAATGGGCGGAGAGAGTCCCGCGCCGGGCGAGCCCGGCACGGACGGGCACGACGTCGACCACCCGGCACCGGCCGGGCCCGACAGCGACACGCATGCGCCTGTGCGCCCCGCCGTCGACCAGGTCGTCGCAGCGGCCGACTCCGAGCCGACGTCGACAGGCGACGAACCGACCCCGATCGAGGTCGCGACGGAGGACGAGGTGCCGGCCGGCGCGGTGCGCGTGAGCGCGGACGTCCCGTCCGCGGAACGTGCGGGTGCCCGCGGTGCCCGCCGCACCTTCCACGCGACCGCCCGGACCAAGGCCCGCCACCGCGCGCTCGACGTCCTGTTCGAGGCCGACGCCAAGGGCCTGGTGACCACGGGTGACCGCCTATTGGCCGTCCTCGCCGAGCGCACGGGCCGGACTATCGCCCAGGACGGGCTGCCCGCCTACGCGGTCGAGCTCGTCGAGGGGGTGGCCGACCACCTCACGGTCATCGACGAGATCCTCACGGCCACGTCCCACGGCTGGTCCCTGCGGCGGATGCCCGCCGTCGACCGGGGCCTGCTGCGGCTCGGCGTGTTCGAGGTCGTCTTCCTCGACGACGTCGAGGACGGGGTCGCCATCGAGCAGGCCGCCCACCTGGCCGGACAGCTCTCCACCGACGACTCCCCGCGGTTCGTCAGCGGCGTCCTCGGCGAGGTGTCCAGGAACAAGGACCTCTACCGGGTCTGAAGGAAGGCGCGACGGTACCGGCCAGTCGGTGAGGCGATCACTTCTCAGGCACCATGCAGGTGATCGACCGCGGTGGCCCTGGGCACGATCAGGGCAGCCACGCTGCCAATCGCGGCGGCCCCCGCGACGCCTACTGCCACGGGCCACAGACTGACGAGGGCGCTCCATCCCGTTGCGCCCAGGCTTCCTGGGGCAAGCGCCGCCACCATGAGTCCGAGCCCGGCGGCGACGAACGAGAACAGCAGCAGTGGGACTACGGTGACGAGCAGGACGACCCGGCGCAGGCTCCGGTGCGGCGTCCCGACGGCGTGCAGGACGGCTAGCGTTCGTGCACTCTCGATCGCTGTGGTCAGGTTTGCGAGGAGGAGTGCGACAGCGGACGTCCCGAGCACGGCGCCGCCGCCCCACAGCATGATGCTGTAGTAGCGGCGCAGCTGTCCGTCGAATCCCTCCTGGGAGGACTCGCGGGTGGCGACCTGCGCGCTCGGGTCTGCCGTGAGCACAAGGGTGCGGACGCGGTCGAGGGCGGCCGGGTCGTCGATCCCGGCGATCAGCAAAGTGGGTCGGAAGTGCGTCATATCCAGCCCCGCTTCCCGCTCGTCGACAAGGACGCTGGGTGCGTCGACGGCGCGCGCCGACGTCGCAAGGGTTCCAGCAGCGTCGGTCTGGACAGTGAGCATGGACGGCGTGCTCTCGTCCGGCACCTCCAACGTTGTGACGACGTCCCGCTGGGCGAGGTCATAGACGTCGACCTGTCCGGCGGGGCCGAGCACAGCGGCCGCGGCCGCGTTGAGCAACACACCCCCGTCGACGGCACATGACGTCAGGTCCAGGTGGGCAGCGGCGACGATGCGCGCGCAGTCCCCTATCCAGACCGGGAAGACAGAGCTGGACGCGCTCCCCTCTCCGGCCGCGGTCCCCGTCACGACGCTCGCCACGTCGCCGACACCATCGAGCGCACCGATGTCGTCGGCGAGCCGTGTCAGCTCCGCCTGGTTGGTCGCCATGCTCGTGATCTGGACGACGTCGTCAGCCTGATCGATCACCGCGTCGTCCTGGACGGCACCTACCGCGCCAGGAAAGGTGACCACGAAGATCGTGGCGACGAAGACCGCGAGGCCCGCTGTCGTCACGCCGCGCGCGGTTGCGCGGGGAGCGGCCGTAATCGTTCCGCCCGCGAGCATGGCGGCCGGCCGCCGAGAACGGCGTAGAACTCGCCCTACGGTCCGGCTCACCCACGGAGCGAGCAGGAGCAGACCGCCCGCTCCCAGCGCGACCGCGAGGAGAAGACGCTGCCGCTCCGCGAGGAGGTTGGTCAGCATGACAGCGGCAGTGGCTGCCAGGAGCAGGGCGCCGGCAATCACGGTGCGATGCATCCCCGGCTCCTCATGGCTGCTCACCCCGGTTCCCAGTGGGTCGCGAGTCGCATGATCCGCCTGGCGAACTGCGATGACCGCGACTCCGACAGGCAGGGCGACGACCAGGAGCAACACGATCCCGACCGGCGGGACGAGGTCCGACGGAAACGGCGCGGGATCCTCGACGAGGATCGGCGCCAGCATTCTGCGCAACGCGGCAAACAGGAGAGTGCCAGCCGCGACGCCGAGAACGGCGCCGATGCACGACTCCCACAGCACCGCTCGCCTGAGCAGCGAACGCGGGGCGCCGGCGACGACGAGAGTCGCGGTCCGTCGAGCCCGGGTTCGCGCGGCGGCGCGGGTGGCGACGTGAGCGAGGAGCAGAGGTGGGATCACCATCGCGGCCCCCGCAAGTGCGAGTAGCAGCGCGAGCGATGGGTCGCCATTCTGCGGCCGCGGTTCCCCGAGGTCGAGCAGCGGGAGCTCGACCGGAGCGAGATCCTCGACCGCCACGCCGCGGACTGCCACCATGTGCCCAGGTCCGGCGAGGGCGCTCTCGTCCACCATTCCCGCGGGCAGGCCGTAGCGCGCGAGCGCCGCGTCGCCCACTGCGCGTTCCAGAGCTGGTGACAGCAGGACCTCCCCTGCTTCGGGGAACGCGTCTATCCCCGGCGGAGGTTCGATGCCCTCTCCGTGCTGAGCTACGTTGACCACGGTGACGGCGAGTTCCCCGACCCGATCGTTGACGGTGCCGATGTAGGCGTAGTCCTGGTTCAGCTCCGGGTCGGCCAGCAGCGAGAAGTCGGACGGCCGGGTCCAGTAGGTGCGCTCGTCCTGACGGTCGAGCGCCGCAGGCAGGCTGCCTACCAGCAGCACGACGACGGTCGCCAGAGCCACGGTGGAAACGAGAGCGCCGGCCAACAACCATTGCAGGCCGCCGGCGCCGCGCCACAGCCGCGCGAGAAGCCAGGCGGTCATGGGGCGGTGGTCGACGTGACCCGACCGTCCCGGACGTGTACCTGCCGAGACGTACGCGCGGCCACACTAGCGTCGTGCGTCACGAGGACAACTGCCGCCCCGCGCGTCGAGGCGGACAAGATCAGGAGGTCGAGGACGGCCTCGGAGGCCCCGGAGTCGAGCGAACCGGTGGGTTCGTCGGCGAGTACCACGGAAGGGTTCGTAATCAGCGCCCTGCCGATCGCCACGCGCTGCTGCTGTCCGCCGGAGAGCTGGTGCGGATAATGGTTGGTGACGTCGCCGATGCCAAGTTCGTCGAACAGCTTTCTCGCGCGCCTCCGAGCGTCGATCTTGGTTGCGCCGTCGAGGAGCAGCGGAAGCATGACGTTCTCCGTAGCCGTAAGTTCGGCAACGAGCTGGCCGAACTGGAAGATCAGCCCGATGTGCTGCCGCCGGAGCGTCGTTCGAGCGTCATCGTCGAGCATGAATAGTGATCGCCCCGAAATCTCGACCTCGCCGGAATCGGGAAGCAGCAAGCCTGCGAGAGTGAGCAGTAGCGTCGTCTTGCCCGATCCACTGGAGCCTGTGACAGCAACGACCTCTCCTCCGTCGACAGCAAGGTCGACGGAGGAGAGAACGAGGTCGGGACCATACGCCTTGGATATTCCGCGGCAGACGATTCCCGAGGAGGGTGCTCCGAGCAATCTAGACGTCAAACTCTCGGAGGTAGATGTACGCATTCGACCCGTTTCGCCACGGCAGCGTAAATGCTACACGCGTTCCACTTGGGCATGCGCGTGGACCGTAATCCGTCGCGGTTGAGACATTGTACGAGGCGTAAACCTGGGCGCACTGTCCGTCGTTGTCCGTGTCCGTGACGGTGCCGTTGACACGGATCTGGGTTCCGGCCGTATTTCGGCACTCACGGACGCTGGCCTGCGCGCCGCTGGTTTGGATGACGTAGTAGGCGCCACACCGCCCAGCCGGCGGAGGTGGTGGTATCTGATAGGGCGCGAGTTCGGTCGGCGGATCTTCTGGAAGGGGACTCGCGGTTGCCATGCTCGGTACAAGTGTCGCTGCGGCGACAAGTGCAACGGTCGCCAGAATCTTTCGAATTGTCACAGGATGACCCGATCCCGGTGGGACACATCGGAGATGCAGAAGTCTGCGAAGGCGCCACCAACTCCCACCCTGAAGGAGGCGTCAGACACTACCCGACAACGGTCGTATCGTAGCGCGCACCACACCTTCAGGTCGAGAGTTCCGGGCGATCGCGAGGACTGCTGTCCACCGGCGAACTGCGGGGTGGCACGTCCCGGCCGAGGGGTACCATCGCTGTACCGACATCCTTTAACGATCTGTCCAGCGAGGCAGGGAAGGAGGTCACGGCACCATGTGCCCCGACCCAGCAGTACCCGGACCCGCCGGCGCTCCCGCCGGCCGCGAGGTCCTCACCGCGAGCGACATCGACCGCTCGCTCACCCGCATCGCGCACGAGATCGTCGAGCGCAACCAGGGCACGGACGACCTCGTCCTGCTCGGTATCCCCACCCGCGGCGTCCCGCTCGCGCAGCGCATCGCCGCCCGCGTCGCCCGGGCCGCGGACCTGACGGACCCGGTCCCGCACGGCTCGCTCGACACGACGATGTACCGCGACGACCTGCGCGACCACCCGGTCCGCGGGCTCGAGCGCACCGACGTCCCGGTCGACCTCACCGGCCGCACCGTGGTCCTCGTCGACGACGTCCTCTACTCCGGCCGCACGATCCGCGCCGCGCTCGACGCGCTCAGCGACCTCGGCCGCCCGCGCCGGGTCCAGCTCGCCGTCCTCGTCGACCGCGGCCACCGCGAGCTGCCGATCCGGGCCGACTTCGTCGGGAAGAACCTGCCGACCTCCCGCGAGGAGAGCGTGCGGGTGAGCCTCGCGGAGACGGACCGGACCGTCGGTGGCGCCGGCACGGCGGGGTCCCCGGACGAGACGTCCGGCGAGGCCGACTCGGTGTGGATCGTCGGCGGGACCGAGGAACACACCGTCCCCGGTGCCGAGCCGCGGACCGACCTCGGCAGCCGCGCGAGCACCGGCACAGGCACCACACCCGCCGTCACCACCGACACGGGGGAGGCCACCCGATGAGGCACCTGCTGTCCGCCGCCGACCTCGACCGGGCCGAGGCCGTCCGCGTCCTCGACACCGCCGAGCAGATGGCCGCCACGCAGCAGCGGGAGATGAAGAAGCTCCCCACCCTGCGCGGCCGCACGGTCGTCAACCTCTTCTTCGAGGACTCCACGCGCACCCGCATCTCGTTCGAGGCAGCCGCCAAGCGCCTGAGCGCCGACGTCATCAACTTCTCCGCCAAGGGCTCCTCGGTGTCGAAGGGGGAGTCCCTCAAGGACACCGCGCTCACGCTGCGCGCGATGGGCGCCGACGGCGTCGTCGTCCGCCACCCGTCCTCCGGCGCCCCGCACCGCCTCGCCCACGCCGGGTGGACGGACGTCCCGATCCTCAACGCCGGCGACGGCACGCACCAGCACCCCACCCAGGCCCTGCTCGACGCCTTCACCCTGCGGCGCCACCTCCACGCGCGCGCCGAGGACCCGGCCCCCGGGGAGCCCACGACGACGGACACCCCCGCGCCGCCGGGCAGCGACCTGGACGGTGCGCGCGTCGTCGTCGTCGGGGACGTCCTGCACTCGCGGGTGGCCCGGTCGAACGTCGACCTGCTCACCACGCTCGGCGCGGACGTCACGCTCGTGGCGCCGCCGACCCTGCTGCCCGTCGGGGTGCACGCCTGGCACGCCCGGGTCGAGCACCACCTCGACGCGGCCCTGGCCACCGGTCCCGACGCGGTGATGATGCTCCGCGTCCAGGCCGAGCGGATGTCCGCCGGCGGCGGGGGATTCTTCCCGTCCCCGCTGGAGTACCACCGCCTCTACGGGCTCGACGCCGACCGGCTCGCCGTCCTGCAACCGCACGCGATCGTCATGCACCCCGGGCCGATGAACCGTGGCCTGGAGATCTCGGCCGAGGCCGCGGACTCCTCGCGCAGCGTCGTCCTCGAGCAGGTCCGCAACGGGGTCGCCGTGCGCATGGCCGTGCTCTACCTCCTGCTCGCCGGCTCCGAAGGGACCACGTCATGACCAGCCACCTCATCACCGGCGCCCGACTCCTCGGCGCCGACCGCGCCGACCTGCTGCTCGTCGACGGCGTCATCGCCGCCGTGGGCGAGGACGCGGCCGACCAGGCGCCCGCGGACGCCACCCGGACCGACGCCGACGGCCTCGTCGCGCTCCCCGGCCTCGTCGACCTGCACACCCACCTGCGCGAGCCCGGCCGGGAGGATACCGAGACGGTCGCGACCGGTTCGCGGGCCGCCGCGGCCGGCGGGTTCACGGCCGTCCATGCGATGGCCAACACGATGCCGGTGGCCGACACCGCGGGCGTCGTCGAGCAGGTGTGGCGCCTGGGGCGCGAGGCGGGCTACGTCGACGTCCGCCCCGTCGGCGCCGTCTCCGTCGGTCTGGCCGGCGCCCAGCTCGCCGAGCTCGGCGCCATGCACCGCTCCGCGGCCGGAGTCACCGTCTTCTCCGACGACGGTCGCTGCGTGTCCGACCCCGTCCTCATGCGCCGCGCGCTCGAGTACGTCCGCACCGTCGACGGCGTCATCGCCCAGCACGCCCAGGACCCCCGCCTCACCGAGGGCGCCCAGATGCACGAGGGCGTCGTCTCCGCCGAGCTCGGCATGACCGGCTGGCCGGCCGTCGCGGAGGAGTCGATCATCGCCCGCGACGTCCTGCTGGCCGAGCACGTCGGCTCGCGGCTGCACGTGTGCCACCTCTCGACCGCCGGGTCGGTCGACATCATCCGCTGGGCGAAGGCCCGCGGGATCGCCGTCACCGCCGAGGTGACGCCGCACCACCTCCTGCTCACCGACGACCTCGTGCGCGACTACGACCCGCTGTACAAGGTCAACCCGCCCCTGCGGACGGCGGCCGACGTCGAGGCCGTGCGCGCCGGCCTGGCCGACGGGACGATCGACATCGTCGCCACCGACCACGCCCCGCACGCCGCCGAGGACAAGGACACCGAGTGGGCCGCCGGGGCCATGGGCATGACCGGGCTCGAGACCGCGCTCGCCGTCGTCACCACCACCATGGTCGAGACCGGCCTGCTCGACTGGGCCGGGGTCGCCCGCGTGATGTCGACCGCCCCCGCGGCGATCGGGCGCGTGGCGGACCAGGGTCGGCCCCTCGAGGTGGGTGCCCCCGCGCACCTCACGCTCGTCGACCCCGCGGCCCGGCGTACCGTCGACCCGGGCACGCACGCCTCGCGGTCCCGCAACTCGCCGTTCGCCGGGCGGGAGCTCGCCGGCGCCGTCGTCCACACGTTCTACGCGGGACGCGCGACCGTCACCGACGGTCGCCTGGTCGAGGACCTCGCCCCGCTGCCTACGAAGAAGGAGTCCTGAGTGAGCGCCGCGCGCACACCCGCCCTGCTCGTCCTCGAGGACGGCACGACCTACCAAGGGTCCGGCTACGCCGCCGAGGGACGCACCCTGGGCGAGATCGTCTTCTCCACCGGCATGACCGGCTACCAGGAGACGCTCACCGACCCGAGCTACCACCGCCAGATCGTCGTGATGACGGCGCCGCACATCGGCAACACCGGCGTCAACGACGAGGACGACGAGTCCGGCCAGGTGTGGGTCGCCGGCTACGTCCTGCGCGACGCCGCCCGCCGGGCCTCCAGCTGGCGCGCGACGGGCGGGCTCGAGGAGCGCCTCGCGGCCGAGGGCGTCGTCGGCATCTGCGAGGTCGACACCCGCGCGCTCACCCGCCGCCTGCGCGACCAGGGCGTCATGCGCGCCGGCATCTTCTCCGGCTCGGCCCTGCCCGCGGGCGCCGCCGACCTGCACCCGCAGGCCGTCGAGGTGCTCGTCGAGGTGGTGCGGGACGCCCCGGCGATGTCCGGCTCCGACCTCGCGGGCGAGGTCTCGACCGGAGAGCGGTACACGATCGAGCCCGACGGCGACCCGGTCGCCACCGTGGTCGCCGTCGACCTGGGGATCAAGGCGCGCACGCCCGCCCAGCTCGCCGAGCGCGGCGCCCGCGTCCACGTCGTCCCCCGCGACACCACGCTCGCGGAGGTTCTCGCCCTGTCGCCCGACGGCGTCTTCTTCTCCAACGGCCCCGGCGACCCGGCGGCCGCCGAGCACGAGGTCGAGCTGCTGCGCGGCATCCTCGATGAGAAGCTGCCGTTCTTCGGCATCTGCTTCGGCAACCAGCTCCTCGGGCGGGCCCTCGGGTACGGCACGTTCAAGCTCGCCTACGGCCACCGCGGCGTCAACCAGCCGGTCCTCGACAAGGAGACCGGCCGCGTGGAGATCACGGCGCACAACCACGGGTTCGCCGTCGACGCCCCGGTCGAGGGGGAGTCGGTCGCCCCGTTCGACGACGGCCGCTACGGCCGGGTCGAGGTCAGCCACGTCGGACTCAACGACCAGGTGGTCGAGGGCCTGCGCGCCCTCGACGTCCCGGCGTTCTCCGTCCAGTACCACCCCGAGGCCGCCGCCGGACCGCACGACGGCGAGCACCTCTTCGACCGCTTCCTCGCGCTCATGGCCGCCCCCCGCGGCGCCGAGGACGCGACCCCGACCACCTCGCAGGAGAACTGATGCCCCGCCGGACCGACCTCAGCTCCGTCCTCGTCATCGGCTCGGGCCCGATCGTCATCGGCCAGGCCGCCGAGTTCGACTACTCCGGCACCCAGGCGTGCCGGGTGCTGCGCGAGGAGGGCCTGCGGGTCGTCCTCGTCAACTCCAACCCCGCGACGATCATGACCGACCCCGAGGTGGCCGACGCGACCTACGTCGAGCCGATCACCCCCGAGGTCGTCGAGGCCATCCTGCTCAAGGAGCGCCCCGACGCGATCCTGCCGACCCTCGGCGGCCAGACCGCCCTCAACACGGCGATCGCGCTGCACGACTCCGGGGTGCTCGACCGCCTCGGCATCGAGCTCATCGGCGCGTCCGTCGACGCCATCAACAAGGCCGAGGACCGCTATGCATTCAAGGAGGTCGTCGAGCGCGCCGGCGGCGAGTCCGCCCGCTCGGTCATCGCGCACTCCCTCGACGAGGTGCACGCGGCGGCCGACGAGCTCGGCCTGCCCCTCGTGGTCCGGCCGAGCTTCACGATGGGCGGCCTCGGCTCCGGCCTCGCCTACACGCGCGAGGACCTCGACCGCATCGCGGGTGCCGGTCTGCACTTCTCGCCGACCACCGAGGTGCTCCTCGAGGAGTCGATCCTCGGCTGGAAGGAGTTCGAGCTCGAGCTCATGCGCGACAAGGCGGACAACGTCGTCGTCGTGTGCTCGATCGAGAACGTTGACCCCGTCGGCGTCCACACGGGCGACTCGATCACGGTGGCGCCCGCGATGACGCTCACCGACCGCGAGTACCAGCGGATGCGGGACATCGGCATCGCCGTGCTGCGCGAGGTCGGGGTCGACACGGGCGGCTGCAACGTCCAGTTCGCGGTCGAGCCGAGCACGGGCCGGATCGTCGTCATCGAGATGAACCCCCGCGTCTCGCGCTCCTCCGCGCTGGCCTCGAAGGCCACCGGGTTCCCGATCGCCAAGATCGCGGCGCGCCTGGCCATCGGCTACACGCTTCCGGAGATCCCCAACGACATCACCGGCTCCACGCCGGCGAGCTTCGAGCCCTCGCTCGACTACGTCGTGGTCAAGGTCCCGAGGTTCGCGTTCGAGAAGTTCCCCGCCGCCGACCCCACGCTGACGACGACGATGAAGTCCGTGGGCGAGGCCATGGCCCTCGGCCGCAACTTCACCGAGGCCCTCGGCAAGGCGCTGCGCTCGCTCGACCAGTCCGGCCAGCAGCTGCACTGGCGCGGCGAGGCGCCCGCCGGTGAGGAGCTCGCCCGGCTCGTCGCCTCCACCGCCACCCCGACCGAGCACCGCCTCGTCGACGTCCAGCAGGCCATCCGTGGTGGCGCGAGCGTCGAGGAGCTGTTCGAGGCCACGTGGATCGACCCGTGGTTCCTCGACCAGATGGTGCTGATGGAGGAGGTGGCCCGCGAGGTCGCCGACTCGCACGCGCTCACGGCCGACGTCCTGCGGCGCGCCAAGCGGCACGGGCTCTCCGACGTCCAGATCGGGGAGCTGCGCGGCCTGTCCGAGGACGCCGTGCGCGAGGTGCGGCGGGCGTTCGACCTGCACCCGGTCTACAAGACCGTGGACACGTGCGCCGCCGAGTTCGCCTCCGAGACGCCGTACCACTACTCGGCCTACGACACCGAGACCGAGGTGGCCCCGCGCGAGAAGCCGGCCGTCATCATCCTCGGCTCGGGCCCCAACCGGATCGGCCAGGGCATCGAGTTCGACTACTCGTGCGTGCACGCCACCCTCGAGCTGGCCGACCGGTTCACCACCGTCATGGTCAACTGCAACCCCGAGACGGTCTCGACCGACTACGACATCTCCGACCGGCTCTACTTCGAGCCGCTGACGTTCGAGGACGTCATGGAGGTCTACCGGGCCGAGGTCGCGGCCGGCCCGGTCGAGGGCGTCATCGTCCAGCTCGGCGGGCAGACGCCCCTCTCGCTCGCCCAGCGCCTCGCCGACGCCGGCGTCCCGATCCTCGGCACCTCGCCCGAGGCGATCGACGCCGCGGAGGACCGCGAGATCTTCGGCCGCGTCCTCGACGAGGCGGGCCTGCCCTCGCCCGCCCACGGCACCGCGACCTCGCCGGCCGAGACGCTCGCCGTCGCGGCCGAGATCGGCTACCCGGTGCTCGTGCGGCCGAGCTACGTCCTCGGCGGGCGTGGGATGCAGATCGTCTACGACGAGGCCGACCTCGGCGACTACCTCGCCGACGCGACGGTCCACGCCGGCGACGCGACCCGTCGGGCCGCCCCGCTGCTCGTCGACCGGTTCCTCGACGACGCCGTGGAGATCGACGTCGACGCCCTGTACGACGGCACCGAGCTCTACCTCGCGGGCGTCATGGAGCACATCGAGGAGGCCGGCATCCACTCCGGCGACTCCTCGTGCGTCCTGCCCCCGGTCTCGCTGTCCGCCGGCGAGCTGAGCAGGATCCGGGAGTCGACCGAGGCGATCGCCGCCGGGGTCGGCGTGCACGGGCTCATCAACATCCAGTTCGCGCTCGTCTCCGACGTCCTCTACGTCATCGAGGCCAACCCGCGCGCCTCGCGCACCGTCCCGTTCGTCGCCAAGGCCACCGGCGTGCCGCTCGCGCGCGCCGCGGCCCGCGTGATGGCGGGGGAGTCGATCGCCGACCTCAGGGACTCCGGGCTCCTGCCCGGCGTCGACGCCTCCGTGGTCGACCTCGGCTCCGCGATCGCGGTCAAGGAGGCCGTGCTGCCCTTCAAGCGGTTCGCCACCCGGGAGGGGCAGGTCGTCGACTCGATCCTCGGGCCGGAGATGCGCTCGACGGGCGAGGTCATGGGCATCGGCCCGACCCTGCCGGTCGCGTTCGCGAAGTCCCAGACCGCGGCGTTCGGCGGGCTGCCCAGCGGCGGCAAGGTGTTCGTCTCGGTCGCCGACCGGGACAAGCGGGACATCGCCGGGCCGGCCGCCCGCCTCGTCGACCTCGGGTTCGAGCTCCTCGCCACCGAGGGCACGGCGGCGGTCCTCCACCGGCACGGCATCCCGTCCACGACCGTGCGCAAGCACTCCGCCGGGCGCGGTCCGAACGGCGAGCCGACCATCATCGACCTCATCACCGAGGGCGAGGTGGACATGGTCATCAACACCCCGAGCGGTCAGGGCGCCCGCGCCGACGGGTACGAGATCCGGACGGCGACCACCGCCGTGGACCGCGCGATCATCACGACGACGGCGCAGCTGAGCGTCGCCGTGCGCGCGATCGAGGCCGAGCGGGCCGGGGCCTTCGACGTGGCCCCGCTCCAGGAGCTCGACGCCGCCCGGGACGCCCGGCTCGCCGGGGCGGGATCCGGCCCGACGACGGCCGGAGCCACGGCGTGACCGGTCCGTCCGGCGGCGCTGCGGGCCCGGTGGGATCTGCCGGTGCCCCGGGCGCGGCGAACCCGTCGGCGGCGGGCCACGTCGGCGCCGGGGACCGACCCGGGTTCGGCGCGCGGCTCGCCCGCGCGATGGACGAGCACGGCCCGCTGTGCGTCGGGGTCGACCCGCACGCGCCCCTGCTGGCGGCGTGGGGGCTGCCGGACAGCGCCGACGGCGCCCGGGAGCTCGGCCTGCGGGTCGTCGACGAGGTGGCGGGCCGCGTGGCGGCTCTCAAGCCGCAGTCGGCGTTCTTCGAGCGCTTCGGTCCCGCCGGCTGGGCGGCGCTGCAGGAGGTGCTCGCGGCGGCGACGTCCGCCGGTCTCCTCACCGTCCTCGACGTCAAGCGCGGGGACATCGGCTCGACGATGGCCGCCTACGCGGCAGCCCACCTCGGCGACGACGCGCCCATGCCCGCCGACGCGATCACGGTCTCTCCCTACCTGGGCCCGGACTCGCTCACGGAGACCGCGGCCCTCGCGCACGCCAACGGACGGGGAGTCTTCGCCCTCGCGCTCACGTCGAACCCCGAGGGCGCGGCCGTTCAGCACGCGAGCGTCCGGGGGAGTGGTGCGGGCGGCTCGGTCGCCGGCGAGGTCGCTCGTTGGGCCGCGGCCCGCAACGCCGAGGCGCGGACCGACGACGACGTGCCCGGCCATGTAGGCCTGGTCGTCGGGGCGACGACGGGCACCGCCGTCGCCGACCTCGGGCTCGACCTCACCGGCACGGGCGGGATCCTCCTGGCCCCGGGCGTGGGCGCGCAGGGCGCCGGGGCCGAGGAGCTGCGGGCCGTCTTCGGCCCGGCGCGCCACCGGGTGCTCGCCGCCGTCTCCCGGTCGGTCCTCGCCGCGGGGCCGGACCGGGGCGCCGTCGCGCGCGCTGCCCGCGAGACCGCGGGCCTCGTGACCTCCGCGCTGCGCGAGAGCTGAGGCGGGCGGTCGTCGCGAGACGTTCACCGCCCCGCCACCCGCCAGGCGCCCGCTGTCTCCCTGCACGGACCTGCGTGTTCATCTGGCGTGATCTGCGTCCCAGAGGCTAGTGTCAGCCTCTACCCCGGACCCGTGCTCACCAACTGACGAGGTGGTCGTTGTGACAGTCCCCCCGCTCACGGCCGACGAACGGGCTGCGGCCCTGGCCAAGGCCGCCGAGGCGCGTCGCGTGCGCGCCGAGGTCAAGTCCAAGCTCAAGGCCGGCGCCCTGCAGCTCTCCGACGTGCTCGACCGCGCGGCAGACGACGAGGCGCTCAACAAGCTCAAGGTCGTCGCGCTGCTCGAGGCGATGCCCGGCGTCGGTTCGTCGACGGCGCGGGCGATCATGGCCGAGTTCAACATCGCCGAGTCGCGCCGCGTGCGCGGGCTCGGGCCGCACCAGCGCTCGAAGCTGGTCGACCGGTTCGGGTAGGCGGACGCGCTCGGCGTGGGCTGCCACAATGAGGCGGTGCCCGACGAGACGACCCCTGGAGCCGACACCGATCCCGTGACGCCGCAGGCGCCCGTCGACACCGCGCGCCTGACGGTGCTCTCGGGACCGACAGCGGTCGGGAAGGGCACGGTCGTCAACGAGCTGCGCAGGCTCTACCCGGACCTCTGGTACTCGGTCTCGGCGACGACCCGGCCGATCCGTCCCGGCGAGATCGACGGGGTGCACTACCACTTCCTCACGCCCGCCCAGTTCGACGAGGCCGTCGACTCCGGGGGCATGCTCGAGTGGGCGGTCGTGCACGGGGTCCACCGGTACGGGACGCCGCGGCGCGCCGTGGTCGACCAGCTCGCCACGGGGCGTCCGGTGCTCCTCGAGCTCGACCTCCAGGGGCATCGACAGGTGCGTGCCGCCATGCCGGGGGCGCGCCACGTGTTCCTCGCGCCGCCCGACCGCGCCGAGCTCGTGCGCCGGCTCGTCGGCCGGGGGACCGAGACCGAGGAGGAACGGGCACGCCGGCTCGCCACGGCCGACGTCGAGCTCGCGTCCGTGGCGGAGTTCGACGAGATCATCGTCAACTCCGACGTGACCGAGGCCGCACAGGCGCTCGCGTCACTCATGGGCCTGGTCCGGGCGCCCGCGCGGTAGCATGGGAGGCCGTGCGCCCGCCGCCAGCCGCGGCGGTGCGCCCACCACCGAGGAGGACCCATGGCTGGAACAGTCGCCGAGCCCATCGGCATCACGGACCCGCCGATCGACGAGCTCCTGACGACCGTCGACTCGAAGTACGCACTCGTCATCTACGCCGCCAAGCGCGCGCGTCAGATCAACACCTACAACCAGCAGCTGCAGGACGGCCTGCTGGAGTTCGTCGGCCCGCTCGTGCCGTCGGCGCCCGAGGAGAAGTCGCTCTCCATCGCGCTGCGCGAGATCAACGCCGGCCAGCTCACGCTCACGCGCACCGAGGACTGACCCGGTCGTGACGGCGGGGGAGCAGCGTGAGGGCGACCGCGCCCCCCGCCGTCTGAACGTCGTCCTCGGCGTCACCGGCGGCATCGCGGCCTACAAGGCGCCCCTCGTCCTGCGCCTGCTCACCGAGGCCGGGCACCGCGTCCGCGTCGTGCCCACGACCACCGCCCTCGCGATGGTCGGCGCCCCCACCTTCGAGGCCCTGTCCGGCCAGCCCGTGCGCGCGGAGGTTCTCGACGGCGCCACGGCGGTCGACCACGTCGACCTCGGCCGGCACGCCGACCTCGTCCTCGTCGTCCCCACGACGGCGAACACCATGGCCCGGGCCGCCGCCGGACTCGCGGACGACCTGCTGACGGCCACGCTGCTGACCGCCACGTGCCCCGTGCTCCTCGCACCGGCGATGCACACCGAGATGTGGCAGCACCCCGCGACCTGCGCCAACGTGGCCACCCTGCGGTCCCGCGGCGTCGCCGTCCTCGACCCGGACTCCGGCCGCCTCACGGGCGCCGACACCGGTCCCGGCCGCCTGCCCGAGCCCGAGCGCATCGTCGCCGCCGCGCTCGCCCTCGTCGGCCTCTCGCCCGAGGGCCGCGAGATCGCCCGCGCCGACCTCACGTCGGCCGGGACCGACGCCGTTGCCACCCCCTCCGGCACGAGCGGTGCCGGCGCGACCATCCACGGGCTGCCCGACGTCGACGCCGGCGGCGGTCCCGGCCCGATGGCGTCGGGCGCCTGCCCGCCGAGGCGGCAGGACCTTGCGGGCCGCCGCGTCGTCGTCTCCGCCGGCGGTACCCACGAGCCGCTGGACCCGGTGCGGTTCATCGGCAACCGATCGACGGGACGCCAGGGGATCGCCATCGCCCGCGCGGCCGCCGACCGTGGCGCCCGGGTCACCCTGCTCGCCGCCAACGTCGAGGCGGCGCTGCTGCCCGACGAGCTGGCGATCGACGTCGTGCCCGTGGGTTCTGCGCTCGAGCTCGCCGACGCCGTGACCGCGGCCGCCGCCGAGGCCGACGTCGTCGTCATGGCCGCCGCCGTGGCGGACTTCCGCCCGGCGGAGGCGGGCACGTCGAAGGCGAAGAAGGACGGCAGCGGCAGGCGCACGATCGAGCTGGTCGAGAACCCGGACATCCTCGCCGGCCTCGCGGCGGACCGTCCCCGGGCGGACCAGCTCGTCGTCGGTTTCGCGGCGGAGACGGGTGACGAGAGCGGCAGCGTGCTCGAGCACGGCCGCGCCAAGGCGATCCGGAAGCGCGCCGACCTGCTGGCCGTCAACGCCGTCGGCGTAGGCGTCGGGTTCGGGGACGTCGACACGGAGCTGACGATCCTCGACGCCGCGGGCGAGGTCGTGGCCACCAGTGCCGGCAGCAAGGACCAGATGGCGGACGCCCTGCTCGACGTCGTCGTCGACCGCCTGGCCGCGCCTACGATTGGGCAGTGACCCAGCTGCGCACCTTCACGTCCGAGTCCGTCACCGAGGGGCACCCGGACAAGATCTGCGACCGCATCTCCGACGCGATCCTCGACGAGCTGCTGCGGGAGGACCCGGAGGCGAGGGTCGCCGTCGAGTGTCTCGTCACGACCGGTCAGGTCCACGTGGCCGGCGAGATCCGCACGGAGGGGTACGTCGACATCCCCACGATCGTGCGGCGCGAGATCAGCGCGATCGGGTACACGTCCTCCGAGGTCGGGTTCGACGGCCGGTCGTGCGGCGTGTCCGTGAGCGTGGGGGAGCAGTCGGCCGACATCGCGGCCGGCGTCGACAAGTCCCTCGAGACCCGCGACGACACGGGCGAGATCGACCCGCTCGACGTGCAGGGCGCCGGCGACCAGGGCCTGATGTTCGGGTACGCGACGGACGAGACCGACAGCTACATGCCGTTGCCGATCCACCTCTCGCACCGCCTCGCCGAGCGCCTCGCCCAGGTGCGCCGCGAGGGGACCGTCGCGTGGCTGCGCCCCGACGGGAAGACCCAGGTGACGGTCGGCTACGGGGACGCCGGCCCCGAGGCGGTCACCGGCATCGTCGTCTCCACGCAGCACGACGAGGACGTCACCCAGGGCATGCTCGACGACGCCGTGCGCTCGCTCGTGGTCGACCCGGTCCTCGACGCCGAGCTCACCGGCGCGGCGTCCGGTGTCGACGCCGGCGGCCTGGCCGTGCTCGTCAACCCGACCGGCAGGTTCGTCCTCGGCGGCCCCATGGGGGACGCGGGGCTCACCGGACGCAAGATCATCGTCGACACGTACGGGGGCATGGCCCGGCACGGCGGCGGCGCCTTCTCGGGCAAGGACCCGAGCAAGGTCGACCGCTCCGCCGCGTACGCCATGCGGTGGGTGGCGAAGAACGTCGTGGCTGCCGGTCTCGCGCGGCGATGCGAGGTCCAGGTCGCGTACGCGATCGGGCAGGCGGCCCCGGTGTCGATCTACGTCGAGACCTTCGGCACCGCTGCTGTCCCCGAGGAGGCGATCGAGCGGGCCGTGCGCGAGGTCTTCGACCTGCGTCCGCTCGCCGTCATCCGCGACCTCGAGCTGTTGCGGCCGATCTACCGGCCGCTCGCGGCGTACGGCCACTTCGGCCGGCCGAGCCTCGACCTGCCCTGGGAGCGCCTCGACCGCGTCGACGCCCTGCGGTCCGCCGCGGGGGTCTGAGACCGCTGCCTCGACCGTCTGCCGGCCGGTCGGGCCGGGGGCCGGGCGTTCCCAGGGTCCGAGACGCGACGGGGTCAGGCACCTCCGGCGCGCGGGGTCGTCACCCGGTCCCACAGGTGTCCGAGACACAGCCTCGTGCACAGGGCGGGCCGACGACGACGCCGGGTGTCCGGCCCGCGTGATGTGATGTGGCGATGACCCCCCGCGCCGAGCAGCCCTCCCTGGGCGACCTCGTCGACCTTGCGCCGCCCGGCGCCGCGGGGGACCCGGACGCGGACGTCGTGTCGGTACTTGTCGAGACCCCGCTCGCGCACCTCGACCGCCCCTTCGACTACGTTGTGCCGCCGGCCATGGCGGAGCGCGTGGCGATCGGATCGCGCGTCCGCGTGCGGTTCGCCGGGCGCGAGCTCGGCGGATACGTCACGGCGCGCACGCGGGGGACCGACCGCTCCGACCTCGCGCCGCTCCGTCGCGCGGTGAGCGCCGCACCCGTGCTCGCCCCGGAGATCGCGCGGCTGTGCCGCGCCGTCGCACGCGCGCACGGTGGGACGACTGCCGACGTCGTGCGCCTCGCCGTGCCCCCACGTCACGCGGGCACGGAGGACTCGGTCGCCCAGGCGCGGGGCGGTTGGGCGGTGGATCCTCCCGCTGCCCGCTCCGACGCGTCGGAGGAGGAGGCACCGTCCGATCCCGGTCCCTGGGGCGAGCTCGCGGCAGGTCCGGCCTTCCTCTCCCATGTGGCCGCAGGACACTCGCCCGCCGCGGTCGTCACGGCGCTGCCGGGCACCACCGCGGCCCTCGTCGCCCGTGCCGTGCGTGCGGGGCACGACTCCGGCCGCGGCGCACTTGTCGTCGCGCCGACCGCGCGTCACGTCGAGGAGGTCCTCGCGGCGCTCGAGGACGCGGGGATCCCCGCCGTCGTGCGCCTGTCCGCCGAGGACGGGACCGCGCGCCGGTACCGGACCTTCCTGCGTGCCCTGACGGGGGAGGCACGCGTGGTCGTCGGCACGCGGGCCGCCGCGTTCGCGCCGGTCACGAACCTCGGGCTCGTCGTGCTCGTCGAGGACGGGGACGACCGGCTGGAGGAGCCGCGCGCCCCGTACCCGCACGCCCGCGACGTCCTGCTCGCGCGGCACCTGCCCGACGACGGGACGGCCGACCGCCCCCGGGCGTCGGGGGAGCGGGCGGCCCTCGCGATCATCGCCGTCGGACGCTCCGTGGCCGCCCAGCACCTCGTCGCCACCGGGACGGCGGCGTCGCTCGCCGCGGACCGGGCGCTCGTGCGCGCGCGCACCCCACGGGTCATCGCACCCAGCGACCTCGCCCTCGCCGCCGAGGGCCCCGCCGCGCACGCGCGGATCCCGCACGAGGCCTGGCGACTCGTCCGCGACTCGCTCGCCGACGGGCCGGTCCTCGTCCAGGTCGCCCGCGCCGGCTACGTGCCCGCGCTCGCGTGCGCGAGGTGCCGGGAGCCTGCTCGCTGCCGGCACTGCTCGGGTCCGTTGCAGGCGACGGCGACGGGCGCGCCTCCGTCGTGCCGGTGGTGCGCGCGCAGCGCCGCCGACTTCCGCTGCCCCACGTGCGGTTCGACCGCGCTACGGGCGATCCGGGTGGGCGCCGGTCGGACCTCCCACGAGCTGGGGCGTGCCTTCCCCGGCGTCCCGGTGCTGGCGTCGGGCGGCGGGCAGGAGACCGGGGTCGCGCGGACGGTCGACGACCAGCCCCGACTCGTCGTGGCCACCCCAGGGGCGGAACCCACCGCCGACGGTGGGTACGTCGCGGCTGTCCTCCTCGACGGCGGTGTCGCGACGGCGCGCCCCGGCCTCGCGGCGGCCGAGGAGGCCATGCGCCGGTGGGTGAGCGCCGCCGCGCTCGTCCGTGCCGCCCCCGAGGGTGGCCGCGTGCTGCTGCTCGGCGGACCGGCGCCGCAGGTGGCGCAGGCGTTCGTCCGCTGGGACCCGGTCGGGCTGGCCGAACGGGAGCTCGCGGAGCGGGCCGAGCTGGGTCTGCCGCCGGCGGCTGACGTCGCCGTCGTGACGGGGGAGTCCGGTCCCGTGCGCGCATTCCTCGACCACCTCATGGCCGACGACCGAGCGACCGGGATCGACGTGCTGGGGCCCGTGCCGGTCGAGCCGTTCACTCGCGGGAGCGCGGGAGCGCGGGACGACGGGGGAGCGGGACCGGGTGGACGATCGGCTGGACGTTCGGGCGGGAGCACGGGTGGTTCCTCGGGATCGGGCGCGCCGGAGGTCCGGGCCGTCGTCCGTGCCCCCGCCGGCACCGAGCCCGGTCCGCTGCTCGCCGCCGCGGCGGCCGCCCGCTCGGCGCGCAAGGAGCCGGGGGCGGTCCGGGTCCAGGTCGCGCCCACCGACATGCTGTAGGGCGGGCGGGCGCCAGGAGGCCCGCCAGGACCAGGTGGTGGGCGAGCGCGGTGGTCGTCGTCGTGCGCCGTGACGGGCGTTCGCCCGTTCGTCGGGCACGTGCGCGTCCGGGTGTCGTCGTCGTGCGCCGTGGAGGGCCTTCGTCGGCGGCACCTCGGCGAGGCATCTACCATCGAAGGCGTGCGAGTCCTGTTCGCCGGCACCCCGGTCGTTGCGCTTCCGGCCCTGCACCACCTGCTCCAGTCGGAGCACGAGGTGGTCGGGGTCCTCACGCGTGCGCCCGCCGCGCGAGGTCGGGGCCGGACGCTCCATCCCTCTCCCGTCGGTGAGGCCGCGGCCGAGGCGGACCTGCCCGTCCTCACCCCGCGGACACTGCGGGACGAGGCCGCCGTCGAGGAGATCCGCGAGCTGGGGGCGGACGTCGCCGCCGTCGTCGCCTACGGCCTGCTCATCCCGCCGCCCGCGCTGGCGGCCACCACCCACGGGTGGGTCAACCTGCACTTCTCGCTGCTGCCCGCCTACCGCGGCGCGGCGCCGGTCCAGCGCGCGCTCCTCGCCGGCGAGGACGTCACCGGTGCGACGACGTTCCTGCTCGACGAGGGGCTCGACACCGGCCCGGTCCTGGCCACGATGACCGAGACGATCCAGGCCACGGACACCTCCGGCGCACTGCTCGACCGGCTCTCCGTGGCCGGCGCGCCGCTCCTCACCCGGTCGCTCGAGACCCTGGTCTCCGGCCTCATCGACCCGGCCCCGCAGAGCACGCACGGCGTCTCGCTCGCGCCGAAGCTGACGACCTCCGACGCCTTCGTCGACCTCGACCAGCCCGCCCAGCAGGTCGACCGCATCATCCGGGCCACGACGCCCGCGCCCGGGCCGTGGACCACCCTGCCCGGCGGTGACCGCCTCAAGCTGCGTCCCGTCGATCAGGTGCAGGGGACCACCGACCTCGCTCCTGGCGAGGTGCGCGCCGGACGTCGCGAGGTTCTCGTCGGTACGGCGACTTACGCCGTCCGCCTGACGGAGGTGGCGCCCGCGGGGAAGAGCTGGATGGCCGCCGACGCCTGGGCCCGAGGTGCGCGCATCGCCGACGACGACCGCCTCGGTGCGGAGAAGCCCGACGCATGAGCGACGATCGCGGCCCCCGCCGGGGTGGCACCGGCCGTGGATCCGGGAAGCAGACCCGCGCCCCGCGCACCGATCCCGCGCGTCGGGCCGCCTACCAGGTCCTCCACCAGGTCCACGCAGAGGACGCCTACGCCAACCTCGTGCTCCCGGGCCTCCTGCGCGAGCGGGGCATCACGGGTCGCGACGCCGCGTTCGCCACCGAGCTCGCCTACGGCACCCTGCGCCTGCGGGGACGCTATGACGCGATCCTCGCCCTTGCGTCGGGCCGCGACGTCGACTCGCTCGACCCGCCCGTACGCGACGTGCTCCGGCTCGGCGCGCACCAGCTGCTCGGCATGCGCGTCCCGTCCCACGCCGCCGTGGCCGAGTCCGTCTCCCTCGCCCGCGAGGTCGCGGGCCCGGCGCCCACAGGACTCGTCAACGCGGTGCTGCGCAAGGTGGCCGGCCGGGACGTCGAGGACTGGCTGGACGACGTGGCCGACGCGGTGCGCGACAGCGGCGGCGAGTGGTTCGACGTCGCGGCGGCCGTCGAGTCCCACCCCGCGTGGGTGGTCCGCGCGCTCCGCCAGGCCCTTGTCGCCGACGGCCGTGACCCGCGTGAGCTCGGCGACCTGCTCGACGCCGACAACACCCCCGCCCGCGTCACCCTCGTCGCCCGCCCCGGCTGGTCGTCCGTGGGGGAGCTCGGCCGCCAGGCCCGCGACCTCGGAGCGGACGTCGAGCAGCACCCGCTGCCCGGCGCCGTCGACCTCGTCGGGATCGCCCCGGGCGAGCTCGCCGACGTCGCGACCGGACGCGCGGCGGTCCAGGACGCCGGCTCGCAGCTCGTCGCCCACGCCCTGCTTGCCGCCGACCTCACGGACGGACGGACCGACGACGGCGGAACCTGGCTCGACCTGTGCGCCGGCCCCGGCGGCAAGGCCGCGCTGCTGGCGGCGCGCGCGCAGGAGCGCGGGGCGTTGCTCGTGGCCAACGAGGTGCAGCCGCACCGCGCCGACCTCGTGCGCCGCGCCGTCGAGCGGGCGGGGGAGTCGGTCCGGGTGACGGTCGGGGACGGGCGCCGGGCCGGTGAGCTGATGCCTGCCGACGGGCCGGACGGGGGACCGGACGGTGCGACGCGCATTCTCCTCGACGCGCCCTGCACCGGGCTCGGGGCGCTCCGCCGACGCCCGGAGGCGCGCTGGCGCCGCAGCACCGACGACCTCGCCCAGCTCGCGGAGCTCCAGCACGAGCTGTTCGAGGCCGCGGCCGGCGCACTCGCCGTCGGAGGCGTCCTCGCCTACGTGACCTGCTCGCCCCACGTGACCGAGACGCGCGCCCAGGTGACCCGTCTGCTGCGCGGCTCGCCCGGGCTCGCGCTCCTCGACACGGGTGCGATCACCCGGTCGGTCGCCGGCGGGCTCGCCGACCTCGTCACGGGGAGCCCGGTCGAGGGGGCGGAGGGCACGGTGGTCCAGCTGTGGCCCCACGTGCACGGCACGGACGCGATGTTCCTCGCGCTCCTGCGGCGCGAGGGCTGAGGGGCGACCCGAGGGACCCCCGGGCCCGGTCCGCGCAGCACCGTGCTGCGCAACGCGCCCTCGGTCCGCGGCGGCCCCGTCCACGGACGGCGGCTAGCCTCGGTCCATGGCCTCCGTCGTGATCTCTCCGTCGATCCTCACCAGCGACCTCTCCGACCTGCGTGGCGAGCTCGAGCGCATCTCGGGCGCCGACTACGCGCACGTCGACGTCATGGACAACCACTTCGTGCCCAACCTCAGCTGGGGTCTGCCCGTCGTCGAGGCCTGCGTCCGGGTGAGCCCGGTCCCGATCGACGCCCACCTCATGATCGAGGCCCCGGACCGCTGGGCCGTCGGCTACGCGGAGGCCGGCTGCGCGTCGGTGACGTTCCACGCCGAGGCCGCGATGGCGCCGGTCAAGCTCGCCCGCGAGCTGCGGGCCGCCGGGGCGAAGGCGTCGATCGCCATCCGCCCCGGCACGCCGTTCGAGCCGCTGATCGACCACCTCGCCGAGTTCGACATGATCCTGCTGATGACCGTCGAGCCCGGCTTCGGCGGGCAGTCGTTCATCGAGTCCGTGCTGCCGAAGATCCGCCGCGCCCGCGAGGCCGTGTCCGCCGCCGGGCTCGACATCAGGCTCCAGGTCGACGGCGGCGTCTCCCGGAAGACGATCGAGCGCGCCGCCGACGCCGGTGCCGACACGTTCGTCGCCGGCTCGGCCGTCTACAACGCGGAGGACGCCAACGCCGAGATCGCCGCGCTGCGGGAGCTGGCCGCCGGGGCGCACGCGCACTGACGGCGGCGCTCGGCGGGATGACGTGCGCCGGCCGCCGGCGCACGGGTATGGACCCCTCGGGCACCTGAGCGGGCCGGATCCCTCTCGCGCCTCGTCGTCGTGCACGTCGTTCCCGTGCCACAAGCACTCGCGTGACGAGGTGCACCTGCCTCGACCGGGTGGTTCTGCCCGCCCCCTGCATGCTCCGCAGCACCGCCGATTCGACCGGTGTTCACCTGGCGGTCAGATTGACGGGACACGCTCCGCCAGAGGCGTTGCCGGTGGCAAGCGCTCGGAACTGGCAGGCCGACAAGGAGCGCATGATGTCCATCGAGATCGACCCGTACTCGACCGCCGCAGTCGGTGACGACGTCTGGGTGGACGGGATGCTCCTGCGCGACGGCGCCGGCGAGCTGCCGGAGGAGGCGACGCTCAACCGTGCTGCCGGGACCGGTCCCGACCGCATCGCGGGGGACATCTCCGCGCTCAAGTCCGCCATGGCCGACTTCATCTCGACGCACGACACGGGTCTGCTCGCCCTGGCCGCCGCCACCGAGGCCTGTGGCTCGTCCACCGTCAGCATGACCGAGGGCTTCGAGGAGGTCGACACCGACGCCGGATCGGGCTTCGACTTCCTCGAGGTCTGACGGCCCCGCACCGATCGGTCGGGCGCCGCCCGACCATGACCCGAGAGGACCACCGATGGCCGGTGCAGATCAGCTCCCCCTGCCCGACGGCTCCGCGACGACCTTCATGGTGCAGGGCACCAACGTCTCCCGCATCCAGGGTCGGCTCCAGCAGACCCTGCTCTCCGACGGATCGGCCTCGCAGCGTCTGCGCAGCGCGTTTCCGGAGGGCCTGAGCTCGGACGCGATCGACACCGAGCTGTCGATCCTGTCCGGCCACGTGCAGACCGCGGCCGAGAACATGGGGGGTGCAGGCACGCACATCTGGGACGTGGGCGCTGCGTTCGAGACCTGCGAGTCGACGATCGAGGGGCTGCAGACGGAGTGGGACGAGGTCGACACCTGGTTCACCAACTCTCTCGATCAGATCAACACCGACCCGTACTACACGGACCCCGCGAACCAGCGGGACAAGGCGGAGGCGATCGAGTCGATCGACCTCCAGCGCGAGAGCCGCCGCGAGGACATGAAGGACCGGTACGACACGGCCCTCGACACCCTCGGCGAGTCCATGAGCACGGCCGCGTCGAAGCTGACGGAGCTGACCGACGGGTTCGTGCCCGCCGCCCAGCAGGGCAGCGCGACCGACATCGCCGCGGCGATGACGGCGGGGACGACGATCTCGGACGGCAGCCGGCGCGATCACGTGGCGGACGAACAGGCCGAGGACGCGGAGGAGCTCCTCGAGCAGGCCGAGAACGGCGACCAGGAGGCTGCGCAGGAGTTCGTCGACACCTACGGCGACCTCGTCGACGACCCCTACTTCGCCACCGCCCTCATGGAGCGGCTCGGGACGGACGGCCTCAACCAGGCCTCGATGCAGATCATGGAGTTCATCGACACAGGCGAGGGGTATCCCGAGCTCCAGCAGCAGTACCGGGATCTGTTCGGCGTGCTGGGTGGCGCCTACACCACGTCAGCGGGCGATCTGTCGGGGATGGACCCGTCGACCCGTGAGGACACCGAGACCTGGCGCGATCAGTGGCTGGAGGACCTGCAGACCAGCGGGCGGGAGGGGTACAACCCCGTGACCGGCGAGCCGTACGAGGAGGGGATGGACGGCACCGTGATGTACGGGTACGACATCCAGAGCCAGCTCCTCGCCGCCGGCCTTGCGGGTGACCCGAACGCGTCCGTCGCCCGCGACTACATGGAGACGGTCGGCGTGGACATGGTCGAGTGGGACCAGTGGCTCACGGAGACGTACCCGCACAGGTCGAACTACTCGCACATGGGTAACTCGATGTACGACTTCGGTGAGTCTCCGCTCGGCGATCTCCACCCGACCGACCCGCGTCGAGACCCGTTGCACAACCTGCTGCAGGCCGCGGGCAGGAGCGAGGAAGCGACCTACGGGCTGCTGCTCGAGGACATCCCGGCGGGCGACGGCCAGACGCAGTCGATCATGGAGTACTACCTGCACGGCCGGAGCGACGCGTCGAACGGCATGGTCATGGGCATGACGGACTTCGGCACCACCATGGGCGACGTCCTCGAGAGCTACTCGCTGGACACCACCGACGAGGAGTCGGTCGAGCTCGCCCAGCAGGCGATCGTGGGGTACAACGACGCGATCGCCGGCTCCGAGCCGCTCGACGGGAGTACCGCGCAGACGCGCGCAGGACTCAGCATGTCGGCTCTGCGGCCCGCGATGGGCACGGTGATGGCCACCTACATCGACGACCTGCACACCGCGTTCGACGGGCAGGCCACGGGCGACGGGGTGGGCCAGGGGGATGGCGGGACCTACGACATCACCTTCAGCAACGGCACCCTCAACAACCTCCATCACACGTTCGGCGACCTCGGCTACGACCGGCCCGACCAGATCGTCCGACCCGGCGACGACGGATCGGTCGTCGGGGATCCGGACAACCCGCCGGCGCTGCAGCGCATCCTCAACGCGAGCTACGCCCACACGAACAACGGCATGTACGAGGCGCTCAGCGACGGCAACATGGACGCCGCCCAGGACGCCTTCGGCAACGGCAGCTACTTCGACGCCTTCGTCATGGAGTCGCTCTCGAACGAGAACGGTGACAACGCAGGCGCGCTCGACCAGTACAACCAGTACATGCAGGACCTCGCGAACGAGGGGCTCGGTCTCGTCCCGTTCGACGACATTCCCGTCGTCGGTGGTGCGGTCGACAAGGGCATCGACTGGGCGAAGGACCCCGTGCTCGAGGCCATGTTCGACACCGGCAACGAGGACGCGTCGCGCGTGCAGTCCGCCGAGTGGCAGCAGGCACAGAACGAGATGGTCAACGACCGCTTCTACTCCGCGGTCGCCGCAGCCGGCACCTACGAGGGCTCGCCGTCGTTCACCGAGTGGGAGACCGCAAGTGAGCGCGACCTCGGACCCGACGAGCAGTTCTGGAACGAGGACGGCTCGGTCATCCCCTACGACCAGATGACGCCGGAGCAGCGCGACCAGTTCGTCGACTATCTCAACGACTCCGAGAACGGCGCCGGTGGACAGTACGGCTCGATGACCAACGATGCCGAGGGGCGCATGAACGACGCGCGCACCCGCGCCGCCAACGACAACCAGGCGGACGGCGGCTGAGCCGACCGACCCGCCGACCGTCGGGGCCGGGACCCTCTCGTGGGTCCCGGCCCCGACGTCGTACACTCGTCCCTCGAGCACGTGCTCCGGGGTCGGTGAAAATCCGAACCGGCGGTAACAGTCCGCGAACCCGAGGCCACGCAGGAAGCTGCGCGGCGAGGGCCGATCCGGTGGAACTCCGGGACCGACGGTCAAAGTCCGGATGAGAGGACGCACGCGGTGGGCCACCCGGTCCACCCTCTCGGGACGCCCGCGTCCCCTCGCCCCGGTCGCACGCAGGCCGGGAGGAGGAACGGGTGGCACAGCCCCTCGAGCACGTCGACGCCGCAGGCGTCGGCGGCCGGCCTCGACCGCCCGCGCGAGCAGGGGCCGTCAGCGCCGTCGCGCCCGTGGTGTTCGGCGTCGTCGTGCTTCTCGCCTGGGAGCTCGCCTGCCGCGCGGGGCTCGTCGACCCGTACTTCCTCCCCGCCCCGAGCGACGTCCTCTCCCGCGTGCTCGACGACCTGACCGGCCCCGCCCGCAGCTACCTCTGGCCGACGCTGTACGCCGCCGGCTGGGGCTCGCTCCTCGGCGCGGCGGTCGCCCTCCCGCTCGGCATCGCCATCGCCTCCTCCACGCTCGCGCGGCGCGTCCTCGAGCCCTATGTCGCAGCCTCCCAGGCGCTGCCCGCCGTGGCCGTCGCGCCGCTGCTCGCGCTGTGGCTCGGCTACGGGGTCCTGCCCGTCGTCGTGCTGTGCGCACTCATGGTGTTCTTCCCGATGCTGCTCGGCACCGTCTACGGGCTCACGCACATCGACACCGACGTCATCGAGGCCGCCCGGCTCGACGGCGCCGGCGGCCCCGTCCTCCTCGCGCGCATCCTCCTGCCGCTCGCGCTCCCGGCGATCCTCACGGGCGTGCGCAACGGCGTCACCCTCAGTCTCACCGGCGCCATCGTCGGCGAGATCGTCACCGGCGGCCGCGGTCTGGGGATGCTCCTGTCCTCGCGCGGCGCGTCCGCCGACACCGTCGGCCTGTTCTCGATCCTCACGATCCTCTGCGTCCTCGCCGCCGCGCTCTTCGCCGCGGTCGGCGCCCTCCAGCACCACCTCCGCCACCGGCAAGGAGCCTGACCATGACCACCACCCCGCGGCCCGCCCCCCGCCGCTCCGCACCGACCGAGAGCCGGCCCGACGCGTGGTTCGCGCGCCGCCGCTCAGTACCGGCCGGGGACCGTCGGTCCGGGCGCCGTGCACCTCACGCCGCCCTCCTCGCCGCCGCCCTGCTCGCGGCCTGCGGAGACTCCGGTGGCGGGGGAGAGGACGGCGCCGACGGCGACACCCTGACGATCGGCCTCACCTACGTGCCCGACGTCCAGTTCGCCCCGTTCTACGTCGCCGAGGAACGCGGGTACTTCGAGGACGAGGGTGTCGAGGTCGAGCTGCGGCACCACGGCGCGTCGGAGGGCCTGTTCACGGCCGCCGAGGCGGGGGAGGAGGACGTCGTCGTCGCGGGCGGCGACGAGATGCTTCAGGCCGTCGCCCAGGGAGCGGGCCTGACCACCGTCGCCACGATGTACCAGGAGTACCCGGTCGCGATCCTCGCGCCGCAGGACTCCGGGCTCGCGAGCCTCGAGGACCTGTCCGGCAGCAGCGTCGGCGTCCCCGGGGAGTTCGGCGAGACGTGGTTCGGCCTCCAGGCCGCGCTCGCGTCGATGCCCGACGGCGGGGAGTCCGTCGAGGTCGAGACCATCGGGTTCACCCAGGTCTCGGCTCTCACCGCGGGACACGTCGACGCCGTCGTCGGGTACGTCAACAACGACGCGGTCAGCCTCGAGCGCGCAGGCACGCCGGTGACCGAGATCCCGCTCGGCGACGACGTCCCGCTCGTCGGCGTCGGGCTCGTCGCCACGGACGCCGCGCTCTCCGAGCGCGAGGAGGAGGTCGCGGCCGTCGTCCGCGCGGTCCTGCGGGCGATGGACGACGTCGTCGCCGACCCGGAGGCGGCCGTCGACGTCAGCGCGACGCACGTCCCCGACCTCACCGAGCCCGAGGCGCGCGAGAGCGCCCTCGCGGTCGCGACCGCGACCGCCGAGCTGTACGGGGCGGAGGAGCAGCGTGGGGAGATCGACGTCGCGAGGTGGCGGTCGATGGCGGAGTTCATGTCCGGTGCCGGCCTGCTCGAGGGCGAGGTCGACGCCGAGGCCGCGGTGCGCGCGCTCCCGGACACTCCCGTCCTCGTCGCGGACCGCGCCGTAGGCTGACCGCGTGAAGACGTTCGACCAGCTGTTCGCGGAGCTGACCGCCAAGGCCGAGGAGCGCCCCGAGGGATCGGGGACCGTCGCCCAGCTCGACGCCGGGATCCATGCCATCGGCAAGAAGATCGTCGAGGAGGCCGCCGAGGTGTGGATGGCCGCCGAGCACGAGAGCGACGACGCGGCGGCCGAGGAGATCAGCCAGCTGCTCTACCACGTCCAGGTGATGATGATCGCGCGCGGTCTCACCCTCGACGACGTCTACCGCCACCTCTGAGCGCGACCCGCCCGCCCCTAGGAAGAGACCGCCACATGCTGCGTATCGCCGTGCCCAACAAGGGCGCGCTGTCCGAGCCCGCGTCCGACCTCCTGTCCGAGGCCGGATACCGCCGACGACGGGACACCCGCCAGCTCGTCGTCGCCGACCCGGACAACGACGTCGAACTGTTCTTCCTGCGCCCCCGGGACGTCGCCGTGTACGTCGGCGCCGGCACCGTGGACTGCGGGATCACCGGCCGCGACCTGCTCGTCGACTCGGGCGCCGACGCGGTCGAGCACCGCGCGCTCGGGTTCGCCCGGTCCACCTTCCGGTTCGCCGCCCCCGAGGACGGTCCCCGCCGGATCGAGGACCTCGGCGGCCTGCGGGTCGCCACGTCCTACGACACGGTGGTCCGCGGGTTCCTCGCCCAGCGCGGCGTCGACGCCAGCACCGTCCACCTCGACGGCGCGGTCGAGTCCGCCGTGCGCCTCGGGATCGCCGACGTCGTGGCGGACGTCGTCGAGACCGGCTCCACGCTCGCCGCCGCCGGCCTGTCGACCTTCGGCGAGCCCCTCCTCAAGTCCGAGGCCGTCCTCATCCGCCGGGCCACGAGCGAGGAGCCCGAGGGGCTCGAGGTCCTCGACCGGCGCGTGCAGGGCGTGCTCGTCGCGCGCCAGTTCGTGCTCGTCGACTACGACGTGCCCAAGGAGCACCTCGACGCGACGGTCGCCCTCGCGCCCGGCCAGGAGTCCCCGACGATCTCGCCGCTGCGCGACGACGGCTGGGTCGCCGTCCGCGTCATGGTCGAGCGGGCATCGGTCAACCGCGTGATGGACGAGCTGTACGCCGCCGGTGCGCGCGCGATCCTCGTCACCTCGATCCTCGCGAGCCGCCTGTGACCGTCGGCGGGGATGCCGGGGGCCGCGGAGGTTTCGGCGACTCCGGAGGTTCCGGGGATTCTGGGGCAACGTCCGACGACGGTAGGTCGCCGTCGGGCGAGCAGGTCCGGGCCCGGCTGCACGCGCCGATCAGGCCTCGGCTCGTGCGGCTCGTCGCGCGCGTGCTGCAGGTGGCGGTCGTGGTCGGCGCCGCGGCGATCATCGTGTTCACGGGCCGCATCCCCGGTGTCGACCACTGGGGCCTGACCGACCAGCTGCTGACCGCGCTGCTCGCGCTCGTCATCGTCGCGATCCTCGAGCGTCAGGCACGGGTCGCCGCCCTGCCCGACGAGGACGGCCTCACCGTGCGGAACTTCCTCGCCGGTCGGCGGGTGGAGTGGGCCGAGATCCTCGGGGTGGAGTACGGCGAGCACCGCCCGTGGGCGAACCTCGACCTCACCGACTCGACGACCCTGGCAGTCATGGCCGTCCAGCGCAGCGACGGCTCCCGGGCGGCTGCCGATGCCCAGCGCCTGTCGACCCTCATCGAGCTCCACGCCCGCGAGGCCGGCCCCCGCGGCTGACCCGCCCGCCGTGATTCATCGAGATTGCGGTTCGTCGTCGTCGAGATTGCGGTTCGTCGAGATTGCGGTTCGTCGAGACTGCGGTTCGTCGTCGTCGAGATTGCGGTTCGTCGAGCCCCAACCGCACTCTCGACGGAAAGTGGGACGGTCAGTCGGGCAGCAGGTTCGCCGCATGGACCCCCGCCGCGGCGGCGGCAAGGAACGGCACGGGGTCGGCGTCGAGGTCGCGCCCCATCGTCGAGAGCCGGAGGCCGGCCGCCTGCTCGATCTCCCGCAGCGCCGCGAGCAGATCAGGTCCGCCATCCTGATCACCCCGACGACCCGCGCGCACGTCGACGTCGACCCGCCGGTGCCGCCCCGCCAGCGCGTGCACGAGGCGTTCCTCGACCACGTCGTCGCAGTCGCCGTCGGGCCACTCGAGACCGGTCGGCACCACGACGTCGCTCGGCGCGAGCGCCACCCGACCGAGCGCGGTCACCGAGTGGTGGGACAGGCCCCGGTGCCGCTCGCGCGGATCCGTCCCGGACATCCGCAGGACTCCGATCCCGCGTCCCCCGAGGGTCGCCGCCGCGTTGAGCGCCTCGCCGGCCGCGACTCCCGAGAAACCCCACCGCGTCCCGGTCCCGAGGTTGCCCGGCCCCTGGGCGACGACCACGACGTCCGCCTCGAGCACGATCCGCGCACCGAGGAGCCCCGTGTGGACGGTGACGGCCTCGACGTCGCCGCCGAATGCCTGGCCCACGGTCACGGTGCCGGCGATCCGCCCGGACTCCGCGAGCCCGGCGGTGGTGCGGGAGAACCAGGCCGGCAGGGCGCCACCGTCGGTCATGAGCGAGACCACCCGTGCGCCCGGCCGTCGCGCGTGCACCCCGGCCACCACCGCGGGCAGCGCGGAGTGCAGGTCGGCGACGACGACCGGCAACCCGCCGAGGTCGTCGGCCTCGCGCAGGTCCTCGTGGTGCGGCGACTCCTGCTCGTCGATGCCGAGGACCATGACCTGGCCGGGCGTGTACCTGGCCTTGACGAGGTGTCCGGGCCCGGGCGGTGGATCCGCCGGCAGTCGGTCCGGCAGCGCGACGACCAGCGCGTAGCCACCGGTGCCCAGCCCCTTCTCGAGCGCCGTGACGTTGAGCAGGACCCGGTCGCCGTGCTCGGGCCGGCCGACCATGGCCGGATGGGCGAGGGCCCGCAGCTCGCGCCCGTCGACCTCGACGTCGAGCTCGACCGATCCGGCCCACTCCCGCCGCGTGCCCAGCACCGTCCCGGCGCGCCACAGAATCACGCCGTCACGCTACCGCCACCGGTAGCGTGCAGGGGTGAACGCGCAGACGACGAAGGTGACGAAGGAGGAGCGGCTCCTCAACCTCCTCGCCGCGCTGAGGTCCACCTCGCGCGGCCTGTCGAAGTCGGACGTCCGCCGCCTCGTCCACGGGTACGCCGGCCAGAAGGACGACGCGTTCGAGCGCATGTTCGAGCGCGACAAGGACTCGCTGCGGTCGATCGGGGCCCCGCTGCTCACGCTCGTCTCCCCGGTGCACCAGTCGGACATCGTCTACCGGGTCGACGGCGACGACACGGGCGTCACCGAGCTGAGCCTGACCGCCCAGGAGGCCGCCGTGCTCGCGACGGCGGCCGGCGTGTGGCGCGACGCCGCCACGAGCGCCTCGGCCCGCAGGGGGCTGACCAAGCTGCGCGGCCGGACCGTCGAGCCGGGCACGGCAGCCGGCCCGCACGACGACGAGGACGGGGACGCCGACGTCGGGGCCTCCGGCAGGACCTCGTCCGGCCCCTCCACGGAGGACGACACCACGACGGAAGCGGCAGCCCTGCGCACCGCTCCCGGGGTCGGCCTCGCCGACGCGGGGCCCGCATTCACCGTCATCCTCGAGGCGCTCGAGCACGGCCGTGCGGTCCGATTCGACTACCGCGCCGCCTCCACGGGCGAGCTGAGCAACCGCCTGGTCGACCCGTGGCGCCTGGCGACCCGCGGTCGGTCCTGGTACCTCGTGGGGCACGACCACGACCGCGGCGCCGTCCGCGTCTTCCACCTCTCCCGGGTGCGCGGGAAGGTGCGCGCGGTCGAGACCGAGGATCGCGTCCAGCCGCCGGCCGACCTCGACCTGTCCGCCGTCCTCATGGCCTCGAGCGGGCGTGGCGGGCAGGCGCGCGTCGCGCTCGCCCCGGGGCGGGGCGGCGCCCTGCGCACGCAGGCCGGCTGGGCGCCGGACGACAACCGTCGGAGCACGACGCCGGACGACAATCACCAGGGCCCGACGTCGGACACCCGAGAGGCGCACCAGCGTGTCCCGGACGACTGGGACACGGTGGAGCTGACCACGGCGGACCTCGATGACCTCGCGGGGGAGATCGCCGCGCTCGGGGACGGCGCGCTGGCCCTCGGCCCGGACGATCTCGTCGCCTCCGTGCGTCGTCGGCTCTCCCGCGCTGCCGAGGTCGCCGAGTCCCGCGCCCTCGACACACCGGGCACGACGGCCGCACCCGCCGCCAAGATCCAGCGCGACGGTGCCGAGGTCCGGCTCGCCCGCCTCCTGGCCATCGTGCTGCGGCTCCACGAGCACGGCGACCAGACCGTCGCCGGGCTCGCGGAGCTCTTCGGGGTCGGCGAGAAGCAGATCATCAAGGACATCGAGCTGCTCTGGGTGACGGGGCTTCCCGGCTACCAGCACGACGACCTCATCGACTTCTCCGTCGACGCGTTCGAGTCGGGTGTCGTCTCGCTGGCCAACGACCAGGGGCTCGCGCGCCCCATGCGACTGACGACGGACGAGGCGGTGCTCCTGCTCGTCGCGCTCGGACCGATGCGCGCGGTGGCGGAGAGCGGCGACCTGTCCACCGCGCTCATCGACCAGCTGGTCGCCAAGCTCGAGGAGGCGGCGGGGGAGGCGTCGAGCGTCGCCCGCTCGATCGACGTGCCGGTGCCCGACGCCGACGAGGTCGCCGCGCTGTCGACCGTCCGGTCGGCGCTCGAGCAGGGTCGGCGCCTGCACCTCGAGTACGTGTCGGCCGGTGACGTGCGCACCGAGCGCGACGTCGACGTCCGGTCGATCGTCAACGACGCCGGCGACTGGCGCGTCTCCGCCTGGTGCCTGAGGGCGGGGGCGCCGCGGACCTTCCGGGTCGACCGCATCGTGTCGGCCACGGTGCTGCCGGTGCCGGTCGAGGAGCACCCATGGCCCGCACGGACCGATCAGGTCGGGGACAGCGGGGACGAGGTCGTCGTCGAGCTCGCGTCGATCGCGCGCCCGTTCGCGGAGACGGTGCCGTCGATCAGCACGAAGGACCTCGACGACGGCGGGGTCCGGGTCCGCCTGCGGGTCGCCGACGAGGCGTGGTTCGTCGGCGCGATGCTCGATCTCGGCGACGACGTCACCGCGATCGGTCCCGCCGCGTGGGCGCAGCGGGTGCGCGCCGCCGCACGGGCCGCGCTCGACCGCTACGACGACGGGGACCCCGTCACCTCGGCGTGAACGCCCGGCCGCCCGCCGCGGCCGTCGAGGAGCGCAGCCGGGTCGTCGGTGATGAGGACGGTCGCGCCGAGAGCGGTCGCCCGTTCGGCGTCCTCGTCGGAGTTGACCGTCCACGCCCAGATCCCCAGACCGGCCGCGCGGGCGCGCCCCGCGAGATCGGCGCCGAGCCAGGTGTGCCGCGGCGCGACGGCGACGGCCCCGAGCTCGACCGCCGCGGCCACCGGGTCGGGCGCGGACCACCGCTCGCCGGGCGGGCCGAGGGAGGGGGAGCCGGGGCGCGTCGAGTCCGCGTCGGCGAGGACGGCCCGCGGCACGTGCGGCAGCAGGTCGGCGGCGGCGGCGACCACGGCGCGGTCGAACGACTCGAGCACGCACGGCGGCCCGTCGTCGTCGAGGACCTCTCCCACCGTGGCCACGACCTCGTACGGCGCGGCGCATGCCACCGAGCCGTCCGGGGCCGACTTGATCTCGACGAGCACCCACGGATCATCGGTCCCTGACCGCCGCTCCGGGGGCCGAGCGGCATCCGGGACCGCCACCTGGCCGGCCGCGCGACCCGCCTCCCGGATCGCCTCGAGCGACTCGCGCAGGGTGGGGACGCCGAGTCGCGCGAGCTCCGCAGCCGTGAGGTCCCGCGTCGCGCACGGGCCGCGGCCGGGGACGTCGAGCACGAGGTCGTGCCGGACCACGGGCACGCCGTCCGCGGACAGGTGGGTGTCCAGCTCGACGCCGTGCGCGCCGTCGAGCACCGCACGCGCGAACGCGGCCGGCGTGTTCTCCGGGAGCACGGCGGACGCGCCCCGATGCCCGAGCACCTCGACCCGCTCCCGCCTCACGGGACCTTGGTCGGCGCGGGTGCCGTCCCCGGCGTCTATCCTGGGCATGTTCCATCCTCCCGACGAAGGTGACCTCATGTTCCGCAACGGCCTTCAGCCGATGCACATCCTCGTGCTCGTGGTGGTGATCCTGCTCGTCTTCGGCGCCTCCCGCCTGCCCGACATCGCCGCATCGATCGGCAAGTCGCTCAAGGTCTTCAAGAAGGAGGTCCGCGAGCTGCGCGAGGACGACGACACGCCGAACGGGTCCGGCCAGAACGGGTCCGGCCAGAACGGTGGGGGACAGAGCAGGACCGGCCAGGACGGTGGTGGACAGAGCACCAGCAACCAGTTCGACGCCGGGCAGTCGCCGCCGACCTCCGTCGGATAGCCGGTGGCGCGCCGCAGGCGCGACCCCGAGGGACGGATGCCGCTGCGCGAGCACCTCGGTGAGCTCCGCCGCCGACTTCTGCTCGCCCTGGCCGGGATCGCCGTCGGCACCGCGGTCGGCTGGTTCCTCTACGACCCGGTTCTCGAGTCCGTCACGGCCCCGCTCAACGTCGCCCGGGCCGAGGGCGCCCTCGCCGGACTCAACTTCACGACGCTCGGGTCCGCGTTCGACCTCCGGGTCCAGGTCTCCGTCGTCATCGGCCTCTTCCTCACCTCACCATGGTGGGTCGGGCAGCTCTGGCTCTTCCTCGCGCCCGCGATGCACCGGGGGGAGAAGGTGCGTGCCGCCGCGTTCGCGCTCGCCGGCGCCGCCCTGTTCCTCGCCGGCGGCGCGTTCGCCTGGTTCCTCGTGCCCCACGTGGTCGAGATCCTTACGTCGTTCGTCCCCGAGGACGGCACGAGCCTGGTGGACGCCCGCTCGTACCTCGTGTTCGTCCTGCGCGTCCTCGTCGTGTTCGGCGTGGCCTTCCTCGTCCCGGTCGTCATGGTCGGGCTCGGTGCCGCGCGCCTCGTCAGCGCGCGCACGTTCCTGCGCGGATGGCGCTGGGCGATCATCGGCGCGTTCGTGTTCGCAGCCTTCGCCAACCCGCTGCCCGACGCCTGGTCGATGATCGGCATGGCGCTGCCCATCCTCGTGCTGTACTTCGGTGCGATCGGCATCTGCGCGCTCCTCGAGCGGGCACGTGCGCGCCGGGAGAGGACGTCGGCGGGCCCGGACGCCGCTGTGGCCACTCCATCGACGAAGGACCCTGCATGACCGTGCGCGTCGGACTCGTCATCAATCCGTCCGCGGGCGCCGGCAACGGCGCCCGCGTCGCTGCGGAGGTCCGTGCCGTCCTCTCCGACGTCGCGGAGACCGAGGACCTCACCTCCCACGACGCACTGCACGCGCTGGCCCGCGCCCACGCGGCGGCACGTGACGGGTCGATCGACACGCTCGTCGTGGTCGGCGGCGACGGCATGGCCCACCTCGGCCTCAATGCGGTGGCCGGGACGGACGTGCCCCTCGGCCTGGTCTCGGTCGGCTCGGGCAACGACGTCGCCCGCGCGCTCGGCCTCCCGGTCGGGAAGCACGTCGACTCGCTGCGCATCATCCACGCCGCCCTCGATCCGCACGAGCCCTCCGCCGAGCCGCGCGCGCTCGACGCGATCCGGGTGAGCCGCCCGGGCCCGCCGCGCGGGCGGCACAGCGCTGTCGCCGACCTCGGGCTCGTCCCCGGGGGCGAGGACGTGCGGTGGTGCGCGTCCTCGCTCGTCGTGGGGTTCGCGGCCCAGATCAACCTCACCGCGAACCGGTACCGGTGGCCCCGCGGCGGCGCGAAGTACGTGCGAGCCACGGCCGCGGAGGCTGTCAGGTTCAGTCCGTACGGCGTGCGCGTCGACGTCGACGGCGAGACCCGCGAGGGGCCCGCCACGCTCGTCTCCGTCTCCGGGACGCCGCTCATCGGCGGCGGCCTCGCCGTGGCGCCCGACGCGGACCCGACGGACGGCCTGCTCGACGTCGTCCACATCGACACCGTGAGCCGCCCGACGATCGCCACCCTCTTCCCACGGTTCGCCGACGGGTCCCACGTCGACCTCCGGCAGGTGCACGTGACGAGAGCGCGGCGGGTCGAGATCCACGACGCCCCGGAGCACGGCCGTCCGCTCCCGGTCGCGATGGCCGACGGCGAGGTGGTCGGCCGGGTCCCGCTGGTCGCCGAGGTCGTGCCCGGCGCGTGGCGCGTCTGCGCCCCCGTGACCCCGGCGACATAGCCTGGGAGCATGACGACCCCCGCCGAGCGGTACGCCGCGTCCCGCCGGCGCCCGGCCGGCACCGACCCCGAGCTCGAGCTCGACGAGTTCCGCGCGGGACTGTCCTTCTCGCTCGACCCGTTCCAGGTCGAGGGGTGCCGTGCCGTCGCGTCCGACCGCAGCGTGCTCGTCGCGGCGCCGACCGGTGCCGGCAAGACGGTGGTGGGGGAGTTCGCCGTCCACCTCGCGCTGCAGCGCGGGCAGAAGGCCTTCTACACCACGCCGATCAAGGCCCTGAGCAACCAGAAGTTCACCGAGCTCCGCGAGCGCTACGGGGCCGGCCGGGTCGGCCTGCTGACGGGCGACACCTCGATCGACGGCGACGCCGACGTCGTCGTCATGACCACCGAGGTCCTGCGGAACATGCTGTACTCCGGGTCGCCGGCACTGAGGAATCTCGGCTTCGTCGTCATGGACGAGGTCCACTACCTCGCCGACCGGTTCCGCGGACCGGTGTGGGAGGAGGTCATCCTCCACCTCGACGAGCGGGTGCGCATCGTGTCGCTCTCGGCGACCGTGTCCAACGCGGAGGAGTTCGGCCACTGGCTCACCGAGGTCCGCGGCGACACCGCCGTCGTCGTCTCCGAGCGGCGGCCGGTCCCGCTGTGGCAGCACCTCATGGTGGGCCGGCGCATCCACGACCTCTACTCCCACGACGTCGATCCCACCGACGTCGGTGCGGACCCGCCGCTGAGCCCGGAGCTGCTCGAGGCGATCCGGCGTGTCTCACGCTCGACCCGCGGTCACCACGGCCGCCCGCAGCCTCGCAGCCGGCCCCGGGGCAGGAAGCGGGGGAACGAGGGTCGGCGCGACGACGCCCGGGCGGTCCGTCGGCCCGCGCGCGCCGACGTGGTGCAGGCGCTCGAGGCGCAGGCGCTGCTGCCGGCGATCGTCTTCATCTTCTCCCGCGCGGGCTGCGAGGACGCCGTGCGCCAGACGGTGGGCTCGGGGGTCCGACTGACGACGGCGCAGGAGGCCGCCGAGATCCGCCGGCACCACGAGGCCGCCACCGCCGCCCTGCCGCCCGCCGACCTCGGCGTGCTGGGCTACGACCGCTGGGCGCACGCGCTCGAGCAGGGGGTGGCCGCCCACCACGCGGGCATGCTCCCGGTCTTCAAGGAGGTCGTCGAGGATCTGTTCGCCGCGGGACTCGTCAAGGTCGTCTACGCCACGGAGACCCTGGCGCTCGGCATCAACATGCCCGCGCGCTCCGTGGTGGTCGAGCGGCTCGACAAGTGGGACGGCTCCGCCCACACGGCGCTCACGCCGGGGGAGTACACCCAGCTGACCGGGCGGGCCGGGCGGAGGGGGATCGACGTCGAGGGTCACGCCGTCGTGCTCTACGCCGACGGCGTGGACCCCGCCCACGTGGCCGGCCTGGCGTCGCGCCGGACCTACCCGCTGCGGTCGGCCTTCCGGCCCACGTACAACATGGCGGTCAACCTGCTCCAACGGCTCGACCTCACGAGTGCCCGGCACGTCCTCGAGCAGTCGTTCGCGCAGTTCCAGGCCGACCGCTCGGCGGTCGGCCTCGCCAAGCAGGTGCGCCGGCACGAACGCTCAGTGGCCGAGCTCGCCGAGCAGATGACCTGCCACCTCGGTGACTTCGCCGGCTACCAAGAGCTGCGGGAGCGGCTCGCCGGTGTCGAGGGGCAGGAGTCGAAGGCGCGGTCCGCGGCCCGCAGGCGCGAGACGGAGGCCTCGTTCCTCGCGGTGCGGCGCGGGGACGTCGTCGCCTTCGGCCGGGGGCGTCGCACCGAGCATGCGGTGGTCCTCGAGGCCGCGGAGTCCGCGATGGACCGGGCCGGCATCCAGGTCCTCGGCGACGACCGACGGGTCCGACGGCTCACCGCCACCGAGGTCCCGCACGGGCTCGAGGTGGTCTCGAAGGTGCAGATCCCCCGGCGGTTCAACCCGCGCAACGCGACCGAGCGACGCGACCTCGGCTCCTCGCTGCGCAACGCGCTCGCCCAGGGCACCCGGCCGCGTGCCGACGCCCCGCGACCGGTGGACGACGAGGACGCGGCCGCCGGGGCGGGCCACGGCGCGGGACGTGGTGCGCACGGTGACGCAGGTCGTGGCACGGGCAGCGGCGAGCAGGGCGCCCGCGCCGGGGGGCCGCGCGCCGAGGCCGAGGCGCTGCGAGCCGCCCTGCGCGACCACCCCTGCCACGGGTGCTCGGACCGGGAGACCCACGCCCGGGTCGCGCGGCGCTGGTCCCGGGCGAAGTCCGAGCTCGCGGAGCTCACCGGGCGGATCGAGCAGCGCACCGGTTCGGTCGCGCAGGACCTCGTGCGCGTGTGCGACGTCCTCGGCGAGCTCGGGTACCTCGACGGCGGATCGGTCACCGAGGACGGCCGCTGGCTCGCCCGCATCTACGCCGAGCGGGACCTGCTGCTCGCCGAGTGCCTCCGGTCGGGGGACTGGGACGGACTCGCCCCCGCCGAGCTGGCCGCCGTCGCCTCGATGGTCGTCTCGTCCAACCGCACCGCCGATCTCGCCGCCGCGGGCGCCGGCCGACCGTCCGGCGCGCTCGGCGAGGCCGTGCGCCGCACTCACCGGCACGCGGCCCGGCTCGCGGACCTCGAGCGTGGACACCGCCTGCCGCCGACCGAGCCGGTCGACGACGCGCTCGTGCGCGCCGTCCTCGAGTGGGCCCAGGGCGGGTACCTCGTCGACGTCCTCGACATCGCCGGGATCGGTGCCGGCGACCTCGTGCGTCAGTGCAAGCAGCTCCTCGACGTCCTCGACCAGGTGGCCTCGGCCGCGCCGTCGCCGGAGCTCGCCCACGCCGCGTGGGAGGCCGTCGGCCTCGTGCGACGCGGCGTCGTCGCGTGGTCGAGCGTCTGACGGCGCCTCTCGGCACGAGTTGTCCACAGCCCGTGGAGGACACGCCGAGGCACGACACGCCGGGGACTCCATGACGCCTCAACCTGCCGTCAGGCCGTTGACCTGCGACGACGCAAAAGGCGTGTGACAAGGATCGTCCACGTGGTACCTCGGGTACGGGCTATGTTCTCTCAACGCCTTCCGGCGGACCGGCCCGGGCCGGACGCCGTAGGTCCCACGGCCCGCGCGCCCAGTAGAAAACGATGCCGACCCCGATCGGCACGGTCCGAAGGGTGCGCGGGCCTCCCCCCGAGGAGGCGCCCGCTCGCCGTGGGCGGCCCGTCGGGCGATGCACGGCCCGCCGGATCTGGTGGCGGCCCACCGGCGGGGACCCGTTCCCCCGGCACGGATCGGCGCCCCGCCCGGCCCCGTCCGTAGACTTCCTCGGTGCCCGCCACGCTTCCCCGCCCCCTCGCGCTCGCCCTGGCCGCCGTCGCGGGCCTCGCCGCCGACCTGGCATTCGCCCCGCGCACCTGGTGGTGGATGGCGATCCTCGCCGTCGGGGCGCTGCACCTCGCCCTGCGCGGCCACCGCCCGGGCTTCGCCTACCTCGCCGCGAGCGCGTTCGGCATCGTCTTCATGCTGCGCCACCTCTCGTGGGCGGTCGAGGCCGTCGGAGGAGGGGAGTGGCTGCCCTGGGTGGCCCTGTCGGTCCTCGAGGGCCTCATCCTCGGTCTCTACGGACCGCTGCGCGCCTGGGCGATCCGCGCCCTCGGCGCGCAGAAGCGGCCACTGATCGCCGCGCTGCTCGCGTCCCTGGCATGGGTCGGCGTCGAGGTCGTGCGGTCCAACGTGCCCTTCGGGGGCCTGCCGTGGGGCGTGCTCGCGCACAGCCAGGTCGACGGCCCCCTCGTCGCGTTCGCCCGGTTCGGCGGTGAGCCGCTCGTCTCGGCGCTCGTCGTCGTCGTCGCCGTCCTGCTCGCCGAGGGGATCTCCGCGACCACCCGGCTCCGCCCGTTCCGCGGCGCCCGTCTCGTGGCCACGGCTGTGGTCGCCCTCCTCGTCGGCCTCCTCCTCCCGCTGCCGACCGGCCCACAGTCCGGCACCCTGAGCGTCGGTGCCGTCCAGGTGCACGTACCCAACGGCGGTCTGACGAACAGCGACGAGGCACGCCAGGTGACGGCCGACCACGCCGACCTCACCGAGGAGCTCGTGGCCGAGCACCCGCGTCTCGACCTCGTCCTGTGGGCGGAGTCCTCCGCCGACGTCGACCCCCGCACCGATCCCGACGTCGCCGCCTCCGTCGACCGGGCCGCCGACGCCGCGGGCGTGCCGGTGATCCTCGGGACGCAGGAGTACATCGAGTCCGACGACGGGTCGCGCAACCGCTACAACCAGGTGATCGTCTGGGAGCCGGGCGAGGGCCCCGTGGGCGAGGCGTACAGCAAGCAGCACCCGGTGCCGTTCGGCGAGTACATGCCCTACCGGAGCTTCTTCCGGTTCTTCTCCCCGGCGGTGGACCGGGTGACGACCGACATGCTGCCCGGCGACCGTCCCGGGCTCGTCGAGGTCGACGTCGAGCGCCTCGGGCGGACGGTCCCGATCGCGACCGCCATCTGCTTCGAGGTGGGCTACGAGGCGATCCTCGCCGAGGGTGTCGACCTCGGCGGGGAGCTCATCCTCGTGCCGACGAACAACGCCACCCACGGCGACACCGCCGTCAGCGCCCACCAGCTGGCGATGACCAGGTTCCGCGCGGTCGAGTTCGGCCGCGCCGCCGTCCAGGTGGGACGCACCGGGGTGTCCGGCGTCGTCGCCCCCGACGGGGAGCTGCTGGTGCGGACGGACCTGTTCGACGTGACGACGTACACGGGGGAGGAACTGCCGCTGCGCACGGAGATCACCCCGGCGGTCCGTGTGGCGCGTCCCGCAGGGCTGATCGCCGTGCTGGCCACCGCCGGCCTGGGGGTAGCCGGTATCGTCAGGGGCCGCCTCACGGCCCCCGCGCGATCCCGGTGAGCCGTGATAGGTCCCCCGACCCAGGAGCACACGTGACCCCATCCGACCGGGCGCACCCCCGCACGCTGGTCATCGTCCCCACCTACAACGAGCTCGAGTCCCTGCCCGGCGCGGTGCGCCGGGTCCGGGAGGCGGCTCCCTGGGTCGACGTGCTCGTGGCGGACGACAACAGCCCCGACGGCACGGGCGAACTCGCCGACGAGCTGGCCGCGGCGGACGACCAGGTCCGGGTGCTGCACCGCCCGGGCAAGGAGGGGCTGGGCCGTGCGTACGTCGCCGGCTTCGGGTACGCGCTCGAGCGGGGCTACGAGCTGATCGTCGAGATGGACGCCGACGGGTCGCACCGCGCGGTCGACCTCCCGGCGCTCCTCGAGCGCGCCGAGGCCTCGGACGCGCCGGACCTCGTCATCGGCTCGCGCTGGGTGCCCGGCGGCGAGGTCGCGAACTGGCCCCGCAGTCGCGAGCTCATCTCGCGCACCGGCAACACCTACGTGCGCCTCGTCCTCGGGATGTCGGTCGGGGACGCCACCGCTGGCTTCCGCGTCTTCCGGGCGAGCACGCTGCGCGCGCTCCCGCTGGACGAGGTGGAGTCCGCCGGCTACTGCTTCCAGGTCGACATGACGTGGCGGGTGCACCGCGCGGGCATGCGCATCGTCGAGGTGCCGATCGTCTTCGTCGAGCGCGAGGAGGGCGTGTCGAAGATGACCGGGGGGATCGTCCGGGAGGCGCTGTGGCGGACCACCACCTGGGGCGCCCGGCATCGCGCGCAGCAGGTGCGTGGCCTCGTGGGTCGGCTCCGGCGGCGCTGACCGGCACGCACGCCCGACGGACGGAACCACCGCCCGGCAGGTGGGACCGGTCGCGGGTCCTGGCAGCACGTCCACCAGCCCCACCGACCGCAGGCCTCTGGTTCAGGTCACGCGCACGACTCGGCAGGCACGCGCACCACTCACCCGGCACGTCCGCCCCCACGGGTCCGGACGTCGCCTGGATCACACAGAAGATCGACCAGCAGGGGAACAACGGACGTCCACCCGGTGTTTCCGAGATCAGCAGGAGGTGGATCCGCACCCCGCGACCGGCGTCGCGACGGGGCGGAGGACCACCGGCACGGCGGACAGCAGCCGTGGCCCCACAGTAAGGAGAGAGACCATGGCGGACCGAGCACTGCGTGGCATGAAGATCGGCGCCTACTCGATGGAGTCCGAGGACGGTGTCGACTTCGCCGAGCGCCAGCGCGTCACCTACGACTGCGTCGACGGCCACACCTACACCGTCCCGTTCTCGATGGAGGCCGAGATCCCGGCCCTCTGGGACTGCCCGACCTGCGGCAAGGAGTCCCTGCGCCGGGACACCGAGCGCCCCGAGCCGGTCAAGCCGGCCCGCAAGGTGCGGACCCACTGGGACATGCTCCTCGAGCGTCGTTCCGTCGAGGAGCTCGAGGTGCTGCTCGACGAGCGGCTCGAGCTCCTGCGCAGCGGCCAGCTGCGTCGTCGCAGCGCCTGAGCCCATGCGGCGGCACACCGGTCGCCGCCACACGTCACCCCGCGGCCCCGGTCGTCCCACGGACGACCGGGGCCGCGAGCCGTCCGGTGCCGCCGGTCGTTCCGGCGACACAGGTCCTTCGGGCGCCAGCGGTCCTTCCGGCGCCACTGTTCCGGTCCTGCGTTCACCGGTCGCGGACCGAATCTGTCACCGTCCGCCCCTAGCGTGGCCGCGTGATCGTCCCGCGCCCCTCCAGCCTGCCGTCCGGGCCGGCAGCACATGCCGCCGCGCGACGAACGCCACGCGAATTCAGGTGGCCCCGCGCGTGGGCGGGCGCCCTATCGTGAGCCCGCCTCGCACAGGGCCGGCCCTCGACGGAGTTCGTCGTCGGGCAGGTCCCTCGCCGCCTGAGTGCCCGTCCCTCGTCGTCGTCCCCCGCCCGAGCCGTCCGACGGCCCCGGCCCGTCCCTGACCGAAAGCTGCCTCCATGCTCTGGAAGATCGTCCGGACCTACGGTCGCCCGTACGGCGGGCTCGTCGCCGCGGTGCTCGTTCTCCAGCTCGTCGCCACCCTCGCGACGCTCTACCTGCCCAGCCTCAACGCCGACATCATCGACCACGGCATCGCCGCGGGGGACACGGACTACATCTGGCGGGTGGGCGGCCTCATGCTCGGGGTCGCGCTCGTCCAGCTCGTGACCGCCGTGGCCTCCGTCTGGTTCGGCGCGCGGATGGCGATGGCGCTCGGCCGGGACGTCCGGCGCGCGGTCTACACCCGCGTCGACCACTTCTCCGCCGAGGAGATGGGCCGGTTCGGCGCCCCGACGCTCATCACCCGCGGGACCAACGACGTCCAGCAGGTCCAGATGGTCGTCCTCATGGCGCTCAACTTCATGGTGATGGTGCCGATCATGTCGATCGGCGGGATCGTCATGGCCATCCAGGAGGACCCCGGGCTGTCCTGGCTCGTGTGGGTCTCGGTGCCGATCCTGCTGATCGTCGTCGGGATCCTCGTCCGTCTCCTCATGCCGCTCTTCGAGCGCATGCAGGGCAACATCGACGACGTCAACGGCGTCATGCGCGAGCAGATCATGGGCATCCGGGTCGTCCGCGCCTTCGTCCGCGAGCGGCACGAGACGCAGCGCTTCACGGACGCCAACGCCACGCTCACCGCGACGTCCGTGTCCATCGGCCGGCTGTTCGTCCTCATGGGCCCGCTCATCACGATCGTGCTCCACCTCGCCACGGCGGCGGTCCTGTGGTTCGGGGGCATCCGGGTCGACGACGGGCTCGTCCAGGTCGGGGCGCTCACGGCGTTCATGCAGTACCTGCTCCAGATCCTCATGGCCGTGATGATGGGGACCTTCATGTTCATGATGTTCCCGCGCGCGGTCATCAGCGCCCGCCGGATCGGGGAGGTGCTGGAGACCACCGGATCGGTCGTCGAGCCGGCCGAGCCGACGGTCCCGGTCGACCCCGACGGCACCGTCGAGCTCCGTGACGTCACGTTCGCCTACCCGGGGGCGGACGCCCCTGTCGTCGACGGCGTCTCGTTCACGGCCCGCGCCGGCACGACGACGGCGATCATCGGCTCCACCGGCTCCGGCAAGTCCACGCTCGTGCACCTCGTGCCGCGGCTCTACGACCCGACGTCGGGCGAGGTTCTCGTCGACGGCGTCCCCGCGGCGTCGATGTCGCGGGCGGAGCTCACCCGCGCGGTCGGGCTCGTGCCACAGAAGCCGTACCTCTTCTCCGGCACGATCGCGGAGAACCTCCGGTTCGGGAAGCCCGACGCCACCGACGACGAGCTGTGGGCGGCCCTCGAGACCGCCCAGGCCGCGGAGTTCGTCCGCGAGCGCACGACGGGTGAGGGGGAGAGCGCGGTCACGGGGCTCGAGTCCTCCGTCTCGCAGGGCGGCACGAACGTCTCCGGCGGCCAGCGCCAGCGGTTGTGCATCGCGCGGGCGCTCGTTGCGCGGCCGCGGGTCTACCTCTTCGACGACTCGTTCTCCGCGCTCGACGTGACGACCGACGCCCGCCTGCGCGCGGCCCTCGCGGACTACACGCGCGGGGCGACCTCGATCATCGTCGCCCAGCGCATCTCGACCATCACGGACGCCGACCAGATCCTCGTCATGGACGAGGGCCGGGTCGTCGCCCGCGGGACCCACGACGAGCTGCTCGAGACCTCGGAGACCTACCGGGAGATCGTCGACTCGCAGATCAGTGCGGAGGAGCTCGTATGAGCGCCGAGAACGAGCTCACCGAGGCGGAGATCGCCGAGCTCCAGGACAGTGTCGGGGCGGGCGAGTGGGGCGAGGGCTCCGCGCCCCGCAAGGCGAAGAACTTCTGGCCCTCGCTCGGCCGTCTCGTCGCCACCCTCGGCGGCCACCGGCTCGGCGTCGTCGCCGTGCTCCTCACCGGGGCGGTCTCGACCGTCCTCACGGTGTGGGCGCCGACGATCCTCGGCGACGCGATGGACGTCATCTTCGACGGCGTGCTCGCGGGCACGGGGGTCGACTTCACCGCGCTCGGCCGGCTGCTCGTCATCGTGCTCGGGATGTACGCGGTGGCCTCCGTGTTCGACTGGCTCCAGGGCTTCCTGCTCAACGAGATCGTCATGAAGGTCGTCTTCCGGCTCCGCGAGGACATCGAGGCCAAGGTCAACCGGCTGCCGCTCAGCTACTTCGACACCCACCAGCGCGGCGACCTGCTGTCCCGCACCACCAACGACGTCGACAACGTCCAGGCCGCCATGCAGCAGGCGTTCGCCTCGCTGTTCTACGCGCTGATGACGATCATCGGCATCACGATCATGATGTTCGTCCTGTCGTGGCAGCTCGCACTCATCGCGCTCACCGCGCTGCCGATCGCGGGGATCGTCGTCGGGATCGTCGGCTCGCGCTCGCAGAAGCTGTTCGCCGACCAGTGGCGGCACACGGGCCGCGTCAACGGCCACATCGAGGAGTCCTTCACGGGCCACGACCTCGTCACGGTCTTCGGCCGGCAGGAGTCGATGCGGGAGCGGTTCGACGAGCGCAACTCCGACCTGTTCGACGCCTCGTTCAAGGCCCAGTTCTACTCCGGTGTCATCATGCCGGTCATGCAGTGGGTGACGTACCTCGGGTACGTCGGCATCGCGGTCGTCGGCGGTCTGCGGGTCGCGAACGGCCAGATGTCGCTCGGCCAGGTCACGGCGTTCATCCAGTACTCGCGGGAGTTCAACGCGCCGCTGGGGGAGATGGCCGGCATGGCGAACATGCTCATCTCCGGCGTCGCGTCCGCGGAGCGGATCTTCGAGCTGCTCGACGCCGACGAGCAGGACCCCGACCTCGCCGAGCAGGCCGCGGCCGGACGGATCGACGCCGACGGGCTCCGGCCCGGTGCGCTCGTGCAGCCGGTGCGCGGGCACGTCGAGTTCGAGCGCGTCGCGTTCTCCTACACGGCGGACCAGCCGCTCATCACCGACCTGTCGCTCACGGCCGAGCCGGGGCGGACCGTCGCGATCGTCGGCCCGACGGGCGCGGGGAAGACCACGCTCGTCAACCTCGTCATGCGGTTCTACGAGATCGACGCCGGTCGGATCCTCCTCGACGGCGTGGACACCCGGACCCTCGAGCGCAGCGTGCTGCGCAGCCAGGTCGGGATGGTGCTCCAGGACGCCGTCCTGTTCGGCGGCACGATCCGGGACAACATCCGGTACGGACGCCTCGACGCCACCGACGACGAGGTGGTCGCGGCCGCCCAGGCCACCTACGTCGACCGCTTCGTCCACACGCTCCCGGACGGCTACGACACGGTGGTCGAGGACGAGGGGGCGAACATCTCGGCCGGCGAGCGGCAGCTCATCACCATCGCCCGCGCGTTCCTCGCCGACCCGCCGATCCTCATCCTCGACGAGGCGACCTCATCGGTCGACACGCGAACCGAGGTGCTCGTCCAGGAGGCGATGGGGGCGCTCCGTACCGACCGGACCTCGTTCGTCATCGCCCACCGGCTCTCGACGATCAGGGACGCAGACACGATCCTCGTGATGGAGCACGGCGACATCGTCGAGCAGGGCGACCACGCCACGCTGCTCGAGGCCGGAGGCGCCTACCAGCGCCTCTACCTCTCGCAGTTCTCCGAGGGGATCGACCCCGACGCCGACGACGCCGTGCTCGAGCCCGCGGCGGGTCCGGCGTCGAGTGCCCCGGCACCCGAGAGCGCGGACGACGCCGGGCAGGGCGCCGCCGGCTGACCGTGACCCGCGCCCGGTGAGCCGGCTCCGATCGCGCACGGTGGGCGAACCGCGACGCCCGCACCGCGCGCCGGCCCCGATACGCGCACTGCCGGCCGACGACGAGGCGGCCCCGTCGTCGGCCCGCGCGTGTAGCGTGAGCCGCCGCCGCGGCGGCGGACCGCGTCCCGACCTGGAACGACCGACGGAGGACAGGCATGGCCACCACGGCGAGCAGCACGAGCAGGACGACCGGCCGCGCGGGCGACGGACACCCCGCCGACCGGCACGACCTCATCCGCGTGCGCGGGGCCAGGGTCAACAACCTTAAGGACGTCTCGCTCGAGATCCCCAAGCGGCGCCTCACCGTCTTCACCGGGGTGTCGGGATCGGGCAAGAGCTCGCTCGTCTTCGACACGATCGCCGCGGAGTCCCAGCGGATGATCAACGAGACCTACCCCGCGTTCGTCCAGGGCTTCATGCCGAGTCTCGACCGCCCCGAGGTCGACGCGCTGGACGGTCTGACGACCGCGATCGTCGTCGGCCAGGAGCGGCTGGCCGCCAACATCCGCTCCACGCTCGGCACCGTGAGTGACGTCAACGCCGTGCTGCGGATCCTCTTCAGCCGGTTCGCCACGCCGCACATCGGCTCGCCGCAGGCGTACTCGTTCAACGTGCCCTCGGCCACGGGGTCCGGCGCGCTGACGGTCGACAAGGGCGATCGGACCACGGCGCAGAAGGCCACGTTCACGATCGTCGGCGGGATGTGCCCGCACTGCGAGGGCACGGGATCGGTCTCCGACATCGACCTCGCCGCGGTCGTCGACGAGGAGCTCTCGTTCTCCGACGGCGCGGTGCTCGTGCCCGGCTACAAGGCCGACGGGTGGTACGCCAAGCTCGTCGGCGCCGTCATCCCGCTCGACGTCCCGGTCAAGGACCTGACGAAGAAGCAGCGGCACGACCTGCTCTACGCCGAGTCCCGGAAGATCAAGGCCGAGGGCATGAACATCACGTACGAGGGCCTGATCCCGAAGATCGAGAAGTCGATCCTCTCGAAGGATCGCGACTCGCTGCAGCCGCACCTGCGCCGTTTCGTCGACCAGGCCGTCACCTTCGGCACCTGCCCGGAGTGCGGCGGCACCCGGCTCGCCGAGGGCGCCCGGACCTCGACGATCGACGGCACCTCGATCGCCGACGCATGCGCGATGCAGATCTCGGACCTCGCCGCGTGGGTCGACGGCCTCGACCTGCCCGGCGCCGGGCCTCTGCTCGAGGGGCTGCGGGAGACGCTCGCGGCCTTCGTCGAGATCGGGCTCGGCTACCTCTCCCTCGACCGTCCCTCCGGGACGCTGTCCGGGGGAGAGGCGCAGCGGACGAAGATGATCCGCCACCTGGGCTCAGCGCTCACCGACGCCACCTACGTGTTCGACGAGCCGACGATCGGGCTGCACCCGCACGACATCCGGCAGATGAACGACCTCCTCGGACGGCTGCGGGACAAGGGCAACACGGTCCTCGTCGTCGAGCACAAGCCGGAGACCATCGCCGTGGCCGACCACGTCGTCGACATCGGCCCGCGTGCGGGATCCGCCGGGGGAGAGGTGGTCTTCGAGGGCACGGTGGAGGAGCTCCGGTCGTCCGGGACGCTGACCGGCCGGCACCTCGACGACCGCGCCCGGCTCAAGGACGCCGTCCGGGAGCCCACCGGGGTCCTCGAGATCCGCGGCGCGGACACGCACAACCTGCGCTCGGTCGACGTCGACGTGCCGCGCGGCGTGCTCGTAGCCGTGACCGGGGTCGCCGGCTCGGGCAAGAGCTCGCTCATCCACGGCGCGCTGACCGGACGCGACGGCGTCGTCGCCGTGGACCAGAGCCCCATCCGGGGCTCGCGCCGCTCGAACCCGGCCACCTTCACCGGGGCGCTCGAGCCGCTGCGGAAGGCGTTCGCCAAGGCGAACGGGGTCAAGCCGGCCCTGTTCAGCGCCAACTCGGAGGGCGCGTGCCCCGCCTGCAACGGCGCGGGACTCATCTTCACCGAGCTCGGCTTCATGGACACCGTGTCGACCGTCTGCGAGGAGTGCGGCGGTCGCCGCTACCGGCCCGAGGTCCTCGAGCACACCCTCGGCGGGCACTCGATCGCCGACGTCCTCGAGCTCCCGGTCACGGGCGCCCTCGAGCTCGTCTCGTCCGGCGAGGCCAAGGTGCCGGCCGCGGCGAAGATCCTCGACCGGCTCGTCAAGGTCGGACTCGGCTACCTCACGCTCGGGCAGCCGCTGTCGACGTTGTCGGGCGGCGAGCGGCAGCGCCTCAAGCTCGCGGTCCAGATGGGGGAGGCCGGGGACGTCTACATCCTCGACGAGCCGACGACCGGCCTCCACCTCGCCGACGTCGAGCAGATGCTCGACATGCTCGACGCGCTCGTGGACTCGGGCCGGTCGGTCATCGTCATCGAGCACCACCAGGCCGTGATGGCGCACGCCGACTGGATCATCGACCTCGGCCCCGGGGCCGGGCACGACGGTGGCCGAGTGGTCTTCGAGGGGACGCCGGCCGAGCTCGTGGCCGGCCGGTCGACCGTGACGGGGGAACACCTCGCCGAGTACGTGGGGGCGTAAGAGGCATCCGATGCGAACGGTCGACGAGCTGGTGGACGTCGACGACCCGGCCTGGCCGGTCGTGCAGGGAATGGTCGCGGCCGCCCCGTGGCCGGTCCGGGTGCTCCCCGTCGAGCCCGTCCGAGGGCGCGAGGTGCTGTGCCGGATGCAGGTGACCGCTCGATCCGTCCTCGGTGCGCTGGCCCTGGAGTGCGGCGGAGTCGTGGCCGACCGGGGGTGGTTCCGACTGTACGGCGGCGGTGCCGCGGGGCTCCCGGACCTGGCGACGATCAACGGCCGAGGCGATCTCACGGGCGACCGGCAGGTACCGGGTGGACTGCTCGTCGGGCACGACGTCCTCGGCGGACGATTCGCCGTCGACCGGGGCGGGCTCGGCGCCGACCCCGGAGAGGTCTGCTACTACTCGCCCGCCACGTCGAGCTGGGAGCCGTTGGGCGGCGGGCACGCTGCCTTCGTGGAGTCGGTGCTCTCCGGTGCGGCGGGGGACGCGTTCGCCGACCTCCGATGGCAGGGGTGGGAGGCGGAGGTGGAGCAGCTCCACCCTGTCGACGGCATCCTCGTCTACCCCTGGCTCTCGACCACCGAGGGGCGGCACATCGGCGCGGCGAGCCGGTCCACCGTGCCGATCACGGAGCTCTTCGACCTGTACTGAGCGGACCCGCCGGGACCGCTACATCTCCTCGTGCGTCTCCGGGTCCCCGCCGAAGAGGCGGCCGTCGGCCACCCCGAGGGCGGAGATCTCGTCCACCTCGACGGCGGTAAGGGTGAACCCCTCCACGTCGAGGTTGGCTCGCTGCCGATCGGCGTGGGTCGACTTCGGGATCGGCATGATGCCGCGCTCGAGGTGCCAGCGCAGGATGACCTGGGCAGGGGTGACGCCGTGCGCGCGGGCCGCCGCCGCGACCGGCTCGGACTCGTACGGAGCGGACGCCTTCCCCAGCGGGCTCCACGCCTGCGTGAGCACACCGAGCTCGCGGTGCACCTCGAGCATCCGGCGTTGGGGGAGCAGCGGGTGGCACTCGATCTGGTTGAGGACCGGGGCCACACCGGTCGCGGCGACGATCTCGCGCAGGTGGGCCTCGGTGTAGTTGCTCGTGCCGACATGGGCGACCAGTCCGCGTTCACGGCACTCGAGCAGTGCCTCGTATGCCTCGACGTACCGGCCGACCGACGGGTTGGGCCAGTGCACGAGCATGACGTCGGCGTGGTCGACACCCAGTCGCTCGAGCGAGCCCTCGACTGCGGCGATCGCCTTCGCGCGCTCGTGGGCGCGGCCGGGGATCTTGCTGGCCACGAGGACCTCGGTGCGAGGGACACCGCTGCGCACGAGCGCCTCGCCCACCTCGCTCTCGTTGCCGTAGTTGATGGCGGTGTCGACGTAGCGGTACCCGACATCGAGCGCCGAGGCGATCGCGGCGACGCCGTCCTCGCCGGCGATAGACGCGGTGCCGAGACCGACCGCGGGGAACGAGCTGCCGTCCGGGAGAGAGGACATGGCCACAACGCTACGGAGCGCCGCCATCCCGCGTGAGCCGGGCCCGGCCGTCGTGCCCCGCCTCCGGCCTGAAATGACGCTCGACTTATTTTCTAGTTGATCGAAACCCCTTGTGCTCGGCCTCACGCCCTGGTCTACTGCCCTTATCCGCGGACGACGGGCGACCCCGCCCGGACGGGGACCAGGTCCCCGGTCGGCCGCGGAGCCCGGGCGGCGCACGGCGAGGCAGCCGTCGCCACCGGGTTCGCGCGTCGCACCGAGGCGACGTGTCAGGTGTGCGATATCGGAGGGGAAATCGTGACCAGACGATCAACCGGCGGCCGTTGGCTGCCCCGAGCAGCGGGCGCCCTGCTCGCCGGCGTCCTCGTGGCGCCGCTGACGCTCAGTGCGGCCAGCGCTCATCCGGATCATCCACCGGCGGACGACGATCCATCGGTGCCGGCGCCGGCGCCGGACCAGGAGATGGATGTCGACTGGAACGACTACGAGCGCGTGCTGCTCTCGAAGGACACGGGCGAGCCGATCGACCTCGCCGTCCTGCCGGACTCGCGGGTCCTGCACACCGCACGCGACGGCGTGGTGCGGCTGACGGACCCGGACACGGGATCGACGCAGCAGATCGCCGAGCTCGACGTCTACATCAACTCCGAGGACGGGCTCCAGGGCATCTCGCTCGACCCGAACTTCGAGGAGAACCACCTCGTCTACATGGTCTACGCGCCGCGAGTGATGGACGGCGTCTCGCCGTCGGGCATCCCGTACCCCGAGACCACCCCCCAGGGCAGCGCGCCCGAGCAGGTCGAGGGCACCGACGCCCTCGAGGACTGGGACGAGTGGCTCGGTTACAACGTGCTGTCCCGGTTCGAGTTCGACCCGGAGACCGGCACACTCGACCTGGACTCCGAGGAGGAGATCATCCGGGTCGAGGCCCAGCGCGGGCAGTGCTGCCACGTCGGTGCGGACATGGCATGGGACGACGAGGGGAACCTCTTCCTCTCCACGGGTGACAACACCCCGGCCAGCACCCCGGGGGCGGACGGCTACGCGCCGAACAACAACGCCCCGGGAATGAACCCGGGCCTCGACTCGCGTCGCGGCGCCGGCAACACGAACGACCTTCGCGGCGCGATCCTCCGGATCGACCCGCTCGAGGAGATCGCCGACGGCGCGGAGCCCGGACCGGGCACCACGTACGAGATTCCCGCCGGCAACCTCTTCGACTCCGACGAGTACGACCCGGACCTCGTGCGCGAGGAGATCTACGCGATGGGTCTGCGCAACCCGTTCCGGATCGACTACGACCAGGAGACCGACACCCTCATCTGGGCCGACTACGGCCCCGACGCGGGTGCGGCCAACGCGGAGCGTGGACCGATGGGCTTCGTCGAGTGGCAGATGACCTCCGAGCCGGTCAACGGCGGCTGGCCCTACTGCCACGGCCCGAACGACGGTGGCGCCTACAACGAGTGGGACTTCGCCGCGTCGGCCCCCGGCGAGTTCTTCAACTGCGCCGAGGGTCCGGTCAACAACTCCACCTGGAACACCGGGCTCGAGCAGCTTCCCCCGGTGACCGAGCCGCAGATCTGGTACGGCGACAACCCGGGCGACCAGCCCGCGGAGTGGGACGCTCTCGTCACGCTCGGCGGCGGCGGCCAGGCCCCCATGGGTGGCCCGGTCTACCGCTACGACGAGTCGATCGCGGACCAGTCCCCGTTCCCGGAGATCTGGGACGGCATGCCGCTCATGGCGGAGTTCTCGCAGGACTACGTCGTCGCCTTCGGGGTCGACGAGCTGGGCTCGAACGGCTCGGTCACGGGCATCACGGACTTCCTCCCGAACGCTCACCTCGAGACCGCCAACCAGCCCATCTGGGACAACGTGATGGACATGGAGTTCGGGCCCGACGGCTCGCTCTACGTCCTCGACTACGGTGACGGCTTCTTCCGTCAGAACCCCGACGCGGGCCTGTACCGCGTGGACTACGCGCCCGACAACAAGACGCCGCAGGCGTACATCGACGCCGAGCCCGCCGCGAGCAGCGAGGCGCCGCTCGAGGTCAGCTTCGACGGTTCGCGCTCCCGCGACCCCGAGGGCACCGACCTCACGTACGACTGGGACTTCGACGGCGACGGTGAGTCAGACGCGCAGGGCGCCCAGGTCACGCACACCTTCGAGGAGCTCGGCCAGTACCACGTCACGCTGCGCGTGACCGACGCCGAGGGCAAGGTGGGTCTCGCCAACACCGTCATCACGGTCGGCAACACGCAGCCCGAGCTCGACCTCAGCGTGCCGGACGGCGCGATCTTCGACTGGGGCGACGACATCCCGCTGAACGTCACGGTGACGGACGTCGAGGACGGCGAGAACATCGACTGCAACCGGGTGAACTGGACCTTCGGTCTGGGCCACAACGAGCATGCCCACCCCGAGGTCAGCGGCCGCGGGTGCGACTTCACGATCGAGACCAACGAGAGTGCGGTCGAGCACGGCGAGGGCGAGAAGATCTACGGCACCCTCGTCGCCACCTACACGGACAACCCCCAGGGCGACGTCCCGTCGACGACGGGTGAGGCGACGCTCATCGTCAAGCCCGAGGTCCAGCAGGCCGAGTGGTTCGACGCCCAGTCCGGCACCGAGCGGGTCAACGACTCCGCCGCCGGGGCGGGTGCCTACATCACCTCGCTCGACGAGGGCGACCACATCGCCTTCACGCCGATCGCGTTCACGCACGCGGCGACGGGCGCGGCCATCGACACCGTCACCACGACGGCGTCCGGCGAGGGCACCCTCTCGCTGCGCTGGGACGACGTCGAGGCGGAGCCGTTCGCCGAGATCGCCGTCTCCGGCGAGGGCTGGCAGGAGATCGCCACGACCCTCGAGACGATCCCCGAGGGGTCCGGCACCGTCTACGTCACCTCCACCGGTGGCGTCGACGTCGACCAGCTCCACTTCACCGCCTCCGGCGGCGAGGAGCCCGAGCAGCCGGAGCCCCCGGTCTGCGAGGACCCGGACGCCGAGATCTCGGCCGACGACGAGTTCGACGGCACGGCCGTCGACACGTGCCGGTGGGAGATCATCGACTACGACCCGGAGCTCGCCCAGGTCTCCGACGGCGGCTACAACGTCACCACGACCGACACGGACTTCTACGGGACCGACAACTCGCCGGTGCCGAACATCCTGCGGTCGCGTGTCGTCACGGGTGACCAGTGGACGGTCGAGACGACGTTCAGCGCGGATCTCGCCAGCGCCTATCAGCAGGGCGGGATCATCGTCTACGGGGACGAGGACAACTACGTCAAGATCGACCCCGTCTACGCCACCAACGGCAGCGACACCCCGCTGCGGGTCGAGCTCCGCAGCGAGGTCGGCGGTGAGGTGCAGAACCCGCAGGACGACCTCACCGACCTGCCGCTGGCCGACCAGTACCACGTCCGCCTCACCCGGGACGGCGACACCTTCACGGGTGCCTACTCCACGGACGGCGAGAACTGGACCGACCTGCCCAGCGCGGTGACCAACGACCAGGTCGGCGACGCCGGCCCGGGTATCTACGCGCTCGGTGCACAGCAGGCCGAGCCGACCACGGTCACCTTCGACCGCTTCACCGTGGTCGGGGACGACCCCGAGCCGCCGGTGGTGGTGACTCCTGAGGACGTGGTGTTCACGGACGAGGACGGGACCGACGCGGACACCTTCACGGTTCCCGAGGTCGAGGGCGTGGAGTACCTGGTCGGCGACGAGGTCGTCGAGGCGGGCACGCACCCCGGTGAGGGCACCGTGACCGTGACGGCGCGCGCCGCCGACGGGTACGAGCTGGCCGAGGACGCCACCACCGAGTGGAGCCACACCTTCGACGACAGCACGACGCCGGACCCCGACCCCGAGCCGGTTCCCCCGACCCCGGGTCGTGGGT
>NZ_JBUZNL010000006.1:77551-238079 GCF_055326485.1 Georgenia sp. G2120 | reverse complement strand
CGCCATGTTGTGGCGCCCCGGCGGCCCTCACTCGTGAGGAGGAATCACCTCACTCGTCATACAGGTGAGCGGCGCTGCCTCAGCTGGCGGTGCCCGCGTGCCGGGCGATCGTACGGACGACGAGCGCGGCGGACACCGCGCCGGGGTCCGCGTGGCCGACCGACTTCTCGGCGAGCGGTCGGGCGCGGCCGAGCTTGGGACGCATCTGCTCGGTCGACTCGGCGCCCTGCTGGGCGGCCACCGCGGCGGCGGCCCAGTCACCGGCACCGAGGGCGTCGATCCCGGGCAGGAGCGCGTCGAGCATCGTCTTGTCACCGGCCACGGCCCCGCCCACGCGAGCGACGGCGTCGACGGCGGCCTTCGCGGCTCGGACGAGGTCGTCGGCGCTCGGAGCTCCGGTGTCGGACAGCTCGCCCGCGGCAGCGTTGAGCAGCGCGCCCCACAGCGCGCCGGACGTGCCGCCCGCACGGTCGGACCAGGTCTCCCCCGCGCGACCGAGCGCCGTGCGCAGACCCGCACCGGCGTCGGCGGCCTCCCGGGCGGAGGCCAGGGCCTCGCTCGAGCCGCGCGCCATCCCGGTGCCGTGGTCGCCGTCGCCGGCGAAGGTGTCGAGCTCGCCGAGCTCGTCCTTCTTCGCGGCCAGCGCCTCGGAGACCGAGGACAGCACCTCGACGAGGCGCGCCGCGGCGGCCTTCCCGGCGTCGTCGGCCTCGGGGATCGCCTGCTCGGCAGACTCGACCTGCTGGATCTCGTCGGCGGTGAGCTCCTCGCCGGCGATCTGCCCCATCTTCACGGTCGGGGTGTCGCAGGGGGCCTTCCACAGGCGCTCGAGCTCGTCGTCGACCCACACGAGCGTGAGCGAGACACCACCCATGTCGAGGGAGGTGACGAGCTCGCCGACGAGCCGGTCGACGACCGTGAGGCCCGCCGCCTCGAGCTGACCCTCGATGGTCCGGTAGGCGACGAACATCTCCTCGTACTTGGCGGTGCCGAGGCCGTTGAACAGGACGACCACGCGGCCGTCCGCCCCCTCGGGTCGCTCCTTGAGCAGCGCCTCGACCAGCGTGGTCGCCGTCTCGTCGGCGGTGCCGAGGTCGGTCTCATCGATACCGGGCTCGCCGTGCACGCCGAGGCCGATGCCGAGCCGCCCCTTGGGCACGGTGAAGAGCGGCTCGTCGGAGCCGGGCAGGGTGCAGCCGGAGAACGCGACGCCGAGGGTGCGGGTGCGGTCGTTCGCGTGGCGGAACACGCGCTCGACCTCGTCGATGTCCATGCCCTCCTCCGCCGCCGCGGCCGCGATCTTGAAGACGGGCAGGTCGCCGGAGATGCCGCGGCGCTTCTCGATCTCGTCGACCCCGGCCGAGGCGATGTCGTCCGTGACGACCAGTGCGCGCGCGTCGATGCCCTCGGCCCGGAGCCGCTCGACGGCGTCGCCGAAGTGCAGGACGTCGCCCGCGTAGTTGCCGAAGCCGATGATGACGCCGCCGCCGCGCTCGGCGGCCTTGGCGACCGACACGGCCTGCGCGGCCGAGGGCGAGGCGAAGATGTTGCCGGTCACGCCGCCGTCGGCGAAGCCGGGGCCGACCCAGCCCATGAAGGCCGGGTAGTGGCCGGTGCCGCCGCCGGTGAGGACGGCGACCTTGCCCTGGGGCGTGCGGGTGGCGCGGACGACGCCACCGTACACCTCGCGGACGTGGTGGGGGAACGCGGCGGCGAACCCGGAGACGAGCTCGGCCGGGAAGTCCGACGGGTCGTTGACGAGCTTGGTCATGACAGCTCCTTCGATGTCGTGCTGGTGATGGGTGATGGGTGATGGGTGATGGGTGATGGGTGGATGGTCGGGGTGGGGGGCCGGGACGGTCGAGCAGGTCGGATCGGGTCGGGTCGGGACCGGGAGGACGTGGCCTCCGACGACGACGGACGGCGCTCCGACGACTCATCGGCGCCGACGACCGTGCGGCGTGGGCCGCAGCCGGGTCAGGCGGGGCCGGCCTCCGCATCCGGGACGACGGCGACCTTGATCCCGCCGCGCTGCGCGGTCGTCTCGATCGCGTCGAGCGCGTCCGAGAGCCCGAAGCGGTGGGTGACGTACCGGGACCCGTCGATCGCGCCGGAGGCGAGCAGGTCGACGGCCTGGTGGTAGTCGGACCGGCGGCAGTTCGACCCGCCGGTGACGGTGAGCTGGCCGTAGTGGATGTCGTTCGGGTCGATGACGGCGGTGCCGCCCTTGGGGAACCCGGCGAACGCGCTCACCCGGCCGCCGATGCGCACGAGCCTCGACGCCTCGGAGAACAGCTCGGGCACGCCGATGGAGACGACGGCGACGTCGGCGCCGCGGCCGTCCGTCAGCGCCCGTACCTCGGAGTCGACGTCGTCCGTGGTCGGGTCGAGGGCGAGGGTGGCGCCCATGTCGAAGGCGACCTGCCGGCGCTCGGCCGAGCGGTTGGTGACGACGACGTTCCGCGCCCCGCGCAGGAGTGCGACCTGCACGTGCAGGAGGCCGATCGGCCCGGCGCCCATGACGACCACGGTGTCCCCGAGCTCGACCATGTACTCGCGCAGACCGTTGAGGACGCATGCCAGTGGCTCGGCGAGCGCGAGGTGTGCCGGGTCCGTGCCCGCGGGGGCCGGGACGAGGTTGCCGCGCGCGACCGCGTCGGCCGGGACCAGCTGGTACTCAGCGAGCCCGCCGTCGACCTGGTAGCCGAACAGGCGAGCCTGCTCGCAGTGGTGCTCGAGGTCGCGCCGGCAGAAGTAGCACGAGCCGCACGAGATCGTCGGCAGGACCGCGACGAGGTCACCGACGGACACGGCGCTCACGCCCTCGCCCACCTCGTGGACCACGCCGGCGGCCTCGTGGCCGAGGACGACCCCGGGGCGGGCGTCCTTCTCCCCGCGCACGAGGCGCACGTCGGTCCCGCACACGGTGTTGGCCGCCACCTCGAGCAGCACCTCACCGGGTCCGGGGCGGGGCGTCTCGACGTCGGTGAGGACGACGTCGCCCTTCCCGCGCAGCACGACCGCCCTCATCGGTGGCTCCGACCACGGGTGCGGACCTGGGGGGACGTCGACATCTCGGTCTCCTTCACTGGTGCTGACGGTCTCACGGGGATCATGCCAGGTGGACGCGCAGGCCGAGGTCGCGCAGGTGGTCGACGCGCTCCTCGGGCAGCGAGGACGGGACGACGATGTCGTCGACCTGCGCGAGGTCGGCCACGCGGTGCATGGCACGCCTCGCGAACTTGCTCGAGTCGACGACGAGGATCTTGCGCACCGACCGCGCGAGCATGGTGCGCTTGATCTCGGTGACGTCGCCGTCGGGGTGGTGCATCGCGTCGTCCCAGATCGCGGTCGCCGACATGACGCAGCAGTCGGCGCTCAGCTCGCGCAGGGCGGCCACCGTGGCGGGACCGTGGTAGGCCTGCGCCCAGGCGGTCCAGCGGCCGCCGACCATGTGCAGGCGCACGCCGTCCATACCCTGCGCCTCCGTGGCGACGAACTGGCTGTGTGTGATGACCGTCAGACCACTCGTGTCCCCGAGGGCCCGGAGCACGTGGAGGCCGGTCGTCGAGTCGTCGAGCATGAGGACGCTGTCCGGCGGGACGAGGCTCGCCGCGACCGTCCCGAGCTGGTCCTTGACCGCGGTGTCCCGGGCGAGACGGTAGGCGGCCGACGCCTCGACGAGCGAGGTGACCACCGACGTCACCGTTCCGCGCGAGCGCGCGAGGAGGCCGAGCTGCTCGAGCGCGGCGAGGTCCCGGTAGACGGTCATGGCCGAGACGCCGAGCTCGCCGACGAGCTCCTCGACCTGGACCGAGCCGCGTTCGACCACGATGTCCGCGAGCCGGTGGCGCCGTCGGCTCAGCTCCCCGGCGCCGCGCGCGTCCTCCTGGTTCATCGGCGCTCCTCGGCGCTCCGCCCGCACACGCGGCTCACGGATACGTCGGACGTCGACGCAACGGTGCCGGACGCGGCGGTGCGGCTCGTCGTGGGGACGTGCTCCGTCACGGCAGGACCGCGGCGGCGACGCGTCCGGCCGGATCCTCGGCGCCGTCGATGACGGCCGCGACCGCGGCGAGCAGCGGCATCCGATCCGGCAGAGAGCCACCGATCTGCTCGACGAGGCGCACCGCGAGACCCGCGGCGGGGACGCCCTCGACGGTCTGCTCGGCCGCGACCATCGCCTCGAGCGCCGCCCCTGCCTCCTCGCCCCGTCCGATGCGCGAGCCGTAGACCTTGTTGCGCCCGGACAGCCCGGTCACCTCGAGGTCCCCCACCCCGGCGAGGCCGTACACGGTCTCGGCGCGGCCGCCGAGCGCCTCGCCGAGGGCCGCGATCTCGCGGACCGCCTGGGCGAACGTCGCGGACTTGAGGTTGTGGAACGGCTCGTCGTGTGCCTCGTGGAGTCCGTCGGCGATGCCGAGCGCGATGGCGTAGACGTTCTTCATCGGGGCACTCACCTCGAGCCCGACCTCGTCGGTCGCGCCCTCGATGCGGTACGTGGTCGAGCTGAGCGAGTCGGCCACCTCCGCCACGATCGCCTCGTCCTTGCCGGCGTACAGCGTGGCGGTCCAGCGGTCGGCCGCCACCTCGTTGGCCTTGCAGGGCCCGCCGACGGCGACGATCGGCGGCAGCGGGGTGCCGCTCGTGGCGGCGACCCGCCGCACGGCGTCGGGCAGGAGCTCGATCCGGCCCTCGGCATCGGGGGCAAAACCCTTCGAGGTGAGCAGGAGGGCACGCGCCCTGGCGATGCCGGGCAGCGCGAGCTCGGCGACCTTCTCGACGCCGACGGAGGCGACCGAGAGGACGACGTACTCGGCGCCGTCGAGCGCGGCCTCGAGCTCGCCGGACCGGAAGAGCCGGGTGCCCTCGGCGAGCCGGACGTTCGTGCGCGGGTGCGGCCGGCCGGCCTCGACGGCGTCGAGGAGGTGGTCGTCGAGCCAGGTGCCCCAGAGTCGGACGTCGTGGCCCTGGGCGCGGTACGGGGTGGCGAGGGCGGAGCCCATCGCACCGGCACCGAGGATGGTGATCGTCGTCATGACAGCTCTCCTGGGTCGCAGGTCTCGGCGTGACCACGGGGGACGCCCGGCCGGACGCTGCGGGCTCGGCGGTGGGTCCCACGGCCCGACGTCGGACCGCGCATCGAGCATCCCACATCACGCGCGTGAAAAACAACAGCACACTTGTGATGGCGCGAGTATGCCGGCGATGGTCGAGCAGGTCTGCGAGCTCGCAGCGTGCAGGCATCCGGAACCCGCGTCCACGACGACGAAGGTGCGTCCGTCCCGTCGCGGACGCTCGTGCCTCCGACGACGGGCGCACACCGGGCCGGTGCGGTCACCCGCACCGGCCCGGCCGCGCCCTCACCCGCGGGGCGTCACTCCCCCGTGAGCTCCCACAGGCGCTCGTAGACGGGCTCGAGGTGCTCGTAGAGCGTGGCCTGGGCCTCGCCCCAGCGCGCATACTCCTCGCCCCGCTTCTCGTCAGGCTCGGTCACGTGCCCGGTCCGCGCCATCGCCCGAGCGGTGGCGGGGACGTCGCCGTGGACGCCCGTGTGCGCCATCGCGAGGACGGCCGCTCCCTGGGCGGAGACCTCCTCGACGCCGGAGGCCACGATCGGCAGCCCCACGGTGTCCGCGAGGATCTGCGTCCACAGGTCGGACCGCGACCCCCCGCCCGTGGCACGCAGCTCGGTCAGCCGCGTGCCGGTGCCCCGCTGCATCCCGGCGAGGTTCTGCCGCAGCTCGTACGCGGTGCCCTCGAGGATCGAGCGGTACATGTGGGCGCGGGTGTGTGCGCCGCCGAAGCCGACCATCGCACCGCTCGCCACCGGGTTCCACCACGGCGACTGCACGGCGTTCCAGTACGGGAGCGTGAGCAGGCCCTCGGCGCCGATGGCGACCTTCGCGGCCGCCGCCTCGAGCTCGGGGTCCGGCCTCCCGTCGAGCTCCGGCTTCCCGAGCTCGGAGCGGAACCAGTTCGCGAGCACCGATCCCGAGTTCTGCACGATCTCAAGGACGTACTGCCCCGCGAGCCCCGCGGCGAGCGTGCGGTACTCCTTCCCGTACCGGTAGTCGGCCGAGTGCACGCCGGCCACGATCGAGGTGCCGATGTTGATGTAGGCGACCTCGGGGTCGATGGCGGCGGTGCCGAGACCGGAGCCCTGCCCGTCGCCGAGCCCGGAGATCACCGGCACCGTGTGCTTGAGCCCCCAGTGCTGCGCCACCTCGAGGTCGAGCTCGCCGACCACGTCCCCGGGGGCCGCGAGCTCCGCCATCTGGTCGCGGCGCACGCCGGCGAGCTCGAGCAGCTGGTCGGAGTAGTCGAGCGCCTCGATGTCGAACAGCGCGAGCGTGTCGGCCGAGGCGTGGGAGGAGACCCAGCGGCCGGTCATCGCGTGCACGAGGTAGGCGTGGACGTCGACCACCTTGTCCGCTCCCGCCAGGACGTCGGGCTCGTTCTCCTTGAGCCAGATCATCTTGTAGAGCGCCGGCGTGGTGTCGGCCGGCTTGCCGGAGAGCTGGTGGATCTCGTCGGACCCGTGCTCACGGATCTGCTTCGCCGCGCGCGAGTCGAGCCACAGCACCGCGTTCCGGGTCGGCGCGCCCGTCGCGTCCACCGGCACGAAGCTCTCGCGCTGGTGGGTGATCGCGAGCGCGGCGACGCGCGCCTTCTGCTCGGCGCTCAGGCCGCCCACCGCGCGCCCGACCGCCGAGTCGGTGGAGAACCACCACTGGCGGGCGTCGTGCTCGTAGTGGTTCATCCGCGGCTGGAGCAGGTCGATCTCCGCCCGGCCCTCGCTCAGGGTCCTGCCTGCCGCGTCCACGACGACGGCCTTGGTGGCCGAGGTCGAGGAGTCGATCGCGATGACGAGCGGGTCGTCGCTCACTTCCGCCCCCCGAAGAACTCGTCCCACGGGAGGTCGATGGGCTCGTCGCGCGCGATGATCCCGTGCAGGTGGCGCAGCAGCGGGAACTCGTGGGCCTCGAGCACGCCGCGCTCGATCTGCTTCTCGATCGCCGCCCCGACCACGCGGATCGCGTTGACGCCCTCGAGGGTGACGCCCTTCATCAGGGAGTCGCGGACCTCGGAGAACGGGATGCCGGAGCCGACGTAGGTGCCGGCCTTGACGTTGCGGCCGCCGGCCGAGGTCACGTGCATGTCCCCCACGCCGGGCAGGCCCCAGACCATCCTCGGGTCGCCCCCGAGGATCTCGTAGAAGCGGTGCATCTCCTGCGCGCCCTGGGCGAAGATCGCCGCGGTGAGGTTGAGGCGGCGGTAGCGCTCGTTGGCGTCGTCGCCCTCCTTGAGCTGCAGCCCCTCCCCGAACCCGGCCGCGAACGCGTAGATGTTCTTCGTGGCCGCGCCGATCTCGGCGCCGAGGAAGTCGGTCGTCGTCCACACGTGGTAGTAGTCCGTACGGAACAGCTGCGCGAGGCGCTCGACCACCTCCTCCTTGTCGCCCGAGAAGACGACCGCCGTGTCGTGACCGACCGCGAGCTCGCCGGCGATCGACGGGCCGACGATCGCGGCCCAGTCGACCTGCCCCGCGAGCTCGTCGCCGACGATCCGCTTGAGGGCGTCGGGGATCATCTCGAGGGTGCCGTCGTCGTCGGCCAGCATGCCCTTGGTGACCGAGAGGACGGTCTGGCCGGGCCGCAGGAGGCGGGCGAGCTGCTCCCCGACCCAGTCCACGCCGAAGGAGTTGACGCCGGACATGACGACGTCGGCGCCGTCGAACGCCTGCTCCGCGTCCTCGAGCTGGTACGCCGTGATCCCGTCCTCCACCACGAGGTCGAGGTCGGGGTGCCGACCGGTGGTCTGGATCGACTCGATGATGTCGCGGTCGAGGTGGGTCCCGACGAGCCGGACCTCGTGCCCGTTCTGACGGAGCGGGAAGGTCAGGGCTGTCGCCATGATGCCGGACCCGAGTACGACGACGGTGGTCATGTGCTGCTCCTTGTCGTGGGTGATGCGGTCAGTTCTGGCCGTAGACGCCCTGGTAGCGCTCGTACAGGCGCGTGACGGCGTCGTCGGGGATCGGGAGGGGCTCGCCGAGCTGGCGCGAGACGTGCACGGTGCGGGCGACCTCCTCGCACATGACGGCGGCCTTGACGGCGGCCTTCGCGTCCGTCCCGATCGTGAAGGGCCCGTGGTTCTGCATGAGGACGGCCGGGGAGCGGTGCCCGCGCAGCGTCTCGACGATGCCCCGGCCGATGGAGTCGTCGCCGATGATCGCGAACGGTCCGACGGGGATCTCCCCGCCGAACTCGTCGGCCATCATCGTCAGCACGCAGGGGACGGGCTCGCCGCGGGCCGCCCAGGCGACCGCGTAGGTGGAGTGGGTGTGCACCACTCCCCCGACCTCGGGCATGTGCCGGTAGACGTAGGCGTGCGCGGCGGTGTCGGAGGACGGGCTGAGCACGCGCGAGGCGTCCGGGTCGGCCAGGGCCCGCCCCCACAGGTCGGTGACGACCATGAGCTCGGGCGCGAGCTCGTCGTAGCTGACGCCGGAGGGCTTGATGACCATGAGGTCCTCGCCGCCGTCGACCGGCACGCGGGCCGAGACGTTGCCCGCCGTCCACACGACGAGCCCCCAGCGGGGCAGCTCGGCGTGCAGGGCGGCCACCTCCGCACGAGCCTGCTCGACGGTGGCACGCACCTCGGGCGCGAGGTCCGCCAGCGCGGGGACGTCCCCGGTCGGTTCGTCGACTACCTGTCCTGCGGTCACTGCTCTCCTTGGTCGGTCCGGCGTGCCGGTACGGCGACGGCGCCCGGCCGGGAGCGGCCCGGCCGGGCGCGGCGTCGTTACTTCTTCGCGCCCCGGGCGGCCGCGCGGGCGCGGATCGCCTTGAGCCGGTGCATCAGCTCGTTGCCGCCGCGCCCGAAGTAGTCGTGCAGCTGGACGTACTCGGCGTACAGCTCGTCGTACAGCGTCGCGCGCTGCTCGCTGGGCAGGTAGGCGTTGCGGACCTTTCCGCCCATCGCCTCCGAGGCCTCCTGGATGGTCTCGTACTCGCCGGCGGCGACCGCGGCGTGGACGGCCGAGCCGAGGGCGCCCGCGTGGGCCGCCGTCGCGACCGAGATCGGCAGGCGCGTGACGTCGGAGAACAGCTGCATGAGGAACTTGTTCTTCAGCAGGCCGCCGGCGGCGACGAACTCGTTGATCTCGACGCCGTGCTCCTTGAAGGTGTCGACGATCATGCGGGCGCCGAAGGCCGTCGACTCGAGGAGCGCCCGGTACTGGTCCTCCGGGCGGGTGGTGAGCGTGGTGCCGATCATCAGCCCGGACAGGTCGGTGTCCACCAGGACGGACCGGTTGCCGCCGTGCCAGTCGAGCGCGACGAGTCCGTGCTCGCCGATCTGCTGGTTCGCCCCGAGGTCGGTGAGGTAGTCGTGGACCGACTTGCCCGCCTTCTTCGCGGCCTCGTGGTACTCCGGCGGGACGCTGTGGTCGACGAACCAGCCGAAGATGTCGCCGACGGCGGACTGGCCGCCCTCGAAGCCCCACAGGCCGTCGACGATTCCGCCGTCGACGACGCCGAACATCCCGGGGACCTCGACGAGATCCGGACCCGAGACGACGTACACGGCGGAGGTGCCGAGGATCGCCGTGAGCTGGCCCGCCTCGACGGCCTTGACGGCGGCCGCGGTGACGTGGGCGTCGATGTTGCCGACCGCCACGGCGGTGCCGGCGGCGAGCCCCATGAGCGAGGCGAACTCCTCGTTCAGCTCGCCGGCCTTCGAGGCCAGCGCGGCCACGGGGGCCGCCATCTTCTCCTCGAAGATGCCCCCGAACTCGGGGTTGAGCGCCTCGAGGTACTCGCGCGAGGGGTACTGACCGTCCTGGAACATCCGCTTGTAGCCGGAGTCGCCGGCGGACTGCACGAGGGTGCCCGTCATCCTCCAGACGATCCAGTCGAGCGCGTTGACGAAGACGTCGGTGGCCGCGTAGACCTCCGGGTCCTCCTCGAGGGTCTCGAGGACCTTGGGCAGGAGGAGCTCCGAGGAGATCGTGTTGCCGTAGCGGCCGAGCCAGGTCTCCCCACGCTCCTTGGCCACCTCGACGATGCGGGTCGCCTGCTCCTGGCCGCCGTGGTGCTTCCACAGCTTGACCCAGGCGTGCGGGCGGTTGCGGAACTCCTCGAGCTCGCACAGCGGCGTGCCGTCCTCCTTCGCGGCGACGACCGTCGCGGAGGTGAAGTCGATGCCGAGCCCGACCACCTGGTCGGCCGTGATGTCGGCGTCGTTCATGGCGGCCGGGACGGCCTTGCTGAGGACGTGGATGTAGTCGGCCGGGTCCTGGAGGGCGAACTCGGGCGGGAGCTTCTGCCCGTCCGCCGCGTCCAGGGTGCGGTCCATGACCGCGCTCGGGTAGTCGACGATGACCGAGGACCCCTTCTCGAGGCCGTCGCTCACGCGGATGATGCTGGCCCGGCCCGAGAGCGTCCCGAAGTCGATGCCGATGACGAACTTGCTGTCCTTGGTCACTGTGCTGCCTTCCTCCCGGCGGGGTGACGCCGTCGTCGGTGGCGGGGACGTGGTGCTTCGTCGTCGGGTCCCGGTGCCCGCCGGACCGGGACCCGACGGGGGTCAGCGCGCGGACTCCTGCGACCAGTAGCCCTCGGGCGAGAACAGCTCCTCGACGCACTCCTCGAGCAGCCCGACCTCGAGGAGGAGGTCGAGGAGCGTGTACCGCGAGCGGATGGTCTGCGCGCGGTAGTAGGTGAGCCGGAACCGCTCCATGTCGATGTCGATCTGCTCCGGGTGGTACACGGCGCCGACCGCCTTGAGCATCTCGCGGGCCTCGTCGGCGCTCACGAGCTGCTCACGGCACTTCTCGACGATGGTCGGCCACTCGCGGACGACCAGCTCGAGCCGCTCGCGCAGCTGCTCGGGCTCGAGGTACTTCGCCAGCGTCTGCTGCACGGCCGGCTCGACGAGCGGGGCGGCGCGCTCGGTGGTGTGCATCGCGCGCACCCGGGCCTCCATCTCCTCGCGGGACGGCCAGGCCGCCACGAGCGCGTCGATGTTGATGGCCGGCACGTCCTTGGTCAGCGCGACCTCGTAGAGCGCGCAGAGCGCCACCGTGCCGAGGCCGACCTTGAAGCCGTGCGAGAGCGGGGGCTCCCAGTCCAGGCCGTGCCCCTCCATCTCCCACGTGTGCGAGAACTGGTGGCCGGCGCCCGAGGCGGGCCGCGAGCTCTGGTGCGCCTGCATGGCCAGGCCGGACATCAGCAGACCCTCGGCGAGGCCCGCGAGCGCATCGGGGTCCGACTTCGCGAGGTCGTCGGGCCGCGAGAGGGACTCGCGCAGCGGGCCCTGGACGAGGCCCCAGACGTACTCGTCGATCGTCTCGACCCCGAGGATGTCGGAGATGATCCAGTCGGCGCCGGCGGGGACCTTCTCGACGAGGTCGCCGAAGCCGGTCGCCGTCAGGCGCTGCGGGGCCGTCGCCATGAGGTCGAGGTCCGCCACCAGCGCGGTCGGCGCCGGGCAGTTGCGCGTGATCTTGAAGCCGTCCTTGGTGATCGACGACCCGAAGGCGGCGTACCCGTCCATCGAGGCGGCGGTGCACACGTTCATGTAGGGCCGCTCGAGCTCGCCCGAGGCGAGCTTGACGATGTCGTTGAGCGTGCCCGACCCGATCGAGCAGGCCACCGCGTCGGTGCCCCGCAGGTGCTCACGGATGAGCTCGACGTTCTCGTAGCCGGCGTAGAGCGTGGGCGTGCCCGGGAAGACGTAGGGCTCGTCGAGGTCGATCCCGGCCGCGCGCAGCGACTCGGTGACGGCCTCGCCCGCGAGGGCCCACGTGTTGCCGTCGGCGACGACGATGCCGCGCCGACCGGCGAACTGCTCGGCGAACACCTCCCCGGTGCGGCCCACCACGCCTCGTCCGTGGACGATCGCCTGGGTGTCGGTGGCGGTTGTCAGCGCGGTGGCGATCAGGTCCTCGGTCATGAGGTCTCTCCTTGTCGGGATGGGGATACGGCGGTGGGGACGACGCGACGACGCCGGTCAGCCGGCGACGTGGTCGACGGTGTCGTGGATGAGCTCCTGCAGCGCCGGGTACTGCTTGGCGTACTGGTCGACGTAGAAGCGGTACTCCTCGTGGCGCGCGGCGTCCGGCTCGAGCCGGGCCCGGGTGTGCACCATGGCCTCGGCGGCCTCCGCGACCGACGGGTGCAGCCCGGCGCCGGCGGCGGCGAGGATGCACGAGCCGAGCGTGACGGCGTCGCCGACCTCGGTGAGCGTGATCGGGACGCCGGTGACGTCTGCGTGCATCTGGATCCAGTCGGCCGACTTGAGCGCGCCACCGGCGGCGACGAACTCCTCGACCTCGAACCCCACCTCGCGCAGGGCCCGCATGTTGAGCTCGACGCCGTAGGCGACGGACTCCTGGACGGCCTTGTAGAGGTGCGCGCGGGTGTGCGAGAGCGAGAGCCCGGAGACGGTGCCGCGGGCCTTCGAGTCCGAGTAGGGCGTGCGGTTGCCCTGGAAGTACTCGGTGAAGATGACGCCGTCGGAGCCCGGTGCGATCTCGCGGGCCTTGGCGTTCATCACGTCGTAGGGGTTGAGGCCGGTGCGCTCGGCGGCGTCGACGATGTCCTGGCAGAACTCGTCCTTGAACCACTTGAGGACCGATCCGGTCGAGGTCAGCGAGCTCTCGACCGTGTACTGGCCGGGGACGACGCCGTCGACGTAGCCGCCGAAGAAGCCCTTGCCGGAGATCGGCTCCGCGCTCTGGCCGGACATCACGTGGCTCGAGCCGGTCACGAGCGTCATCTTCCCCGGGGAGAGCACGTTGAGGCCGATCTGGCCGTGCCAGGCGTCGCCTCCGCCCTGGGCGACGGGGGTGCCGGGCATGAGGCCGAGCTCCTCGGCGGCGTGGGACGTCAGGCCGCCGACGGCGACGCCGAGGTCGTTGACCGTCTCGGGGAGCTTGTCGAACACGTCCCCGGCGCCGGCCGCCTCGTAGAGGTCGACGGGCCAGCCGCCGTTGTCCCGGTCGTAGTAGGAGCGGTGCGCGGCGGTGTTGATGTTGAGCGTCCACTCGCCGGTCAGCTGGAAGGTCAGCCAGTCGGGCGCGTCGATGAGGCGGTACGCCCTGTTGTAGGTCTCCGGCTCGTTCTCCTTGAGCCAGGCCGCCTTGAAGGGGTACCACTCGGCGGTCGGCGGGAGGGTGCCGTCACCGGTGTACCGGGTCGCGGGCGAGCTGTGCCCGACGACGCGCTGGGCCTGCTCGGTGGCGCGCACGTCCATCCACATGATGGCCGGGCGGATGGCCTGGCCCGAGCGGTCCATCGCGACGACGGTCATCGTCGTCGCGTCGTAGGAGATGCCGGCGATGTCCCGGCCGGTGAGGCCGGATTCGCGCATGGCCTTGGCGGTCGACGCCTTGAGCGCCTCCCACCAGTCGGACGGCGACTGCTCGGCCCATCCCGGCCGGGGGTGGGTGGTGCGGTAGGTGGTCGCCGCGAAGACGATCGGGCGGCCGACCAGGTCGAAGATCCCGACCCGGCAGCTCTCGGTGCCGAAGTCGATGCCCATGACGAAGGGGCCGGTAGGGGTACGAGCGGACATCGTCGCCTCTTTCTCGTGGGGGTGCTCCGCGCATCTCCGCGCAGGTGGCCTGGGTGACGGCCGGTCCCGGGACGGCGGACCGGCCGCGCTGTCAGTCGGTGTCGTCGTCGCCCCACCCGAGCGCCTGACGCTCGGCGGCGGGGATCAGGTGGTCGATGCGCTCGAGCGCGAAGGTCGGCTGCTCCTGCGCGGGCAGCTCCTCGGCGTCGACGAGGGTGTTGTCGCCGGTGAGGACGAGAGTCGAGGCCATGCCGGTGCGGACGGCCATGCCGATGTCCGTGCCGAGCCGGTCGCCGACCATCATGCAGCGGGCGGGGTCGACGTCGAGGCCGACGAGGGCCGCCTCGAGCATCGCTCCCTCGGGCTTGCCCATGTTGGCGTGGAGCGAGACGCCGGTGGTCGCCTCGATGGCGGCGACGATGCCGGCGGCGTCGGGCTCACCGCGTCCGCCCGGGAACGGGCAGTAGCGGTCGGGGTTGGTCGTGATGAGGATGGCGCGCTTGTGGAACCACAGCGCGTCGAAGGCGATCTGCAGCTTCTTGTACTCGAAGGTGCGGTCGTAGGAGGCGATGACGATGTCGATCGCGGCCGGGTCCTCGGACCGCTTGATGCCCGCGGCGTCGAGGGCGCGGATCAGCGGTTCCTCCGCGATCGGGTACACCGTGGCGTCGGGGTGGTGTGCCTGGAGCCAGCGCACCGTCGTGACGACCGTGTTGGCGATCTCGTCGACCGGGGTCGGCAGTCCGAGGCGCTCGAGCTTGGCCGAGTACTCCTCGGGGTCCTTCGTGGGGTTGTTCGACAGGAAGCGCACCGGCAGGTCGCGGCGGTGCAGCTCCTCGATGAGGCGCTTGGCGCCGGGGAGCAGGTGGTCGCCGAGGTAGATCGTGCCGTCCATGTCGAAGACATAGGCCTCGTAGAAGTCCGTGGGTCCGGCCTGATCGATCATCGCGCCTGCTCCGTCTCTCTCGAAGTGGGGCCTCCAGCGTTGCAGAGGCCCGATGTTCGCGCCCGCGGGGGTACGGCGGGCTGCGGGGTGTACGTCGTCGTGCGGCGCGAAGTCGCGCCCCACCGCCGGCGAGGCCGGACAGGGGTGGAACTGCTCCGGGGCGGGGGCCGTGGCCCCCGCCCCGGTGCGGCTGTCAGATCGTGGTGACCAGGTAGATGACCGTGGTCCCGATGAAGATGATGCCTGCCGGCGGGTCGATGTGCGTGTCGCCGCGGGCGTTGAAGATCCGCGAGAACGCCTCGCCACCGACGCCACCGAGGAGACCGGCGATGCCACCGCCGATGACCGCGACCCACGGGTCGGTGCCGACCACGGTGAGCAGCTGCACGGCCGCGAGGCCCGCGAGGATCGTCATGTGGTGCGTGACCGGGGTCTTCAGGCCCAGGCTGAGGAAGATGAGCGAGATCGCCGAGATCGCCCAGCCGATGAGGAACACCTGGCTGACGATGTTGGTGTACGCCGGGTTGTCGGTCGGGACGTTGCCGATGAGCCACACGGCGACGAACGCGAAGAGCAGACCGGAGGTCAGGCCGTGCAGCGCCGAGATGCTCCACTTCTCCTGGTGCTCGACCCAGTGGGTGCCGTCCTTGAGCGAGAGCGGGTTGTGCCCCTTGAACGGGCCGACCAGCGACCTGGACTTCACGCCGAACACGAGGCGGGCGACGAGGGCGACGCCGACGACCGAGAGGGCGACCGTGTCCGTGGTGAACAGCAGACCCTCACCCTCCGGAGCCCACAGGCCGAAGAGCCAGATGAAGAACTGGTTCATCACGTAACCGAGGATGCCGAAGACACCACCGACGACGAAGATGTCGGCCTTCGGGTAGCCGGCCAGCGGCGTGACGATGTCACGTCCGTTGACACCCTCGGGGAAGTACCCCCGCTTCGCGGCGTAGGCGGCCGCGGCGGCACCACCGGCGAAGGCGATGTGCGGTCCGAAGACCGGGCCGAACGCGAACATGCTGATGAAGTCCTGCGCCACCGGGACGCCGCCGAGCAGGGCGGAGAACCCGAACAGGAAGGCGAAGCCGGTGAAGATGAATGCGGTCTGTCCGCCGATGGCGGCGCCGAACGCGCCGCCGGCGAACGCGACGATCAACCAGACGATGTCGATTTCCACGTCGGTGGTACCTCTCTCTTCCCCCACGGCGCCGTGGGGAGTGTTGTGACTGCGGTGTCGGGCCGCCGACGTCTTGGAGCGACGATGGCCGGACCGGCCTGCGGGGGGAACCCCGCCGACCGGGGACCGCACCCCGGCCGTGGGGCCGGGGTGCGGAGGGTCAGGATCCGGCGGTGCCGGACTGCTGCTGCTTCGCCTCGTAGTCGCTGAGGACGGCGACCTTCTCGGCCGACGGCGAGCTCTCGTCGAACTCGTGGCCGAGCCACTCGCCCGCGAGCTTGCGCGCGAGCTCGAGGCCGATGACGCGCTGGCCGAAGGTGAGGACCTGCGCGTTGTTGGACTTGATCAGCCGCTCGACGCTGAAGCTGTCGTGCGCGACGGACGCCCGGATGCCGGGGACCTTGCCCGCGGCCATCGCGACGCCCATGCCGGTACCGCACACGAGGAGCGCACGGTCGGCGTCACCGGCCGCGACCTTCTCGCCGGCTGCGGTGCCGATGTTGGGGTAGGGGTTGCCGTCGTCGGACGTGCCGACGCCGACGTCGATGACCTCGTCGACCCGGGGGTCGGACTCGAGGTCAGCCTTGAGCTTCTCCTTGTAGTCGTATCCGGCGTTGTCCGAACCGACCACGATCCGCAGGCCCATGTCGCCTCCCGTTCTGGCGCCTGTGCGCCTCTCGGGTGACGGTTCTCGGGCTCCGTCACCCGTCACGCCCGTGCGGCGCGATCTGCGTCGGAACCGTACCAAAGGCGTCGACAGATGCTCACCCATGGTGAACGGAAGTGCAGGCGTGTCGTCCAGGCGTGCGAAAGTGCGCGGGACGACGCTCATCTGCGCCTCCCCTCCCCCTAGTCACAGGGGAGGCAGCGGCCGGCCCCGGGAGAGACCCGACCGGGCGATCCGCTCGGCGAGCGCACGCAGGGTCGGCTCGTCGATGACGAGGTCGGTGACAGCGCCCGAGCGGAGCGCGCCGAGGGTCGGTCGCACCTTGGCGGCGCCGGACACCACGCACACCCGGCGCTCGATCCGCCGCAGCGCCGCCGGCGACGGCCCCGAGGCCCGGGCGTTGGTCGCGATGTCCGCGTAGGTCCCGTCCTCGCGCAGGAGCACGGTGCAGATGTCCCCGACGACGCCGGCCGCCTGGAGCGTCTGGATCTCCTGCTGGTCGAGGTATCCCCCGGCGTAGACCTGGGAGCTGAGCGCACCGGTGAAGGCTCCGACGCCGAACAGCGCGACGTCGGTGCGCGCCTGCAGCGCCCGGACCGCGGCGAGGGACCGCTCCCGCCACATCGCGAGCTTGGTCTCCGGGTAGTCGAAGAACGCCGGCACCGGGAAGTGGTGCACCGACGACTCGAAGGCCCGCGCGGCGGCCTCCATGATGGCCCCGGCGTACGGGATGCCGGTCGTCGTCGGGTTGGCGGCGCCGTTGAGCTGGACCACGGCCGAACGCGGCGCCGAGCGGGCGACGAACTGGGCGACGACGGCCGCGATCGTGTTGCCCCACGCGATCCCGAGCACGGAGCCGGGCTGCATCCAGCCCGACACGAGCCGCCCGGCCACGCGCGCCACCTGCTCGAGCCGCTGCACGTCCGTCGACGCCGGCCGGACCGTCACGACATGGGTCTGCACGTCGAACAGGTCGCGCAGCACCATCGACTCGCGCGTCCCCATCTCGGCGGGCGGGTGCAGCTCGATCCGCACCATGCCCGACGCGCGCGCCTGCTTGATGAGTCGGGACACGGTCGAGCGCGAGACCCCCGTGCGCCGGGCGATCGTCTCCATGGTCTCGTCCTGCAGGTAGTACATCGAGGCGGCCTCGAAGACCTCCCGCTCTCGGTCACGCTCGTCCACCGGTCCTCCGTCACTCTGCACGTCCGCTCACCCAAGTTGTGCGGATGTGCGATGGCGACCATCCTAAGGAGAACACGACGCGGTGGACGCGATCCCCGACGTCGACGCACGAGCCGATGGAGGAGCGAGCACGTGAACACGACAGCACTCACGCAGGAGTCCCGGCAGGACGCCCTGGACACGATGGCCGAGACCGAGCTCGACGTCCTCGTCATCGGCGGAGGCGTCACCGGCGCCGGCATCGCGCTCGACGCGGCCACGCGCGGCCTCAGCACCGGGATCGTCGAGATGCGCGACTGGGCGTCCGGCACCTCGCAGTGGTCCTCCAAGCTCATCCACGGCGGGCTCCGCTACCTCTACCAGCTCAACTTCGCCCTCGTCTCCGAGGCGCTGAAGGAGCGCGGCATCCTCCTGACGACGACGGCACCGCACCTCGTCTCCGCCCAGCCGTTCCTCTGGCCGCTCAAGCAGCGCGTCATCGAGCGTGGCTACTCGGCGGTCGGCGTCGGCATGTACGACGCGCTGTCGATCCTCGGCAACAAGGGCGCGACCGTGCCGATGCAGAAGCACTACAGCCACAAGGGCGCGATGGACCTCGTCCCGAGCCTCGACCCCGACACCCTCATCGGCGGCATCCGTTTCTACGACGCCCGCGTGGACGACGCGCGGCTCGTCATGACCCTCGTGCGGACCGCGCAGGGCTACGGCGCCCACGCCGCGACGCGCTCGCAGGTCACGTCGATCACCACGGATGCCACCGGCCGCGCGACCGGCGCGATCGTCAAGGACCTCGAGACCGGCCGCGAGATCACCGTGCGCGCGAAGAACGTCATCGGCGCGACCGGCGTGTGGACCGAGGAGACCGAGACGCTCGGCGGCGCCGAGGGCGGGCTCCAGGTCCTCGCCTCGAAGGGCATCCACATCGTGGTGCCCAAGGAGCGGATCGAGGGCAGCACCGGCGTCTTCCTGCGCACCGAGAAGTCGGTCCTCTTCATCATCCCGTGGCAGCGCTACTGGGTCATCGGCACCACGGACACCAAGTGGACCGAGCAGGTGGACTCGCCGGTGGCGACCGCGGAGGACATCGACTACGTCCTCGAGCAGGCCAACTCGGTGCTTCTCGACAAGCTGACGCGGGACGACATCATCGGCACGTACGCCGGCCTGCGCCCCCTCCTCCAGCCGGTGGACAAGGGCGACGGCGAGTCGACGAAGGTCTCCCGCGAGCACACGGTGACCACGCCGCAGCCCGGCCTCACCGTCATCGCCGGCGGCAAGCTCACCTCGTACCGGCTCATGGCCCAGGACGCGGTCGACCACGCGATCGGGAAGGCTCGGGCCAAGGCGACGCCGTCGATCACCGAGAGGACCCCGCTCGTGGGGGCTCCCGGGCTCGAGGCCACGCGCCGGCAGCTACCGCGCCTGGCGTCGAAGTACAACCTCACCCGGGCACGCGCCGAGCACCTCGTCTCGCGCTACGGGTCCGAGGTGACCGAGGTCCTCTCGACCGTCGACGCCGACCCGAGCCTCGGCGCGCCGCTCGAGCACGCGCCGGACTACCTGCGCGCCGAGGTCGCCTACGGCGTCACCCACGAGGGTGCGCTGCACCTCGAGGACATGCTGCTGCACCGCGTCCGGCTCGACTTCGAGCTGCCCGACCGTGGCAAGGCGGCGGCCCCCGAGGTCGCCGAGGTCATGGGTTCCCTGCTCGGCTGGGACGACGCCCGGCGTGAGCAGGAGGTCCAGAGCTGGGTCGCGCAGGCGGACGCGATCCTCGCCGCCCAGCAGACCGACAACGACGAGGCGGCCTCGGCCGCACGCGTGCAGGCCCCGCAGCTGGTCCCCGTCGAGGACCTCTCGTCGGCACACTGACACGTACTGCCTGGACGGGCGGGAACCCACCGGTCCCCGCCCGTCCGTCCACCCCCACAAGGACCGGCCACCGGAAACCGCCGGCGGCCGGATGCACATCGACACCGAAGTCGAAAGGAACCGCCCCCACCATGAGCGACCAGAAGTACGTCCTCGCGATCGACCAGGGAACGACCTCCTCCCGGGCCATCATCTTCGACCACTCCGGGCAGATCGTCTCGGTCGGCCAGCTCGAGCACGAGCAGATCTTCCCGAGGGCGGGCTGGGTCGAGCACGACCCGAAGGAGATCTGGAACAACGTCCGGGAGGCCGTGGGCCAGGCCCTGTCCAAGGCCTCCCTCAACGCGGGCAACATCGCCGCCGCGGGCATCACCAACCAGCGCGAGACCACCGTCGTCTGGGACAGGACCACCGGTGAGCCGATCTACAACGCGATCGTCTGGCAGGACACCCGCACCGACGCCATCTGCAAGGAGCTCGCGGGCTCCGAGGGCGACGAGAAGTACAAGTCCCGCGTCGGACTGCCGCTCGCCACCTACTTCTCCGGGCCGAAGATCAAGTGGATCCTCGACAACGTCGACGGCGCCCGCGAGAAGGCCGAGTCCGGCGACCTCATCTTCGGCAACACCGACGCCTGGGTGCTGTGGAACATGACGGGCGGCGTCGACGGCGGCCTGCACGTCACCGACGTCACCAACGCCTCGCGCACGATGCTCATGGACGTCAAGACCCTGAGCTGGGCCGAGGACATCGCGGCCGACATGGGCGTCCCGCTCTCGATGCTCCCCGAGATCCGCTCCTCCTCCGAGGTCTACGGCAAGGGTCGCGGACAGGGGCTGCTCGCCGACGTGCCGATCTCCGGCATCCTCGGCGACCAGCAGGCCGCCACGTTCGGCCAGGCCTGCTTCGAGAAGGGCATGGCCAAGAACACCTACGGCACGGGCAACTTCATGCTCATCAACACCGGGAACGAGCCGGTGTTCTCCGAGAACGGGCTGCTCACCACGCTGGGCTACAAGATCGGCGACCAGCCGGCCGTGTACTGCCTCGAGGGCTCGATCGCCGTGACCGGCTCGCTCGTCCAGTGGCTGCGCGACAACCTCGGCATCATCTCCAGCGCTCCGGAGGTCGAGGAGCTCGCCAAGACGGTCGAGGACAACGGCGGCACCTACTTCGTCCCGGCGTTCTCCGGCCTGTTCGCCCCGTACTGGAAGTCCGACGCCCGCGGCGCGCTCGTCGGCATGACCCGGTTCGTCAACAAGGGGCACATCGCCCGCGCCACCCTCGAGGCCACGGCCTTCCAGACGCGCGAGGTCCTCGACGCGATGAACGCCGACTCCGGCGTCGACCTCGCCGAGCTCAAGGTCGACGGCGGCATGGTCGCCAACGAGACCCTCATGCAGTTCCAGGCCGACATCCTCGGGGTCGACGTCGTCAAGCCCGTCGTCGCCGAGACGACCGCGCTGGGCGCCGCGTACGCCGCGGGCATCGCCGTCGGGTTCTGGAACGGCGAGCAGGACGTCATCGACAACTGGGCCGAGGACAAGCGGTGGACGCCGCAGCTCGACGAGGCCGAGCGCGAGCGGACCTACCGCCTGTGGAAGAAGGCCGTGACGAAGACGTTCGACTGGGTCGACGAGGACGTCAACTGATCGACGAGTGAGGGGATCTCCTCCCGCGAGCGAGGGGATTCCCCGACGTGCCGAGGGGCGCGCGGCCACCGCGGCTGCGTGCCCCTTCGCACGTCCGGCTCCAGCGACCTCACGCTCCCCCGCCCCGGTGTCAGCCCCCGGACACCGACAGTTCGGCCTGCCGCAGCACCGCGGCGAACTCGTCGTCGACGGTGCGCGAGCTCAACCAGGCGTCCGGCAGGTGCGCGCGCTTCGGTCCGCCGGCCCTTCCCCGCTGCCCCTCGGCGCCCTCACCCGGGTACGGCGAGTCGAGGTCGAGGTCGGCGATCAGCGCATCCAGCTCGGCCAGCGTGGAGATGAGGGCGAACGCCCGACGCGCGTCGCCGCCGACGGGGTACCCCTTGAAGTACCACGCCACGTGCTTGCGCATCTCGCGCATCGCCCGGTCCTCGTCGCCGAAGTGCTCGGCCATGAGCTCGGCGTGGCGGCGCAGCACCCCGGTCACGTCGCGCAGCCCTGGCCGCACCCGCCGGCCCGAGCCGGTCGCCGCCGCGACGAGGTCGGTGAACAACCAGGGCCGCCCCTGGCACCCACGACCGACGACGACGCCGTCCGCCCCGGTCATCCGCATCATCTCGGCGGCGTCCTCGGCGGACCACAGGTCGCCGTTGCCGAGCACGGGGACGGTCGTCACGGCCTCCTTGAGCCGGGCGATCGCCTCCCACCGCGCGGTCCCCGAGTAGTGCTGCTCGAGCGTGCGGGCATGCAGCGCGACGGCCGCGGCGCCGGCGGCCTCGGCGGCCCGCCCGGCGTCGAGGTAGGTGAGGTGCTCGTCGTCGATGCCCATCCGCATCTTCACGGTCACCGGCACCTCGTGCCCGCGCCCTCGGCTGGCCGAGCGGGCGGCGTCGACGGCACCGCGCACGATGTCGCTGAACAGGTCGGCCTTCCACGGCAGCGCCGCTCCCCCGCCCTTGCGCGTGACCTTGGGGACCGGGCAGCCGAAGTTGAGGTCGACGTGGTCGGCCCAGTCCTCCTCGACGAGGATCCGCACCGCGGCCGCCACCGTGACCGGGTCGACGCCGTAGAGCTGCACCGACCGCACGGGGTCCGTGGGGTCGGGGGTGATCATCCGCATCGTCTCGGGCGTGCGCTCGACGAGCGCGCGGGACGTGATCATCTCGCACACGTACAGCCCGGCCGGGGCATGGGTCCCGACGGCGGAGCTCACCCGGGCGGTCGGCTCCAGCGCCGCCTCACCCGCCTCACGGCACAGCTGCCGGAACGGTGGCAGGGTGACGCCGGCCATGGGGGCGAGGACGACGGGGACGCCGACGCGCACCTCCCCCACCTGGAGCGGGGCCGGGGTGCGCAGCGCGTCCGTCGCCGTGTGCGGCGGCTCCGGCTCGCCGGTCACCCGCGTCGTCGACTCGCTCATCCACCAGCTCCTGCTCGTCCGCCGTCCGCCGCGTGCCCGCCGCACCACGCGACGGACCCTCCATTGTGCGGCAGCGAACCGGTCGGCGGCGTGCGACGGTCCTCACGGCGCCCCCGCGCCGGCCACCCAGGACGAGTGACCGACGCGGGTCGGACGATGTCGACCCGCCCGCGCGCTGAATCCGTCAGGCGCCGGGAGGGCGGTCAGGCTCCGACGAGACGCTGGGCGAGGTACCCCGCCACCTGGTCGAGGGAGACGCGCTCCTGGGTCATCGTGTCGCGGTCGCGCACGGTGACGGCCCGGTCCTCGAGCGAGTCGAAGTCGACCGTGAGGCAGTAGGGCGTCCCGATCTCGTCCTGCCGACGGTAGCGTCGGCCCACGGCCCCGGCGTCGTCGAAGTCGACGTTCCAGCTCTGCCGCAGCTCGGCCGCGAGGTCGCGCGCCATCGGCGAGAGGTCGGCGTTGCGCGAGAGCGGGAGCACGGCGGCCTTGACGGGCGCGAGCCGGTGGTCGAGCTTGAGCACGGTGCGGGTGTCGACCCCGCCCTTGGCGTTGGGCGCCTCGTCCTCGGTGTAGGCCTCGACGAGGAACGCCATGAGCGAGCGCGTGAGACCGGCGGCCGGCTCGATGACGTAGGGCGTCCAGCGGGTGTCCTTCGTCTGGTCGAAGTAGGACAGGTCCTTGCCGGAGTGCTCGGAGTGCGTCGAGAGGTCGAAGTCGGTGCGGTTGGCGATGCCCTCGAGCTCGCCCCACTCGCTGCCCGTGAACCCGAACTTGTACTCGATGTCGACGGTCCGCTTGGAGTAGTGGGAGAGCTTCTCGGCGGGGTGCTCGAAGTGCCGGAGGTTCTCGCGGGCGATGCCGAGCCCCGTGTACCAGGCGGTGCGCTGCTCGATCCAGTACTCGTGCCAGTCCTCGTCGGTGCCGGGCTCGACGAAGAACTCCATCTCCATCTGCTCGAACTCGCGCGTGCGGAAGATGAAGTTGCCGGGCGTGATCTCGTTGCGGAACGACTTGCCGATCTGGCCGATGCCGAACGGCGGCTTGCGGCGCGCGGAGGTCATGACGTTGGCGAAGTTGACGAAGATGCCCTGCGCGGTCTCGGGCCGCAGGTAGTGCAGGCCGGACTCGTCCTCGATCGGGCCGAGGTAGGTCTTGAGCATCATGTTGAAGTCGCGGGGCTCGGTCCACTTCCCGCGGTTGCCGCAGTTGGGGCACGGCAGCTCGGTCAGCTCGACGGCGTCGGGGTCGTCGAGGCCCTTGCGCTCGGCGTACTCCTCCTGCATCTGGTCGACCCGGAACCGCTTGTGGCACTCGAGGCACTCCGTCAGCGGGTCGGTGAACACACCGACGTGGCCCGACGCGTGCCACACCTGGCTCGGCAGGATGATCGCGGAGTCCAGCCCCACGACGTCGTCGCGCGAGGTGACCATGTGCCGCCACCACTGGCGCTTGATGTTGTCCTTGAGCTCGACGCCGAGGGGACCGTAGTCCCAGGCGGAGCGGGTACCGCCGTAGATCTCGCCGGACTGGAACACGAATCCCCGGCGCTTGGCGAGGGAGATGACGTTGTCGAGAGCGGTGGCGGCCATGTGGTCTCCAGGTTCTGCCGGGCGGTGCCCGGCGCTCGAGCCGCACCCGGGTGGTGCGGACGGGGACAACCGTAGACGGACGGGACGCCGCGGGGCACATCGATCCGCCGCAGCGCGGACCGCGACCGGTGTCGGGCGCCACGCGGCCCGCTGCAGCACGGGGACCGGGGGCTCGCCCGGCTCGGACACGCTCGCCGCTAGCTCTCCCGGTAGATCTCCGGGACCTGGTCCGGGTAGGCGAGGACGCGGCCGTCGCCGATCGCCACGGTGGCGATACCTCCGTCGAGCGACGTGTAGGTCATCGTCAGCTCCTCCGCGCCGGCCACGTCGAGGTCGATCTCGACGGGCTCGCCGAGGGTGACCTCCTCGCTCCACCGCAGCGCGCCGTCAGTGGAGAACTGCACGCGCACGACCCGGTCGTCGAAGCCCTCGAGGTCGTCACCGGCGAGCTCGGGGTCCTCGAACCGCCCGATCGTCCCGCGGAACCGTTCGAAGCCGCCGTCGAGCGTCCAGCCCCACGTACCCGAGTCGTTGTAGTTGCCGGAGTCGAGCGCTCTCGGGTAGGACCGGCCCGCGATCTCGATCGGCCCCTGCCCCGCGATGTTGAACCCGGAGCCGGAGATGTAGTCGAGCTCGTCGAGATACATCGAGGTGCTCGGGACGGCGACCTCGACCTCGACCGACCCGTCGTGGTCCTCGCCCGCCGCGGGGGTCTGCCCGACGATCGTGCCGACCGGCTCACCGTCCGAGAGCACCTCGGTGGTGGCGATCTCGGTGCCGTCGCCGAGCTCTGCCTGCGCCTGCTCGACCGTCTGCCCGGCAAGGTCCGGGGTCGGGCTCGACCGGAACACGAACGCCCAGAGCAGGAGCACGACGACGAGGAGCGCGACGACGCCGCCCCCGACGAGCAGCGGCAGGCGCGGTCGCGCAGCCGCACCCGGGGCGCGGGAGGCGTTCCCACCGGTGGCCGCTGCGCCGCCGTAGGCCGCCGCGCCGCCGTACCCGGCCGGACCACCACCGGCGGACCCGGGCGAGCCCGGACCGCCGTAGGACGCCGAACCGCCGTACGGCCCGCCGGCCGCTCCCCCGTACCCGGGACCACCTGCGGCCGGTCCGACGTACGAGCCGCCACCCGGCCCGCCGTAGCCTGGTGCACCCGCGCCGGGGCTGCCGTACGTGCCGGGCGCTGCGGCGGGCGACCCCGCCACCATCGGCCCCGCACCCGGGTCGTGCGCGGACGCCGCGGACCACGGCGGCGCGCCCTGGGCACCGGCCGCCGGCACTGAGCCTGGCGCGGAGGCGCCACCGGCCCCCGCGGCGCCTCCCGCGGCCGCCGCACCTCCCGCGCTCGGCGCGAGCCGCGTGCTGCCGGGACCCGCACCCTGCTCGAGCAGGGCCGGGTCGACCTGACGGGTCTCGTCACCACCGGTTGCGGCGGTCGCGGTGCGCCGGCCGAGGTCGGCCGTGGCGTCGTCGTCGGTCCGCCGGGGCGCGGGCGCACCCGGAGGCGGCGCGTCGAGCGCGGTCAGCGCCGGCAGGCCGCGCAGCTCCTCGGCCAGGTGCCCCAGCTCCTCGGCCACGTCGGTGGCCGACGGACGCTCGCGGGCCTCCTTGTCGACCATCCGCGTCACGGCGGTCCACAGCTGGTCCGGGAACCCGTCGGGGCGGCCGGGCAGCAGCTCGGAGTGCCGGCGCAGCACGCCGTACGTGCCGCCGGGGCCGGCGAACGGGGTCACCCCGACGACCATCTCGTAGAGCATGACGCCGAGCGCGTAGACGTCCGTCGCCGGGCCGGGCGGCAGCTCCTCGATGACCTCGGGCGCCATGTAGAGGGGGGTGCCGAGCATCGCGGTCGACGTCGTCGAGTGGAGGGCCTGCGTGACGCGGGCGACGCCGAAGTCGGACACCTTCGGCACGATCCCCTCGCCCGCGCCGCCGTCGTCACCCTCGGCGACGTCACCGCCTCCGCCGGCGAGCAGGACGTTGCCCGGCTTGACGTCGCGGTGGATGACACCGCGATCGTGGATGGCGGCGAGCCCGACCGCGATCTGTCGGCCGAACCACGCGGCCTCGCCCGGCGGGAGCGTCCCGCGCTCGTCGAGCAGGCCGCGCAGGTCGCCGCCCGCGACGAACTCCATGACGATGGCGAGCGTGCTGCCCTCGACCACGAGGTCGTGGACCCGTACCACGTTGGCGTGGACGACCCGGACGAGGAACGAGCGCTCCTGGACGAACCGCTGGACGATCTCGGGGTCCTCGGCGTACTCCGACCGCAGGATCTTGACCGCCACCTCGTGGCCGTCGTCGTTGCGGTGCCCCGCCCAGACGGAGCCCATCGCGCCGCGGCCGACCTGGCGGTCGAGCGTGTATCGGCTGCCGAGCGGGCGTGACGTCATGGATCCTCGGGTGTCGGTGCGGAGGGGCGGGAAGGGGGGAACGGTCCTGCGACAGGGTACCGATCCGCGGCGCGTCAGCCGTCCTGGTAGCGCTCGGGGAGCTCGCCGGGCGCGGCGAGCACACGCCCGTCACCGATGGCGAAGCCGGCAGTGGCATTGTCGCCGCCGCTCGTCAGCGACCAGCGGACCACGATCTCGTCGACCCCCTCGACGTCGAGCGTGAGCGCCCGGGGCTCGTCGAGCGTGACGGACCCGCTCCACAGGATCTCGCCGTCGCCCGTGACCTCGACGGCGACCGTGTACGAGTCGTAGGTCGTCTGATGCGCCTCGTCGTCGAAGGTGGCGGGCATCCGGCCGATCTCTGCGCGGAACACCCGGAACCCGGAGTCCAGGTCCCACCCCCAGGCGCCCTCCGGCACGCTCGGCTCGGAGGTGTATCCGCGCAGGAAGGCCTCCTCGCCGAGGTCGACGGCCTCCTGGACGGGTTCGGAGAGGTCATCGCCGGTGAGGGGCTCGAGGTCCGCGAGGTCGCGGCGCTCACTCTCCCGCGCGATCGTCACCTCGACCTCGCCGTCGACGGGCTCGTCGGTCCGCGGCGACTGACCCATCACCGTGCCGATCTCGTGACTGTCGGCGAGGCCGTCCACGGCGACGACGTCGACGCCGCCCATCTCCTCCTCCGCCTCCTCGAGCGTCATGCCCCACAGGTTCGGCATGACCGTCACCTCGGGCTCGGTGTCGCGCGTGAACCAGAGGACGCCGGCCACGACGAGGGCGAGCACGGCGACGGCGGAGACGAGGACGAGCGGGAGGGTGCGGCCGCGCCTGCGACGCGCGTCGTACCCGTCGTCGACGACCTCGCCGTGCACGCGCAGCGGCGCTCCCCTGCCGGGCGCCCCGGCGGAGACGACCGGGCCCCCGACGGCCGGGACGAGCCCGGTCCGGTCGCGTCGCACGGTCGGCTCGGCGTCGTCGGGCGCGTGCTCACCCGCGGTCCCCGACGACGAGGAGCCGGCGGAGGCCGTTCCTACGGACGAGGACGACGACGAGCCTGCCGCCCGGGAACCGGCCGAGCTGTCGTCGGCGGGCCTGGACCCGGCGGCCGGCGAGCTGCCCGACGGGCGTCCGCCCTCGCTCGAACCGTCCGCCGTCACGCCCAGCGCCGTCGGACCGTCGGCGAGAGCCGGGCGCCGGGCGGGTGTCCCCACCGGCGGGTGGACGAGCCTCGGTCGGGCCGGCAGGTCGGCGAGCACGGTCGCGAGCGCGTCGAGCTCGTCGGCGAGCGCCGCGGCCTCGGGGCGCGCCTCGGGCTCCTTGTCGAGGCAGCGCTGGACCACGTCCCACAGCTCGTCCGGGAGGCCGTCGGGCCGGCCCGGCAGGAGCTCGGTCTGGCGGCGCATGACGCCGTAGGTCCCGCCGTCACCGGTGAAGGGGGTGACGCCGGTGAGCATCCGGTACACGAGGATCCCGAACGAGTAGATGTCGCTCGCGGGGGTGGGCAGCCGCTCGAGGACGATCTCCGGGGCCATGTACAGCGGGGTGCCGACCACCATCGTCGCGCTCGTCGCCTCGGTGATCTCGCCGTGCGTCACGCGCGCGACGCCGAAGTCCGTCACCTTCGGCACCGCCCCGTCGTCGGTGCGGTCGAGCAGGATGTTCGCGGGCTTGACGTCGCGGTGGACGACGCCGCCGGCGTGGATCGCGGCCAGCCCGCGGGCCACCCCCGCGCCGTACGCGGCGGCGTCGCCGGGCGCGAGGGTCCCACGCCGGTCGACCTCCTGGCGCAGGTCACCGCCCTCGACGAGCTCCATGACGATCGCCAGCGTGCTGCCCTCGACCACGAGGTCGATCACCTGCACCACGTTGGGGTGGACGACGTTCGTCAGGAGCGCCCGCTCCTGGATGAACCGGCGGACGATCTCCAGGTCTTCGGCCACCTCCGAGCGCAGGCGCTTGATCGCGACCACCTGGCCGTCGTCGTTGCGGTGCCCGCGCCAGACGGACCCGACGGCGCCCCGGCCGATCTCGCGATCGAGCGTGTACCGGCTGCCGAGCGGCCGACCTGACATGACTCCTCTTCCCCCTGCTCGCCGGCACGGTCGCGCAGGCGCACCACCAGAACAGGGTACTGACCACCGGCGGTCCTGCAGGGTGGGGCCCACGCGCACCACCCGGGTCGCCGTGACCCGTGGCCCGTGGCTCGTGGCCGGCGGACGGTGCCCGACCCGGGTCGTGCCCGCGACGGGCGGGTGCGTCGCACGTCATACCGCCGACGACTCCCTCGTGTTGACAACCGTTCTCACACCTCTTGAGAATGACTTTCATGCCCCGCCGCCCCCTCGCGCTCGCTGCGCCTGCCGCCGCACTCCTGCTCGCCGGCTGCGGCTCGGGTTCCGGGGACGACCCGGACGCCGAGGTCACCGTCGGCACCGCCGTCTATGCGTTCGAGTGGCTGACCGAGGAGCTCGGCGGCGACCGGGTCGCGGTGACCAACGTGACGCCGCCCGGAGCCGACGCCCACTCGCTCGAGCTCGCCCCCGCCCAGGTCGTCGACCTCGAGCAGTCGGACCTCGTCGTCCACCTGCCGGAGTACCAGTCCGCGATGGACGACGCCGTGGCGCAGCTCGGCGGCACGTCCGTCCTCGACGCCTCGACCCCCACCCGGCCGCTCGCCCCCGAGGAGCTCCTCGCCGAGGGCGCCGGCGCCGACGAGGACCACGAGCACGACGACGAGGACTCCGCCTCGGACGACCACGAGCACGACGACGACACGCACGAGGACGCGGCCCCCGAGACGGGTGGCGAGGACGCGCACGCCGGCCACGACCACGGCGCGCTCGACCCGCACGTGTGGCTCGACCCCGAGCGGATGATCGCCCTGGCCGAGGAGATCACCACGTCCCTCAGCGAGATCGACCCGGACGGCGCGGAGACCTACGCCGCCAACCTCGAGACGGTCGTGACCGACCTCGAGGACCTGGGCGGTCGGATCGGGTCGGAGCTCGCCGGCTGCGAGGTGTCGACCGTCGTCGTCGGGCACGAGGCGTACGGCTACCTGCTCGCACCGCACGGCTTCGAGGAGACCGGGCTCGCGGGGCTCGACGGCGGCACCGAGGTGAGCCCGGCGCGCATCGCCGAGCTGACGGCGCTCGTCGAGGACACCGGCGTGAGCACGCTCTACCGCGACGCGAACGCGCCCGACGACGCGGTCCGCGCGGTCGCCGAGCAGACCTCGACCGAGGTCGCGGTGCTCGACCCGCTCGAGATCGCCCCCGCCGAGGGTGACTACCGTGACGCCATGCAGGCGAACATCGACGCCCTCGCCACCGGGCAGCGCTGTGGCTGAGCCCGCCCCCGCCCCCAGCCCCCTCGAGGTCGACGACGTCCGGGTGAGCATCGACGGCCAACCGATCCTGCGCGGCGTCTCCCTCACCGTCCGGCCCGGCGAACGGGTCGCCCTCATGGGGCCCAACGGGTCGGGCAAGTCCACGCTCGTGCGCGCCGTCGTCGGCGTGCGCCCGCCGACCTCGGGCATCGTGCGGCTGCACGGCGCAGACCTCGCTGGGCCGCGCCGGCTCGTCCCCTGGCGCCGGCTCGGCTACATGCCGCAGCGGGCGTCCGCGGCGGCGGGCGTCCCGGCCACGGCGCTCGAGGTGGTCGCCGCGGGCGACCTCGCGGGCTGGCGCTGGCGGCCCCGCCGCGGCGTGGCGGACCGGGCCCGCACGGCGCTCGACCGGGTCGGCCTCGCGGACCGTGCGGCCGACCCCGTGCACATCCTGTCCGGGGGCCAGCAGCAGCGCGTCCTCCTCGCCCGCGCCCTCGTGCGCGACCCCGACCTGCTCGTCCTCGACGAGCCCCTGTCAGCGATGGACACCGCGTCGCAGCGGGCGACCACCGACCTGCTCGCCGAGTTCACCGCGGGCGGCGGCGCCGTCGTCGTCGTCCTCCACGAGCCCGGGCCGCTCGGCCCCCTCCTCGACCGCGCCGTCGTGCTGCGCCACGGCCGGGTCGTCCACGACGGGGCGCCGCCCGCGCCCGCGGCCGGCCACGACCATCCCGACCATCACCACGACCACGCGCACGGCGACACCGACGACGCACGGCCCGGCGTCCTCGACGTCGGCGCCCCGCTCCCCGACCCCTCGGGGGTGCGCTGATGGACCTGCTCACCACGCTCCAGGAGATGCTGGCCAGCCCCCTCATGCGCCGCGCGCTGCTGGTGGCGGTGCTCGTCGGGATCGCGGCCCCGGTCATGGGCACCTACCTCGTCCAGCGGCGGCTCGCCCTGCTCGGGGACGGCATCGGGCACGTCGCGCTGACCGGCGTCGCGCTCGGCTGGCTCGTCGGCTCGGCGCTCGGCGTCATGCCGGTGGACCGGTTCGCGGTGCCGGGAGCCGTCGTGGCGTCCGTGGTCGGCGCCCTGCTCATCGAGCTCGTCCGGGCGCGTGGCCGCACCTCGGGCGACGTCGCGCTCGCCATGCTCTTCTACGGCGGCATCGCGGGTGGCGTCCTCATCATCACGATCTCGGGCGGCTCGAGCTCGACGCTCACGGGCTACCTGTTCGGGTCGATCGCCACCGTCAGCTCGCTCGACATGTGGCTCGCCCTCGCGCTCGCCGTGGTCGTCATCGGGGTCGGGGTCGGGCTGCGGCCCGCCCTCTTCGCCCTGTGCCACGACGAGGAGCTCGCCCGCGCCTCCGGCCTGCCCACCTGGCTCCTGTCCGCGACCGTCTCGGTCATGGCGGCGCTGACGGTGTCGGTGTCGATGCGGGTCGTCGGCGTCCTGCTCGTGTCGGCGCTCATGATCGTCCCCGTCGCGGCGGCCCAGCAGCTCACCCGGTCCTTCCGGGGAACGATGCGGCTCGCGATGGCGATCGGCCTCGTGGTCACCGTCCTCGGCCTCGTCGTCACCTACGTCAACCCCTGGTCCCCCGGGGCCACGATCGTCGTCATCGCGATCGGGGCCTACGCCGCGGCGGCAGTCGTCCGGCCGGTCCTCGAGGCGTCGCGCCGCCGGCGGTCCGCACCCGTCGACCCCCACCCCGAGCACGACGACGACGTCACCGTCACCGCGCCGCCCAGCTCCGCCGGCTGACGCCGCTGTCGCGCCGCACGCACGACACCGCGCCGATCACCTCCGTTCGCTGACGCCACGGTCTCTCCGCCGATCGGCGCCCCGCGCGCCCCGACCGCCCGCGCACCCGCGCCGGGGCGGCGCGGTGGATCTCCTCACGTCGCGGCCCGCCCGCCACCCCGGGGGGTGACAATGCGGGCGTGCCCGACTTCCTCGCCGGATGGCCCTTCTGGGTCGTCTTCGTCGTCCTCTACCTCGGGGCGACCGCGCGCGGGCAGATGATCTACTGGCTCGGCCGGTGGGCGACCCACCTGACGGTCACCCGCACCCACCCGACAGGAGGCTGGCAGGCGAGGGCGCATGGCTGGCTCTCGGGCGAGGGCCCGCAGCGCGGGGTCGACGCCCTGCGCCGATGGGGCCTGGTCATGGTGCCGATCGGCTACCTCACCGTCGGGTTCCAGTCGATGATCCAGGCCGGTGCCGGCATCCTGCGCATCGCCTGGTGGAAGTACTCGATCGCCCAGGTCCCCGGGGCCCTCGCGTGGGCGGCGATCTACTCGACGATCGGGTTCGCGGTCTGGGGTGCGCTCATCGCGGCGTTCGCCGGATCGCCGCTCGGGCTCCTCGTCATCGCCGCGCTCCTCGTCGTCGGGTTCACGACGTTCGCCCTGCACCGCCGGGCGCGCCGGCGCTCGGCCGACGCCACCCCGGCCGACACCCTCCCGGCCGACGGCGACTCCACGGCGGCCACCACCCCGGCCGACGCCCTCCCGGCTGACGCCACGCCGGCCGTCGACGACTCCGCGGCGGCCACCACCGCGGACCGCGGCACCACGACCTGACACGCTCGCCCTACGTATTCAACCAAGGGGTTGACCACGCCGCGCCCGTCCCCTACCTTCATAGTCAACCGAGAGGTTGAACAACAGGGATGCAGAGGATGACACCGTGCAGGACGACTCCCTCGATCAGATGTTCGCAGCACTCGCCGACCGGACCAGGCGCGACATCGTCGCCCGGCTCGCCGAGGGTGACGCGACGCTGACCGAGCTCGCCGAGGGCTACCCGTTCTCGGTGCAGGCGGTCGCCAAGCACATCGCGGTGCTCGAGCGCGCCGGTGTGGTCACCCGCACCAGGGACGCCCAGCGCCGACCGATCCACCTCGAGGCGGAGGTTCTCGCCGGCATGACGACGTGGATCGAGCTGTACCGGGCGCGGGCCGAGGACCGGTTCCGCCGCCTCGACGCCGTCCTCGACTCGATGGACGACGACGCCGCCACCGACATCACCGCCAGCAGCACCTCACCGAAGGAGCAGAGACCATGAGCGCGACCACCCAGCACCCCGAGACCACCATCCAGGCCGACCCCGCACTGCCGACGATCACGATCGTCCGCGAGTTCGACCACCCCGTGTCGAAGGTGTTCCACGCCTACACCGATCGCGACCTGTTCGCGCGGTGGATCGGCCCGAGGGAGCTCCCCACCGAGATCGAGGAGTGGGACTGCACGACCGGCGGAAAGTACCGGTACGTCAGCCGGGCCGACGGCGAGGAGTACCGCTTCTACGGCTCGTTCCACGAGGTCCGGCCCGACGAGCGGATCGTCCAGACGTTCACGTTCACCGGTTTTCCGGACGGCGTGTCCCTCGAGACGGGCACGTTCGAGCACCTCGGCGACGGCCGCACCCGGCTCACGCTGCACTCGGTCGTCGACACGATGGAGGCACGCGACGCGATGCTCGCGAGCGGCATGGAGACCGGCGTCGTCGAGGGCTTCGAGAAGCTCGACGACCTCCTCGAGGCGGGCGCGGCATGAGGCCCGACGCCCCACCGGCCGACTTCCACCGCGAGGTCGCCGGCACCTTCACCGCAGTGGTCGACGGCGTCGCACCGCAGGCGTGGGACGCGCCGTCGCCGGTGGCGGGCTGGACGGCCCGCGACGTCGTCGGGCACCTGACCACGTGGTTCCCCGCGATGCTCGCGGGCTCCGGCGGGCCGGACCTCCCGCCGGGGCCGTCGGCGGACGACGACCCCGCGGGCGCCTGGAACCACCAGCGGGACGCCGTCCAGGCGCTCCTCGACGACCCGGCGTCCGCCGACCTGTCCCTGTCGAACCCGAACGTCGGGGAGGTCCCGCTCCCGCAGGCGATCAGCCAGTTCTACGTGGGCGACGTCTTCATGCACACGTGGGACCTCGCGCGAGCGACCGGTCAGGAGCCGGGTCTCGATCCCGAGCTGGCCGAGGCGATGCTCGACGGCATGGCGCCGATGGAGGACGTCCTGCGCTCGAGCGGCCAGTACGGGCCGGCGGTGCCGGTGCCCGAGGACGCCTCGGCGCAGGACCGGCTCGTCGGGTTCATCGGGCGCGACCCGGGCTGGGAGCCGCCGGCGCGTTGACGTCGATCGCCCGGGCCGCCCCGGGTCTCGTCCCGACACCTCCGACGTGGGGCGTGGGACGAGACCCGGCGCCTCGTTCGCGGGTACGGCGCTCAGCTGATCGTGAGGAGCTTGAGGGTCCCGAACAGGTTGCCCGCCACCATGGCGTCGAGCAGCGGACCGACATCGGCGGAGGCCGCTGCTCCCCACCCGCCGTTCTCGAGCGCCGCACCGCGCTCGTGCACGCGTCCGGACCACGGGATCTCGTGGTCCATGAGCACCAGCAGGTTGCCGGCCGACAGCAGCGCGGCCAGCGCTCGACCAGGCGGTCGACGGTCGGCGACCGCATGACGTGCCCGGCCTGGAGCAGGAGGGCATGGAGCCCACCTCGCCGGGTGCCGACCACGTCGGAGGCCACCCGCAGCAGGGGGTCCTCCGGCGGGACCTTCCCCGTGGGGTGCACCTTTCCCGTGCCGGACGGCAGCACCGGTCCTACCGCCCGGCCGCGCCGGTCAGCTGCCCTCGGACCGCCCGCGGCGCCAGTAGCCCATGAACGCCACCGAGCGGCGGTCGAGCCCCTTGTCACGCACGAGGAAGCGGCGCAGACCGGTGATGACGCTCGCCTCCCCCGCCAGCCACGCGTAGTCGGGTCCCTCGACGTCGGCGGGGACGTCCCAGAGGATCCCCTCCGGGTCCGGGGTCGGGGCGGAGGGTGCGTCGTCGCCCGGGCCGGTCTGCGGCGCAGGTCCGGTGCCCGCGCGCGTCGCGCCGTCGGCCACCGGTCCGCCCGCCGGGAAACGCTCGTCACCCCACGCGCGGACGGCGGCATCGAGCGCGGCCCCGTGCTCGCGCTCGCCGCGCACGAGCCAGTGGACGGTCATGCCGTCGGGCGCCGCGAGCTCGACCACGTCCTCCGCGGTCGGCACCTCGACGAACACCTCTCCGGAGAAGCTCGCGTCCAGGGTCTCGACGACGCCGCAGATCGCCGGGAGAGCCGTCTCGTCGCCGGCGAGAAGTACACGGCGCGCCCGGCCCGGATGCCACGCGATGCCGCCGTTCTCCGACTCGCTGCGCGCGTCCGGGCCGATGACGACGAGCTCGTCGCCGACCTGCGCCGCGCTCGCCCACGCGGACGCCGGACCCTCGGTGCCGTGCAGGACGAAGTCGATGTCGATCTCGCTCGACCCGGGTCGCACCGCCCGCAGCGTGTAGGTCCGCATCGGGTTGCGCTCGGCGTCGGGCAGCTCGCGCCAGCGGCGGTACCACTCGGCCATCGTGGGACGCGGCTCGTCGAAGAGCCCGACGTCGGGCAGGGTCCCGTCGGCCCGGGGCAGGTACAGCTTGATCCGCTGGTCGAGGCACAACGGACCGGCATGCTCGAGCTCGTCGCCCGTCAGGGTGATGCGGGTGAGGTGGGGCGTGAGCGGCTCGACGGCGCGCACCCGCGTACGGAAGGCGCGCGAGGGCGGGTAGGTCACGGCGCCGGCCCGCGCGGGGGTGATCGTGGCGGTCGGGGTCATGAGGCCACCTCCATGGGTCGGGCGTGGTGCCGGCCGATGGGCACCATGAGCGGGCTCCCGGTCACCGGGTCGGCCACGATCGTCGAGCCGATCCCGAAGACCGCCTCGACGCACGCCGAGGTGAGCACCTCGGTCGGCCTCCCCGCGGCGTGCACCGTCCCGCCCGCGACGGCCACGAGATGGTCGGCGTAGCGGGCGGCCAGGTTGAGGTCGTGCAGCACCATGACGATCGTCGTGCCGCGTTCGATGTTGAGGTCGGTGAGCAGATCGAGGACCTCGACCTGGTGGGAGACGTCGAGGAACGTCGTCGGCTCGTCGAGCAGGAGCACGTCCGTCTCCTGGGCGAGCACCATGGCGATCCAGGCGCGCTGCCGCTGCCCGCCGGAGAGCTCGTCGACCGGCCGGTCCGCGAGGTCAGTCGTCCCGGTGGCCTCGAGGGCGCGCGCGACGGCGACGTCGTCGGCCTCGCTCCAGCGCGCGAGCATGCCCTGGTGCGGGTGCCGGCCGCGCCCCACGAGGTCCGCGACGGTGATCCCCTCCGGGGCGAGGGGCGTCTGCGGGAGCAGGCCGAGGACCTGGGCCAGCTTGCGGGCGTGGATGCGGTGGACGTCCTTCCCGTCGAGGACCACGCGCCCCTTCGCGGGCGCGAGCAGGCGAGACATCGCGCGGAGCAGCGTCGACTTCCCGCAGGCGTTGGCACCGACGATCGCCGTGATCCGCCCCGGCGGGACGGCGAGGCTGAGGTCCTCGATCACCCGGCGGTCGCGGTACCCGACCCACACGTTCTCGGCGGTCAGCGTTCGGTCGGTCACAGTGAGCCTCCGGCCCGGTCGGTGCGTGCGATGAGGTAGACGAGGTAGGGGGCCCCGAGGACGCCCGTGATGACGCCGGCGGGGAACCTGGTGCCGAACGCGTACTGCCCGGCGAGGTCGGCGGCGAGCACGAGGACGGCGCCCACGAGCGCCGCGGGGACGAGCAGGGACCGCCCGGGGCCCACCACGCGCGCGGCGATCGGCCCGGAGAGGAAGGCGACGAACGCGATCGGGCCGGCGGCCGCGGTCGCGAACGCGATGAGGCCGACCGCCGCCACGACGAGCGTGAGGCGCGTGCGCTCGACCCGGACGCCGAGTGCGCGGGCGGCGTCGTCGCCGAGCTGCATGGCGGACAGGTCGCGGCCGCGCGACAGCAGGACGGGACCGAGGACGGCGAGGGCGATCGCGGCGGGGACGACGGCCCCCCACGTCGTGCCGTTGAGGCTGCCGACGAGCCAGCGCATGGCCTCCTGCAGGTCCCACTGGGCGGCGCCGTCGAGCAGGTAGCTCGTCACCGAGTCCAGCATCGCCGCGATCCCGATGCCGATGAGCACGAGCCGCGTGCCGGCGACCCCGCCCCGGTAGGACAGCGCGTAGATGAGTACCGCGACACCGAGCCCGGCGATCACGGCGACCGCGGAGACCTGCCCGCCGTCGAGGTCGAGCACGATGATGGCGAAGGCGGCTGCCGCGCTCGCGCCCGCGCTGATCCCGATGATGTCCGGGCTCGCGAGCGGGTTGCGGAGCATCGTCTGGAAGGTGACGCCCCCGAGGCCGAGGCACAGGCCGGCGACGAAGGCGAGGGTCGCCCGCGGCAGGCGCAGCCGACCGACGGTGAAGCTCGCCCCCTCGACCTGCTCGCCCGTGACGACGGCCCACACGTCGGCGGGCGGGTAGAACGTGCGTCCGACCATGAGGGAGGCGCACCACAGCGCGACGACGACGCCGAGCAGGACGAGCGCCACCGTGAGGCCCCGACGCGTCCGGCGCCGGCGCGCCCGGGCGAGGGCGTCCGCCGCGCGGGGGCGCCCCGTGACGGTCCGTCCGGCGTCGTCGGGGCGTGTCGACGAGGCAGTCGTCCGCGCTCGCTCGGTCACCGCGCTCACAGCTCGCGGACCTTCGTGCGGCGGACGATGGCGATGAAGACCGGGGCGCCGACGACGGCGGTGATGATGCCGACGTCGATCTCGCCGGGGCGTGCCACGACTCGGCCGAGGACGTCGGCTCCGACGAGCAGCCCCGCGCCGGCGAGCGCGGAGAAGGGCATGAGCCACCGGTGGTCGGTCCCGACGAGGAGCCGGCACAGGTGCGGGACGACGAGGCCGACGAACCCGATCGGTCCGGCGACCGCCGTCGCGGCACCGGTCAGGACGACCGCCCCGGCGGCCGCGACGAGCCGAGCGACCCCGACGCGCACGCCGAGGCCGGCGGCCACGTCGTCACCGAGGGCGAGCGAGTTGAGGCTGCGCGCGGAGGCCAGGCAGACGAGGAGCCCGACGACGAGGAACGGCAGTACCTGGCCGGTGGCCTCGTGGGTCGCGCCGCCGACCCCGCCGACCTGCCAGGAGCGGATGCTGCCGGCGATGTCGCCGCGCGGGAGGGCGACCGCGGTGATGAAGGAGGCGAGCGCGGCCGAGGTGGCGGCTCCCGCGAGGGCAAGGGTGAGCGGCGTGGCACCCCCGCGGCCGACCGAGGCGATGACGTAGACGAACACGGCGGCGAGGCCCGCCCCGAGGATCGCGGTCCAGATCATGCCGGTCCGGGTCCACAGGCCGAACCAGGCCATCCCGACGACGACCGCGAGCGAGGCGCCCATCGTCACGCCGAGGATCCCTGGGTCGGCGAGCGGGTTGCGGGTGACGCCCTGCATGGCGGCGCCGGCCACGCCGAGCGCGGCCCCGACGAGCAGGGCGAGGAAGGTCCGGGGCACGCGGGTGTAGACGACCGCCTCACCGACCGAGTCGGTGGAGCCCGTGAGTCCTGCGAGGATCTCCTGGACGGAGACCGCGCGCGAGCCGATCGCCACCGAGGCCATCGTCAGTGCGGCGACCGCGGCGAGCAGCACGAGGAGCCAGAACAGACGTGCCCGGGCCGGACGTCGGAGGATGGCGACGTCCGGCCCGGGTCCGGAGGGCGTGGACGGCGCCCTCCCGACCTCCTCGCGTTCCGGGGCCTGGGTCACTGCGACCCGGCTGCTGCCTCGGCGAGGAGGTCGACATAGTCCTCGAGGACCCAGGAGATGGACAGCGGCGTGGGGTTCGCCGCCGTACCCATCGGGCCGGACCCGTCGAGGAAGACGATGGCGCCGGACTCGACGGCCGGCATCTGGGAGAGGAGGGGGTCCGCCTCGAGCGTGTCGACGAGCTCCTGGTCGCCGTAAGTGACGATGAGCTCGACGTCGTCGAACATGTCGACCTGCTCGGCACTCACGGAGCCGGAGAACTCGCCGCTGGCGGAGGCCTCCTCGACCGCGGCCGGCGTGGCGAGGCCGAGGTCCTCGAAGAACGCGGCGCGGGTGTCGTTGGCGGTGTAGAAGTTGACGGTGCTGAGGTCGGCGACGTCGACGTGGGTCATGAACATCGTCGACACGCCCTCGAGCTCGGGGTGCGCCTCGACGGTGGCGTCGATCTCGCCCTCGAGCTCGGCGACGAGCTCCTCGCCCTCCTCGACCAGGCCGAGGCCGGCGGCGTTGTAGCTGATCGTGTCCCGCCAGGAGGTCCCCCAGGCCGTCTCCGGGTAGGCGACGACGGGCGCGATCTCGCTGAGCGTGTCGTAGTCCTCCTGCGTGAGGCCGGAGTACGCGGCGAGGATGACGTCGGGCTGGGTGTCGGCGACGGCCTCGAAGTCGATGCCGTCGGTCTCGTCGAACAGGACGGGCTGCTCGCCGCCGAGCGCCTCGAGTTCCTCCTCGACCCAGGGCAGCATGCCGTTGCCGTCGTCGTCGCCGAAGTCTGCGGATGCCATGCCGACGGGCACGACACCGAGGGCGAGCGGGACCTCGTGGTTCGCCCAGTTGACGGTCGCGACCCTCTCGGGGACCTCCTCGATGACGGTGGTCCCGAAGGCGTGCTCGATCTCGATCGGGAGCTCGGCCCCGGAGATCCCGGCCGCGCCGGCGTCCGCGGACCCGTCACCCGCATCGCCCGACGACGACTCGTCCGCCGATCCCGCCGACCCGGACTCCGAGTCGGACTCCGAGGCGCTCTCGTCACCCGCGCCGTCGTCGTCGAAGCGCTCGTCCGTCGTCTCCTCGACCGCGGCGTCGTCCCCCTCGTCGGCGGAGTCGTCGGAGCCGCCGCAGGCGGCGAGCGTCAGCGCCACGGCGGAGGCGGCGGCGATGACGTGGAGTCGGGGGTGGCGCACGGGGGACCAGCTCTCGTTCGGGGGCGGCCACCTCGTCTCACGACGCCGTGACCACCAATTACGCTACGTTTGCGTGTCGAAAAGTTACCGACCTGCGAATGCATAGGCAAGGCTCACCTGAGTGAGCCATCCCACGAAACCCGACGAGGGCTCCGTCAGCCCGACGGCCGGGCGGCCTGGTCGAAGGCTCACCTGAGTGAGCCATCCCACGACACCCGACGAGGGCTCCGTCAGCCCGACGGCTCGGCCGCCGCGTCCACGGCACCGCCCCAGCGCCGGTCGCGCCGGGCGTACTCCTCGACCACCCGCCACAGCGAGCGTCGGTCGACGTCGGGCCACGCCTCGTCGGTGAAGACGAGCTCGGCGTAGGCGGACTGCCACAGGAGGAAGTTGCTCGTGCGCCGCTCACCGCCGGTGCGCCACAGCACGTCGACGTCGGGCATGTCCGGCTCGTCGAGGTAGCGCGCGAGGGTCCGCTCAGTCACCCGGTCGGGGTTGACCCTGCCGGCGGCGACGTCGCGGGCGAGGTCGGCGGCGGCGTCGGCCAGCTCTGCGCGCCCTCCGTAGTTCACGCACATCGTCAGGGTCGCGGTCGTGTTGTGCCGGGTCAGCTCCTCGGCCGTCTCGAGCTCGCGGATGACGGAGCCCCACAGCCGTGGGCGCCGACCCGCCCACCGCACGCGGACGCCCCAGGCGTGCATCTCGTCCCGTCGTCGTCGGATGACGTCCCTGTTGAAGCCCATGAGGTAGCGGACCTCGGCGGGCGAGCGCTTCCAGTTCTCGGTGGAGAACGCGTACGCGCTGACGTGCGTCACGCCGATGTCGATCGCTCCGGCGACGACGTCGAGGAGCGAAGCCTCCCCCGCCGCGTGGCCCTCGGTCCGGGGCAGCCCGCGGGCGTTGGCCCACCGGCCGTTGCCGTCCATGATGACGGCGACGTGCGCGGGCACGAGCTCGCGCGGGATCTGCGGCGGGCGTTCGCCGGAGGGGTGGGGCGGCGGCGGGACGGGGTCGGTGCGGGGGGGCCGGCTCATGCGCGCTCCACGAAGGGCAGGGAGCGCAGGCGGCGCTCGAGGTGGTACTGGAGGTGGGCGGCGACCAAGCCCGAGGCCTCGGTGCGGTGGCGGTCGTGCGAGGCGTCGGCCACGGGCCAGTCGCCGGAGAGCAGGGCACCGAGCAGGGTCATCGTCTCCTCCGCCGGCGAGGCCGACCCGGGCGGCCGGCACGACGCGCACATCGCCCCGCCCATCTGGGTGGACCAGGCGCGGTGCGGGCCGTCGGCCCCGCAGCGGGCGCAGTCGTAGCAGCTGGGCGCCCAGCCGGCCACGGCCAGCGAGCGCAGCAGGTAGGAGTCGAGCACGAGCGTGGCCGCGTGCCGGCGCATGCTCATCGCGTGCAGCGCCCCGATGAGCAGGATGTACTGCTGCGGGGCCGGTACCTCCTCGGCCTGGGTGAGCTGGGTGGCGGTCTCGACCATGACGGTCGCGGACGTGAACAAGGAGTAGTCGGCGGCGAGCGAGCGCCCGTAGGGCGCGATCGTCTCGACCTGCGTGACGGTGTCGAGGTTCCGCCCCCGGTGCAGCTGGACGTCGACCACCGTGAAGGGCTCGAGCCGGGCGCCGAAGCGGGAGCTCGTGCGGCGCACGCCCTTGGCGACCGCCCGGACCAGCCCGTGCTCGCGCGAGAGCATGGTGACGATGCGGTCCGCCTCCGACAGGTCGTGGGAGCGCAGGACCACCGCCTCGTCCCGGTAGAGCCTCACTCCCCCATTGTCGCCCCTCGGCCCGACAGGACGACGGACCACCACGGGCCGCGCCGCGCGTCGCACAAGCGAGGTGTATCGTTGGTGTATGGCACGCACCAACATCGACCTGGACGACGACCTCGTCACCGAGGTGATGCAGAGGTACGGCGTGCGGACCAAGCGCGAGGCGGTCGACCTGGCGCTGCGACGCCTGGTCGGGCCGGCGATGACCCGCTCCGAGATGCTCTCGCTCGAGGGGACCGGCTGGGAGGGCGACCTCCACGAGATGCGGGCCGACCGCGTGGTTCGCCCGTGATCCTGGTCGACACCTCGGTGTGGATCGAGTTCCTCCGCGGGACGACGACGCCGGCCACGGAGTTCGTCCGCGACCACCTGGGCAATGATCTCGCGACGACCGAGCCGGTGATGATGGAGCTCCTCGCGGGGACCCGGGCAGGCCGCCGGACCGAGCAGGTGGAGCGGCTCATGCTCAGCCAGCACTGGTGCCGGGTGGATCCGACCCTCGACTACCGCGGCGCCGTCGACGTCTTTCACGCGGCTCGCGCCGCGGGTACCCAGCCCCGGGCTCTCCAGGACTGCCTGATCGCGGCGATCGCCCTCCGACACGGAGCGAGACTCGCGCACCGGGACGTCGACTACGACCACCTCGCACGGGCGACGGGCCTCGAGGTCATCGACCTGAGGTAGGCACGGGCGTCCCGGCGCGCGGGCCCGTCAGCCCGCGGCCGGTCCGCCCGTCAGCCGGCGGCCGGTCCGCCCGCCGTACGTGCGGCCCGGTTGACGGCCGAGATGATCGCCTGGAAGGACGCGGTCATCGTCGACGGGTCGACCCCGACGCCCCACACGACCTGGTCACCGGTCTCCACCTCGAGGTAGGCCGCCGCCATCGCGTCCCCGCCCGCCGAGAGCGCGTGCTCGGCGTAGTCGAGCACGGAGGCCTCGACCCCGATGCTGCCGAGCGCGTGGACGAACGCGTCGATCGGACCGTTGCCGCGCCCGGAGAGGAGGAGCTCCTCCCCGCCGTCGTCGAGCACCACCGTGAGGTCGGCGTCGCCGCCCTCCCCGTGGGAGGTGAGCGACGTGCTGCGCAGCGTGTACCGGCCCCACGGCGCGAGGCCGTCGGTCACGGTGTACGGCAGGTACTCGTCGACGAAGATCGACCACAGCCGCTCTGCGTCGATCTCCCCGCCGTAGGCGTCGGTGTGCTTCTGCACGATGCCGGCGAGCTCGATCTGCAGGCGACGCGGCAGGTCGAGGCTGCGCGTGGAGTGCAGGAGGTAGGCGATGCCGCCCTTGCCGGACTGGCTGTTGACGCGCACCACGGCCTCGTACGTCCGCCCGACGTCCTTCGGGTCGACGGGCAGGTAGGGCAGGTCCCAGACCACGGCCGCGTCGTCGTCGCCCGCCTCGGCCACCTTGGCGTCGCGGACCTGGAAGCCCTTCTTGATGGCGTCCTGGTGCGAGCCGGAGAACGAGGTGTAGACGAGGTCGCCCCCGTACGGGTGGCGGGCGTGGACGTCCATCTGCGTGCAGTGCTCGACGGTGCGGCGCACCTCGTCGATGTCCGAGAGGTCGATCATCGGGTCGACGCCCTGCGAGTACAGGTTCATCGCGAGCGTGACGAGGTCGACGTTGCCGGTGCGCTCGCCCTGCCCGAACAGGCAGCCCTCGACCCTGTCGGCGCCGGCGAGCATCGCCAGCTCGGCGGCCGCCACGCCCGAGCCGCGGTCGTTGTGCGGGTGCACCGAGAGCGCCACGTGCTCCCGGTGGCTCAGGTGCCGGCTCATCCACTCGATCTGGTCGGCGTAGACGTTTGGCGTCGCGCGCTCGACCGTGGCGGGCAGGTTGAGGATGATCTCGCGCCCGCTCTCGGGCTGCCACGCCCCCATGACGGCCTCGGTCACCTCGAGGGCGAAGTCGAGCTCGGTGTCGACGAAGATCTCGGGGCTGTACTGGTAGCCGAACACTGTCTCGTCGCCGAGCACCTTCTCGGCGTGCGCCATCACCTCGCGTGTGCCGTCGACGGCGAGGTCACGCGTGCCCTCCCGGCCGGCGCGGAACACGACGTCGCGGAACACGGGCGCCGTCGCGTTGTACATGTGGACGGTGGCCCGTGGGAAGCCGACGAGCGACTCGACCGTGCGGTGGATGAGCTCGGGGCGCGCCTGCGTGAGGACGGAGACGGTGACGTCCTCGGGCACGGCGTCGTCGTCGACGAGCGAGCGGACGAAGTCGAAGTCGGCCTGCGAGGCGGCCGGGAAGCCGATCTCGATCTCCTTGTAGCCGAGGCGGACGAGAAGGTCGAACATCGTGCGCTTGCGCTCGGGCGTCATCGGCTCGATGAGCGCCTGGTTGCCGTCGCGCAGGTCGGTCGAGAGCCACCGGGGGGCGACGGTCACCCGCTCGTCGGGCCACGTGCGGTCCGGGAGGTGGACCGGGTTCGTCTCGGCGAACGGCCGGTACTTCGTCACCGGCATCCCGGACGGGCGCTGGAGGTTGGTGGTGCCGCGAGTCTTCATCAGGTCTCCTGGTCGAGGGTCACGTGCGGCCAGCACGACGTCTCCCGCGACGAGGAGCCGGCCTCAGAGGGCCTCGCCGCGGCAGATAAGGAGCAGGAGCTCGGTACGCACGGGACGACCATACTCCGCCCGCGCCGGTGATCGACCATCCGTCCGCCGATACGGTGTCCGCGTGCGACTCTCCCCCGGCGCGGTGGCGGCCGTCGTCGCTCTCGCGGCGGCGGCGATCGGGGCGTCCGCGCTCGCGCTCGGCTCCCGGCGCACACGCCGCCAGGTCGAGATCCATCGCGACTGGTGGGCCGCCCGGACACATACCCCGCCCGACGACGACGCGTTCCACCTCGCCGTGCTCGGCGACTCCGCGGCGCAGGGCGTCGGTGTGCCGGACCCGGCGCGCGGCTACGTGGTGCGGGTCGCCGACCGCCTGGCGACGGAGCTGGACCGTCCCGTCGCGACGACGAACCTCTCGGTCTCCGGTGCGACGACGGCGGACCTCGTCGCCGACCAGCTCCCGCTCCTCGAGGGCCTGCGCGCGGACGCCGACCTCGTCGTCTGCGTCGTCGGATCCAACGACGTGGTACGCGGCTCCTACGAGCCCGCCGGCTTCGGCGACCGGATCGAGAAGATCGCCGCCGCCCTGCCGGCCGGGAGCGTGCTCGGCGAGGTGCCCTGCCTCGGGCACCCACCGTGGGAGCCGCGCGTGCGGCGGCTCAACCCGCTCGTGCGCGCCGCGGCGCAGCGGCACGGCCACACGGTGGCCGAGCTGCACGGTGCGTCGGCCGCGCTGTGGCCGGTGCGCATCCTCGGGTACGTGGCCGGGGACTGGTTCCATCCGAACGCCCGGGGCTACGCGCTGTGGGCGGACGCCATCTGGGCGGCCACCCGTGCGACCCCGGCCGTCCGCGCGGCGTCGGCGGCGCGCCCCGCGTCCGACCACGGTGCGGCCCCTGCCACGTGACGGCCTCCATCGACATCCGCCACGCGCCACCTGTGATCCTCCCGCCGCGGGCCCCACTCCCCTGGCCGGGCCGGCGCGACGAGCCCTAACCTGGCGGGCATGCCTTCTCGAACGTCGTCCTCCGCGCGCGCGTCCTGGGGCCCGGTCGCGGTCGTCGCGAGCGCCGTGGCCGCCGGTGCCGTCGCCACCGCGGGAGCCGCCGCCACCTACCTCGGCCGCCGCTGCATCGTCAGCCGACAGGTGCCGGTCCACCGCGAGTACTGGGCGCAGCGCATCCACGAGGTCCGGGCCGCCACGGTCCCGGAGGCGTTCCACCTCGTCGTCGTCGGCGACTCCGCCGCCCAGGGAGTGGGGGTCCCGGACCCGAGCCACGGCTGGGTCGCCCGCGTCGAGCGGCGTCTCGCCGAGGCGCTCGACCGCCCCGTCGTCACCACCAACCTGTCCGTCTCCGGCGCGACCACGGCCGACCTGGTCGCCGACCAGCTGCCGCTCCTGCAGGGCCTCGAGGGCGGACCCGACCTCGTCATCTGCGAGATCGGTGCCAACGACGTGGCCCGCCGCCAGGTGACCGTTCCGGGCTTCGCCAACCGGATGGAGACGATCGCGACCGCGCTGCCCCACGGCAGCGTCGTCGCCGACGTCCCGAGCTACGGGTACGGCCCGCACGAGCTGTGGGCCCGCCGCGCGAGCACCACCATCCGGGAGACCGCGGAGCGGCACGACCTGCACCTGGCCGAGCTCCACTCGGCCACCCGGCCGCTCTGGCCGCGCATCGTGCTCACGCACATGGCCGAGGACCTCTTCCACCCGAACGCCGCCGGCTACGAGGTGTGGGCGGACGCGATCTGGGCGGGCGTCGAGGCTGCGCTGCACGAGCGCGGCCTCGTGGCCCGCGAGCTGCTCGCCGTCTGACCGGCGCTCCGCGTCCGACCGGCGCGGAGCGTCCGACCGGGGCCCGCGGCGCACCGCGCCGGCCCCGGGGCGCCCGCGTGGTCAGCGACGCTCGAGGATTCCCCGGACGAACGCGGCCTGCCCCACGTGCTTGAGGCAGTCGTCCAGCACGCTGACAAGCCGCACGCCCATCGTCGTCGGCGGGTCCCAGCTCTCGTCGACCACCCGGTCGAGGTCCGCCTCCGTGAGCCCGCGGACGCACCGGAGCGTCTGCTCGTGCACGGCGTCGTGGTAGTCGAGCACGAGACGCGCGTCGAAGCCCGTCACCCGGTCGACGTCCTCGGCGGTGTGCCCGTAGCCGACGCCCTCGACGTCGAGGTCGAACCGCTGCGCCCAACCCTCCGTCGACCACAGCTCGTCGACGCCGAAGGCGCCGGCCACGTGGTCGTCCTGCACGCGCGTCAGGTGCCACAGGAGCCAGCCGATGGAGTTTGCCCCGGGATCGAGGCGGGCATCGAGCTGCTCGCGGGTCAGCGAGAAGCCGGCGCGGTGGACGGAGCCGTTGATGCGCGTGAACGCGTCGACGAGGATGTCGTTGGTCGTGGCCATCAGTTCCCTCCCAGGTCGTTCTCGGCGAGCCAGTCGGTCGCGATCGTCGCGGAGTCCAGCTGCTCCTCGACGCTGCGCGCGTTGAGCTCGATGAGCTCGGAGGTGGTGAGCGCCTCGCTGACCGGGTCGAGCACATCGCCGAGCTCACCGGACAGATCCTCCGGCACGAGGGGCACGACGTTCTGGGCGAGGATCATGCTCTCCGGGTCCTCGAGCGTGACGAAGTCGCCCGACGCGAGGTCCGGGTCGGCGGTGTAGATGTCGCCCATCGTGATGGTGCCGTCGAGGATGGCGCCCTTGGTCAGGGGGCCGCCGGAGTCGCCGATGGCGAGGAACTCGACCTCGACGCCGTAGAACTCCTCGAGTCCCGCCGGTCCGTACGGGCGCTCCTCGAGCTCGGCGTTGCCCCCGACGGTGATCTCGCCGTCGTACTCGGCAAGGTCCGCGAGGCTCGTGATGCCGTTCTCCTCGGAGAACTCGGCCGTCACGTTGTAGGAGTCGGCGTCCTGGGCCTCGGAGTACTCGAGAACCGCCATCCCCTCCGGAAGGGCCCGCTCGAGCTCGGCGGCGACGTCCTCGCTCGCCCGCGCCTCCGTGTCGGGCGCGTAGAACTGCAGGAGGTTGCCCGTGTACTCGGGCAGGACGTCGACCTCGCCACCCTCCATCGCCTGCAGGTAGACGTCGCGCTGGCCGATCTGGAACTGCCGCTCCACCCCGTAGCCGGCGTCCTCGAGGACCTGCGCGTAGATCTCGGCGATGATCTCGTTCGAGTAGTAGGCCTGCGAGCCGACGACCACCGTCTCCCCCGCCGCCCCCGGGCCGTCGGAACCGGTCTCCGAGCCGGACTCGCCGGCGTCGTCGGGCGCGTCCGCGGAGGTCTCCTCCTCGAAGGGGTCCTCCGACCCGCAGGCCGCGAGCGTGAGGGCGGCCGCGGCGAGGACCGCGGCGGTGGTGGTGTGGCGACGCATGATCAGCGACCTTCCGTAGGGACGACGTCTCCGAGTCTCCCCCGCGCACCGCTCGCCCGCACGGCGAGCCTCGCGATCAGCGCGAACACGCCGTCGACGACGAGGGCCAGGACCACGATGACCAGCGCCGCCCCGAGCATCTCGTCGTAGCGCTGCAGCGAGATGCCGCGCTGGATGTAGGTGCCCAGGCCGCCGAGGCCGACGTAAGCGGCGAGCACGGCCGTGGCGATGATCTGGAGCGCGGCGTTCCGCAGCCCGCCGACGAGCAGGGGCAGCCCGAGCGGTGCCTCGACCCGCGTGAGGACCTGCCAGTGCGTCATTCCCTGGGCGCGGGCGGCGTCGACGACGACGCGATCGACGTTCTCCACGCCGGCGTAGGCACCCGCGAGCACGGAGGGGATGCCGAGGACGACGAACACCACCGTGGCGGCGAGGAGCGCGTCCCCGACACCGACGAGCAGGGTGAGGACCGTGAGCAGGCCGAGCGAGGGCAGGGCGCGACCAGCCCCGGAGAGGCCGACGACGAGCTGCTTCCCGCGGCCGGTGTGTCCGACGAGGTAGCCGAGCGGCACGGCGACGAGCGCCGAGATCAGCAGCGCGACGAGCGAGTACCAGGCGTGCTCACCGATGCGCTCGAGCAGGTTCCCGGGCCCCGTCCACTGCTCGGGGTCGGTGAGCCACGCGAGGGCGTCGCGGAAGAGGTTCATGCGCGCGCCCCCGTCCATCGGCTCCATGGCATGAGGAGGCGGCCCAGCAGGAGGAGCGCGACGTCGATGACGAGCGCGACGACGACGGTGGCGACGATCCCCGCGACGATCTCGGCGACGATGCCGCGCTGCAGCCCGTCCATGAAGAGGTAGCCGAGGCTCGGGATGCCGACGAGCACGCCGACGGTCACCATGCTCACCGTGCTCATGGCGACCACGCGGAGCCCGGAGAGCAGGACGGGTCCGGCCAGCGGCAGCTCGACCGACCAGAAGCGTCCCGGCCCGGAGTAGCCCTGGGCGGTGGCGGAGCGGCGGACGTCGGGGTCGACGGCGCCGAGCGCGTCGGTGACGGTGCGCGTCATGAGAGCGACCGCATAGATGGTCATCGCGACGACGACGTTGAGCTCGCTGAGGAACCCGATCCCCAGGACCGGCGGGAGCAGGACGAACAGGGCGAGCGAGGGGATCGTGTAGAGGAGCCCGACGACGGTGAGCACCGCGCCGCGGGCGGCCGGGTAGCGCCACGCGAGGATGCCGGGCGGCAGGGCGAGCAGGAAGCCCGCGACGATCGGGATGAGGCACAGCCGGGCGTGCCGCAGCGTGAGCTCCCCGATGAGGTCGAGGTTGTCCGCGACCCAGGTCATCCGGCGCCCTCTCGGGAGGTGCCCGGGTCGTCGGCGAGCACGCCCGCGGGGCGCCCGTCGGCGTCGACGACGATCCGGCGTCCGTCCGCCTCCTCGATCCGGAGCGCACGGCGACCCCGGTCGGCGCCGATGAAGGAGGCGACGAAGTCGTCCGCGGGAGCGGCGAGCAGCTCGGCGGGGCTGCCCTGCTGCACGATCCGGCCGCCCTCGGCGAGGAGCACCACGTGGTCGCCGAGCCGGAAGGCCTCGTCGATGTCGTGGGTGACGAGCACGATCGTCTTCGACAGGGTGCGCTGGAGGCGGAGCAGCTCGTCCTGCAGCTCGGTGCGGACGATGGGGTCGACGGCGCCGAAGGGCTCGTCCATCAGCAGGATGTTCGGATCGCTCGCCAGCGCCCGGGCGACGCCGACGCGCTGCTGCTGCCCGCCGGAGAGCTGGGCGGGGTAGCGGCGCGCGAGCGACCGTTCGAGGCCGACGGTGTCCATCAGCTCCAGGCCCCTCTCGTGGGCGGCGGCCTTCGGCGTGCCGGTGAGGCGCAGGACGGTGGCGACGTTGTCGATCACCCGGCGGTGCGGCAGCAGGCCGGCGCTCTGCATGACGTAGCCGATGCTGCGGCGCAGCGCGACGGGCTCGCGGGTGGCGACGTCGGTGCCGTCGATCGACACGGTGCCCGAGCTCGGCTCGACCATCCGGTTGATCATCCGCAGGATCGTCGTCTTGCCCGAGCCGGACGAGCCGACGAGGACGGTCACCTCGTGCGGACGGATGACGAGGTCGAGATCGTCGACCGCGCGCGTGCCGCCCGGGAAGGTCTTGGTGACGGACCGGAGCTCGATCATCCGGCGGCCCCTCGTGCGCATGCCATCCCCCGAGCGTAGGGTCATCAGCGCCAGCACCGCCCGACGAAGTGGGGCTCCATGTCCGTCAGCGACCCGTCCGAGCAGCACCCGTCACCGCCCGACGACGACGCCGACACCTGGGACGTCGTCGTCGTGGGGGCCGGACCGGTCGGGGAGAACGTCGCCGACTACGCCGTCCAGGGCGGGCTCTCGGCGGTGGTGGTCGAGGCCGAGCTCGTCGGCGGGGAGTGCTCGTACTGGGCGTGCATGCCGTCCAAGGCGCTCCTGCGCAGCGGCGACGCACGCCGCGCCGCGCTGGCCGTCGACGGCGCCCGCCAGGCGGTCACCGGCGACCTCGACGTCGGGGCCGTCCTCGCGCGACGGACCTCGTTCACGTCCGACTGGGACGACGCCGGTCAGGTCGAGTGGCTCGGCTCGGCCGGCATCGACCTCGTCCGCGGGAGGGGCCGGCTGAGCGGGGTGCGCGAGGTGACGGTCGAGCTCGAGGGCGGCGGCGAGCGCGTGCTGCGGGCCCGTCACGCCGTCGCGCTCGCCACGGGGACGCGGCCGTTCCTGCCCGACGTCCCGGGACTGCGCGAGGCCGAGCCGTGGACCAACCGCGAGGCGGTGTCCGCGACCGAGATCCCCGACTCCCTCGTGGTGATCGGAGGCGGGGCCGTCGGCTCCGAGCTGGCGGGAGCCTTCAGCGACCTCGGTGCGCGGGTGACCATGCTCGTGCGCGGCGGCCTCCTCGGCGGCTACGAGCCGTTCGCGGGCGAGACGGTCACCGAGGCGCTGGCCGCGCGCGGCGTCGACGTCCGCACGGGCGTCTCACCGTCGGCCGTGCGCCGGATCGCCTCGGGTGTCGAGATCGATCTCGACGACGGCTCCACCGTGCGGTCCGAGCAGCTCCTCGTGGCCACCGGCCGGGAGCCGCGGCCAGGGCTCGGGCTCGACGCCGTCGGCCTGCCGGAGGGGTGGGTCGACGTCGACGAGACGCTGCGTGCGCTGGGCCCCGACGGCGCGCCGCTGGACTGGCTCTACGCCGTCGGGGACGCCAACCACCGCGCCCCGCTCACGCACCACGGGAAGTACCAGGCGCGCGCCGCGGGTGCGGCGATCGCGGCCCGCGCGGCAGGCGAGCCGGTCGAGGCCGAGCCGTGGGGCATGCACGCGGCGACGGCCGACGCGCTCGCGACGACCCAGGTGGTGTTCACGGACCCGCAGGTCGCGAGCGTCGGCCGCACGGCAGCCCAGGCCGAGGAGGCCGGCCACCCGGTGCGGGTCGTCGACCAGGACCTCGGCGCAGTGGCGGGCTCGGCGCTGCACGCCGACGGGTACGCCGGGAAGGTCCGGATGGTCGTCGACGAGGAGCGGGAGGTGATCGTCGGGATGACGTTCGTCGGGCCCGACGCCGCCGAGCTGCTGCACGCCGCGACGATCGCGGTGGTCGGCGAGATCCCGCTCGACCGCCTGTGGCACGCCGTGCCCGCCTACCCGACGATGAGCGAGGTGTGGCTGCGCCTCCTCGAGGCCTGGTAGCCGCGCGCCCGGGTCAGCGCAGGATGGTCTGTCCGGCGTCGTCCTCGTCCTCCGACCAGGGGTCGTCCCACTCGAGGAGCGAGTCCCCCACGCGCAGCGCGGCGCCCTCCGGCACGACGACCTCGCGCCACGGGTCCAGCTTGGTCACCGTGCCGTCCTCGGCCACGTAGAAGGTGCCGTTCGTCGAGTCCCGGTCGATCGCGTGGAGCTGGGAACCGGTGAGACGGACCGACAGGTGGGTCTTCGACATCGACGGGTCAGGGACCACCATGAGGTTGTCGACGAGCTCCCCGGCACGTGGCTCCGGGTCGCGGCCGACGAGCGTGATCCCGCCGTCGAGGAGGTACCCGCCGACGCGGACGTCCGGCACCTCTTCCCACTCCCCCGTCTCCCGCCACGAGGGGGCGGAGTGCGCGCCGAACGCGGCGTGCGCGCCCGTGGCGACGGGGGCGGAGTCGCCACCCGCGTCGTCGCCCTGGTGGACGTAGCCCTCGCCGGAGGCGTCCGGGCTGAACGCGCCCTCCGGCGTGGCGCCGCGGGGGTCGACGGGCGGGACGCCCTGCCCGGGGCGCGGCTCCCGGCCGTACACGTGCTCTCCGTACGCGTGCTGGTCGTAGGACTGCCGGTCGTGCCCGTCCTGCGTACCCCGTCCTCCCTGGCCGGGAGCGCCGTAGCCGCCCGCACCGGAGCCGTCCGGGCCGGGACCGCCGTAGCCGCCCGCACCGGAGCCGTCCGTACCGGGACCGCCGTAGCCATACCCCGCCGGCGCAGGGCCGGCGTAGTCGCCCTGGCCGGGTCCGCCGTCGGCGCCCCGATGTCCGGGGGCCTCCTGCCCCGCGCCGGCGTAGCCACCATGCGAGACGAAGCCGTACTGCTCGGGTCCGCCCGGGCCATCGCCGCCGCCGTACCCGCCCGGTCCGTAGCCGGATCCCTGGTCGGGGGACCCCGCGGAGCCGTAGCCGCCGCCGTACCCACCGGGGCCACCCGTGCCGGCGCCACCGCCGTACCCACCGGGGCCACCCGTGCCGGCGCCACCGCCGTACCCACCGTCGCCGCCGTACGGACCGGGGCCACCGTCGCCACCCGGCCCACCGTGCTGCCCGTACGCCCCGGGTCCACCGGACCCGTACCCGTGGTGCCGCTCGCCGTGGGCGTCGACCCCGGCGACCTGCGTGGCCAGACCGGGACCGTCGTCGGACCAGTCGGCGCCGCGGCGGTCGTCGGCGGGCTGCGCCCCCGAGGTGTCGGTGACGTCGACGCCCGCGCGGCGCAGCGTCCACACGCGCGCGCCCAGGCCGCCGGGGCCGAGCCCGCCGTTGCGGGCCACGGTCAGGCGCCAGGCACCGAGGCCGGCGGCGATCGCGAGCCACCAGCAGGCGACGGCCCGGATGAGGGCGGCGACCATGGCGCCGAGCGTGGCGTCGTTCGCGTAGGCGCGCGTCTGCTCGATGACCGGTCCGACAGCGAACGCCGTGGCGGCGACCGTCGCCAGGATCGCGAGCGCCGCTCCCACCTGCCGGAGTCGCACCGGCCCCGGGGCGAGGAGCCGCCCCACCTCCTGGACCGCCTCGTGCTGGCGGGCGGTGAGCTGTCCCGCGCGGCGCTGTCGGCGCCCGTCCTCGGTCACCACGGTGGGGAGCACCGCCCAGGCGAGCGTGCCGGCGATGACCGGGTTCCCGGACCGCATGAGCAGGATCGCGAGCACGGCGGCGCCGAGCACGAGGACGATCCCGACGACGAGCAGGACCGGCGCCTGGAGCGGTCCCCACGGCTCGCCCGCGATCCCGGGCCGAAGCACGAGGCTGCCGCCGACGGCGAGGGCCAGGGCGAGCAGCGCGCCCAGGGCGCGAGGCACCGAGGTGGCGGCGGGGTACAGGTCGCGCAGCGCCGTCTGACGCTGCATGAGGACCGAGCTGAAGGTCGCCCAGTCACGCGCGATGGCGGACGGGTGGGCGGCGCGCCGGACGGCCGTCGTGGAGCGAGGCATGGGGCAAGTGTGCACCGCTGCCGGGCTCCCACGCGTCGCGGGACCGGGCCCGATGCGGGCGTGTGGCGACCGGCACGTCCGAACGCGGCCGGGCACGCGCGCGACACCTCGTCTGCAGGCCTCGCTCCGCCCCTCAGCCGCACTCTCGACCCCCTGTCAGCCGCCATCGCGCCGACCCCGAGCCGCACTCTCGATCCGATGTCGGCCGGCCACCGACCCCTCGGGATCGGTCAGCCGCCCTCGCGCCGGCGTCTGCGCCGCTCGTCCCGCCGGTGCTTGAGCGAGCGCGTCGACAGGCGCGAGCGCCACCACCGACGCCGCCCCGCCGCCTTGCGGACGGCCAGCAGCGTCTCGTCGACCTCGGCCCACAGCTTCTCGACGTCGCGGTCGTCGGGCTCCCGGTAGCCGAAGGCCTGTTCGTCGGTGCGCCGGGCCAGCCCGCGCAGGTCCACGCCGCCCAGGTCGATCGGGTCGACCTCGGGGACGTCCGCGCCGACCTCGGCGTCCGGCTGCTCGGGGGCTCCGCCGCCCGGAGCGGTGGCGCCCACCGGGCGTGGGGCGTCGTCGTCGCGGGACTTCGTGCCCTTCCGGCCCTTGGCGGGACCGACGGCGCTCGCCCCGGCGCCGGTGACGCCGCGCTGCCCGCCGAGCGAGCGCGCGACGGCCCCCGCCGCCACGGACCGGGTCGCGCCCACCGGCACGCGCGCGCCGAGGTCGCGCGTGACGTCGACGACCTCGGACCAGCCCCCTGCGGCCCGGTGGGTGGTCGTCCCCCGGGTGCGCCGGCGCCGGCGCCTGGCGGCTTTGACGGCGAGGATGATCGCGATCGGCGCGAGCAGCAGGAGCAGCAGGCCACCGCCGGCGGCGGCGACGATGATCCACACGATCGACAGCTGGCTCTCGCGTTCCTCGGGCTCCTCGCGCACGTCGACGTCCTGGCGCGCGGCGGGCGGGGCGTCCGGCGGCTCGAGCACGGGCGGGGGCGGCTGGAGGACCTGCGGCTGCGGCTGCTCCTGCGGCTCGAGGTTCTGCTCCTGCCAGATGCGGTCCTCGTCCGGGGTGGGGAAGAACGGGACCCACCCGTGCTGCTCGAACGGGACCTCGACCCACGCGGTGACGTCCTCGCCGGCGAGCTGGATGGCGCCGCTCCCGTTGGGCACCTCGAAGCCGATGACCACGCGCGCGGGGATCTGCATCGACCGCAGCATGAGCGCCATGAGGGCGGCGTACTGCTCCTGGTCGCCCACCATGGCCGGGCCGGTGAGCATGGCGTCGAGCCGCGCGGCGCCGTGGCCGGCGAGCGAGGGCGTGTCGCCCTCGAGCCCGTGGCTGAAGTAGCCCTGCCGCAGGCCGGACTCAACGGCCTGGATGCGCGCAAGGGTCGTCGTCGCATCGGCGGCGAGGACGGACGCCTCGGTGGCGATCGAGTCGGGGATCGTCACCGGGGGCAGCGCGTCGTCGGCGACCGGGGCGGCCTCGAGGGCCCCGAGGTCGGGCCGCTCGACGGGCGCGGCGAGCAGCGTGTACGTGTCGCCCGGGCGGAGCCCGGCCTCGACGAGCCCGACGCCGGCCACGGGGTTGACGTAGAGCGAGCGCGCGAGGTCCGTGGCCCTCCCGGAGGTGAACTCGACGTCGGCGAGCTGCCCGGCCACGGGCACCCACACGTCGCGGTACTCCCCGATCGTCACGTCGATCTCCTCGGCGCCCGGGAGGTCCTCGTCGACGGCGGCGCCGATGCGCTGGAACTCGCCGGTCCCCGCCTCCCCGCCGGGTGCCACGGTGAACGCGGTGCCGTCGTAGGAGTCCATCGCCGCGAGCCGCACGAGCTCACCGGCCTCGAGCCCGTCGACGGTGAGGACCGTGTCGGTGAGGTGGTCCTTGAGGTAGGCGCGGAACCCGGCGAGCGGGCTCGGGTAGTCGCGCAGGTCGGGCGGCGGGGCCACGTGGTCGCGGACCACGGTGCGCCGGCCCTCGTCCTGCCACAGCAGCCCGGTGGCGCCTCCGGCGACGAGCGCGACGACGAGGAGCCCTGCCGTGGCGACGGGTCGCTCCGTGTGCAGGCGGTGGGAGCGGCGCGCCGCCCACACGAGCGCGACGGCGGCGAAGGCGAGCCCGACCGGCACCGCGAGGGAGGTGTCCCGCGTGCTGAGCAGCACGCTGCCGGGCAGGATCACCAGCGGCACGAGGGCGGCGAGCGTGGGCCGGCGGGTGCGCTGCGCGATCGTCATCGCGAGCGCCGACCCGACCACCCCGAGCAGCAGCGGGACGGTGAGGACGGCCCCGGTCGCCCCCACCGGCGCGAGGATCGTCACGAGGTCCTTCCACGCCGTGACGACACCCTGGCCGACCGCGCCGACGCTCGCCGGGCTCGGCAACCATCCGACCAGCGCCTCGACCGGGGCTGCCGCGCCCGTGAGCAGGACGAGGGCGAGCAGCACGGCGAGGACCGTCACGAGCGCGCCCCAGCGCCGCCAGGCGGCGAGCAGCGCGAGGCCGCTCCCGGCCAGCACCGCGAGGACGAGGACCACCCAGAACCGCGCGACCCCGTAGGCGGGCCACAGCGGGATCAGGGCGAGGAGCATGAGGAGCGGGATCGCGATCGCGTCCCACACGCGCATCCGGGCCCGACGCCGGAGCGCGGCCCGCGTAGGCGCGTCACCCCGGTACTGGAGCGCCTCGCTCGCGAGCCGGGTGCGGCGCCCCTCCTCGAGGGCGGACGGGCTGCTCACAGCGCCGCCATGTGGAGGCCGCGGGTGAGCTCGTCGAGGTGCGGGACGGTCACCACGGTGACGGGCCCGACGGCGGCGACGCTCGGCTCGACGTACGGGTCGGCGCGCACGGCGAGGGCGCGCATGCCGACGGGGAGGACGGAGCCGGCGGCGCGGATGTCCCGGAGCGGCACGGGCGAGCCGCACACGAGGACGGCGAGCGTGGCGCGTGCGTGGGACAGGGCGATCTCGCGGGCCATGTCGACGACCTCGGTGCGGGTCGGGGTCATCGTCAGGCGGGTGAGCGCGTCGAGGACCGCGCGGGCGGACACCGTGGGCAGCGGCGCCGACGTCGTGAGGACGGTGAGCTCCTTGTCCTCGGTGATCGCCTGGAGCGCGAGCGAGCCGACGGTGGACACGACGGTCTCGAACTCGTCGGGCTCGTCGTAGTCGGCGGCGGAGGTGCTGAGGGCGACGACGACGTGGCTGCGCCGCGACTCCTCGAACTGGCGGACCATGAGCTTGCCGGTGCGGGCGGAGGTGCGCCAGTGGATGTAGCGCCGGTCGTCGCCGGGCTGGTACTCGCGCAGCGCGTGGAACGAGAGGTCGGACTCGGTGAGCTCGGTGGTGGGACGGCCCTCGAGGTCGTGCAGCAGGCCGGCGGAGGCCGGGGCGAGACGCACCGTGCGGGGGTGGACGTACATCTCGAGGGTGTCGGTCCACGTCCGCGCCGAGCGGACGAGACCGAGCGGGTCGCCGCGCACGGTCCGGGCCGGGCCGATGTCGACGACGGCGCGGCGCTGCGTGGGCACCGCGAGCAGCTCCTCGACCGAGTCGCCGGCCGCGAGGCCGGGCAGCGGGATGGCGACCTGGCCCGGGCCGACGGGCACCTCGAGGCGGGCCGCGGACGTCGAGCGCGCCCCCGTGTTCCTGACGATGACGCCGGCGAGCGCGCGGTCGCCCACCTGGACCCGGTGGTCGGACAGCCGCAGGTCGACCTGGTAGCTCTGCCGCCCCACGGTGAACAGCACCGCGACGACGAAGGCCGCGAGCAGCGCGACCCCGCCCGCCATCGCCTCGCCCCACCCGAGGACGAACGCCACGACGAGCGCGACGACGCCGAGGCCCAGCGCCGTCCACCCGAGCACGGAGACGCCGCCGAGGACCCGGGCGACCTCCCGGCGCGGCGCGACGGTGCGCTCGAGCGCGGTGGTCAGCCCCGGGATCGCGCCGACCCGGGCGCGCGCGGACGTGCGCCAGCGGCCCGTGGTCGAGCCGCTCGAAGTCACCTGACCGATCGAGTACGGCGAGTGGGCCGAGCCCGGGGAGCCGCCGGGCGACGCGCCGGTGGGCGCGGAACCGGTGTGCGGGGACGCGGCGGAGCCGGTGCGCTCGGCCGGGCCGTGGACGACCGCGTGCCGTTCGACCGCCTCCGGGACGTCGGGGCGGGAGCCGTTCACGAGCGGCCGTGGTCCCCGGCCAGCTGTCGGTGGGCGGGCGGCTCGATCTCCTCGAGGACCGTGCCGAGCGCCCCGGCCGCGGTGGCGCCGTCGAACTGCGCCTCGGCCTCCATCACCATCCGGTGGCCGAGGACGGGCTCGGCGAGCTCGCGGACGTCGTCGGGCAGGACGTACCCGCGGCCCTGGGACGCGGCCCAGGTCTTGGCGCACCGCACGAGGGCGAGCGCCCCGCGGACGGACACGCCGACCTCGACGCCCGCCGCCGTGCGGGTCGCCGTGACGAGGCGGGAGATGTAGTCGGCGATCGCGGCGTCGACGTGGACGCGGGAGGACATCCGCACCATCTCGCTGACGACCTCGGCGGTGACGACGGCGCGCAGCTCACCGGCGCGGTCGCGGACGGCGGAGCCGGTGAGGATGGCGACGGTCGAGTCGTGGTCCGGGTAGCCGACCGAGGTCTTGATGAGGAACCGGTCGAGCTGCGCCTCGGGCAGCGCGTACGTGCCGGCCTGCTCGATCGGGTTCTGGGTGGCGAGGACGATGAACGGCTCCCCCACCTCGTGGGTCCGCCCCTCGGCGGTCACGCGCCCCTCCTCCATGACCTCGAGGAGGGCCGACTGCGTCTTGGGCGAGGCGCGGTTGATCTCGTCGGCGAGGACGACGTTGGCGAAGATCGGACCCGGGTGGAACTCGAAGGTCTTCTTCTCCTGGTCGTAGATCGACACGCCCGTGACGTCGGAGGGCAGCAGGTCCGGCGTGAACTGGATGCGCGAGCTCGTGGCCCGCAGCGTCTGGGCGAGCGACCGGGCGAGCTGGGTCTTGCCGGTGCCCGGGTAGTCCTCGAGGAGGACGTGCCCGCCGGCCAGGAGCGCCGTGACGACGAGCCGGATGACGCCGGTCTTGCCGACCACGGCCTTGCCGACGTTGTCGACGATGCGGTCGAACGTGCTCGCGTACCAGGAGGCCTGCTCCTCGGAGAGCTGCTCGATCACGGGGACGGCGGTCATGGGGTCCTCTCGGTGGTGCGGGGAAGGGACGGGCGGTCGGGGCGGGTCGGCATGATCCGCCGTGGTGCGAGCTGGGGCGATGGGCGGTCGGCTCTCCGGGCCGGCCGAGCGGTGTCGGGCGCGCGCATGTCACCCGCCCACGCGATACGAGTCCTCGGCGACGACGTCGCCCGACGAGTTCCGGACGACGACCCGGATCCAGTCCCCGGTCTCCCCGTAGTACTTGCCCTCGAGCCGGGTGCCGTTACCCGCACCGTTCGGGGTGAACGTGTAGGGGTTGGGGAAGTTCGGGGTCGGGGTGATGAGGGACGTCGCGTTCGAGCTGTCGCCGTAGTACCAGGTGACCTCGTAGGGACCGTCGTCGTAGTGCTCGAAGTTGTCGTAGCTGAACTCGAGCCACTTGCAGTCGTCGTTCGACTCCAGGCACGGGGGGTTGCCCGGCTCGCCCCGGGCGTCGTTGTTGCGCTGGACGGTCACGGTACGGGCGGGCGGATCGGGCTCGTCACCCGTGGCGTCGCTGTCCGAGTCCGTCCGCCTGGTGCTCGAGGGATCGTCCCGGACGACGGTGATCGTGGCGTCGTAGGTCGTGTTCCACTCGGCCGCGTTGATCGTCGTGCTCGACTGCGAGAGCGCGTCGATACGGCCCTGACCGGTGATCTCGACGTACGCCTCGCGGATGGGCCGACCGTTGCCGTCCGGTACCGACCACTCGACCTCGACGCGCGCGTCCTGCCCGTACTCGTTGGGCGTCGTCGCATCGACCGTGACCGACGGCTCTCCGAACGGCCCGTACGGGATCGCCGCCGACGAGGCGCCGGACGGCTCGCCGCAGTACGTGTTGCACGCGCGGACGCGGAAGGTGTAGCTGGAGCCGTTGGTCAGGCCGCCGACCGAGTCGCCGCTCAGGGTCTGCCAGCCGCCACCGTTCATCGAGTACTCGTAGCGCTCGATCTCGTCGCCGCGGGGGTCGGCCGCCCCGTAGTCGAGGGTGACCTGCCCGTCCGAGCCGGTCGCGGTGACGCTCGGCGTCCCGGGCGCGGTGGGCTGGATGAACGACCTGACGGTGCCGGATCGCGGGCTCGCCGGCCCCTGGTCCACGTCGTTGGTCGCCGAGACCGCGACCGAGTAGTCGTGGCCCTCGGGCGCGTCCTGCGTGAAGGAGGTGGACTGGGTGGTGAACCGGGAGAACTCCGCGCCGTCCTGGAAGATGACGACCTCGTAGCCGGTGATCGGCGAGCCGTTGGCGTCGGCCGGCGCGAACGAGCCGGTGATCTGGGCGGCGATCGGCGAGTCGACGCGCTGGACGTCCGGCGTGCCCGGAGCCGTCGGCGGACCGGCGGGCACGACGGCCTGCGACCAGGGCGACCACTCGGACGGCTCGTCGGCGCCGTTGTGCGCGCGCACCCGGAACGTGTAGCTCGTGCCGTTGCTCAGCCCGCTCCACGTGTGGCTCGTCCCCGTGGCGGAGACCTGGCCGCCGCCGGTGGACGGCGTGACCTGGACGTCGTACCGCTCGACCGGGGTCCCGCGCGAGACGGGCGTCTCCCACGCGAGCTGGACCTGGCCGTCGCCCCGCTCGGCGGACGGCGCCTCGGGCCGCTCGGGCCGCACGTCGGGGATCGCGGGACCGGACGGGGCGGACGGCTCGGAGTCGCCGACCTCGTTGGTCGCGATGACGGTGAACGTGTACTCCTGGCCGTTCGTCAGACCGCCGATCGTGCAGGTCGTCGTCCCGCACTCCTGCCGGTGCCCCGCGGTGTCCACCGTGTAGCCCGTGATCGGGGAGCCGTTGGCGACCGGCGCCGCCCACGTGAGGACGACCGCGCCGTCCTGCACCTCCTGGACGCGCGGCGGCGTGGGCGTGCCCGGGACGCCGACGACGTTCATCGTGATGCGTGCCTCGGTCTGCCGGGACGGCAGGCCGGTGGCGTCCTCGACCGTCACCCGCACGGTGAGCGGGCCGACGAAGTCCTCGGCAGGCGTCACCGAGACGTCGGTGAGCGAGTTGTCGACCTGCGCGATGCCCTGCTCGGCGGCCGCGGAGACGATCGTCAGCGGTTCGCCGTCGTCGGCGTAGGGGTTGAACGCGCCCTCGAGGATGTCGACGGTCTCGGTCTCGCCCTGCTCGACCTCGCCGAGGTCGACGTCCGGCACGGACGGGAGCTGTCGGTTCGACGCGGTGACCTGCACCCGCACGACGCCGGGGACCGGGTCGTTGACGCCGTCCGAGACGGTCATCGGCAGGTCGAGGGTCTGGCCGGGCACGACGTCGACGGCGGCCTCGACGGTGAGCGTGTGGCCGTCCACGCTCGCGGTGAGCCCGTCGGGGACGCCGTCCTCGACCACCTCGAGGCGCAGGGAGGAGAAGTCCTCCGGGTCGTCGATCGCCGAGCGCAGGTTGACCGACTCCGGGTCCTCGCCGGGGACGACCTCGATCTCGCCGCCGCGGAAGGTCGGCGGGATGTTGACGCCGTCGGGCACCACCGTGATCGGCAGCGTGAGCCGCGAGCTGAGGCCGTCCTGGGCGGTCTCGCCGTCGGTGACCTCGAACGTGATGGACGCGGGCCCGTAGTAGTCGGGCGCGGAGGTGAACTGCAGGGTCGTCGCGTCGACGACCGGGCTCGAGCCGTCCGAGCTCGTCGCCGTCACCTGGGTCTCGTCGGTCAGGCGGATGTCGCGGCCGGACGGGGCGACCACGTAGTCGTCGAGGTCGATCTCGATGCGCTCGCCCGAGTGCACCTCGATCGGGTCGACGTCGGTGCGCAGCACCGGGCCCGTGTCCTCCGAGCCGGGCACGTCGATGAACGCGAAGCCCTCGATGCCGTCGGGGTCGGTGACCTGATAGGTGACGACCTGACGGGTCGGCAGGACGGGGACCTGCACGTCGTTGCCGGCCACGCGGGCGCCCTCGGGCGGGTCGACGAGGGAGACGGTCAGGGCGTCCGCGGTCCCGTCGGGGTCCTCGTCGTTGGCGAGGACGGGCACGGTGACGATGTCGTGCCCGATGATGTCGGCCGGCGCCACGAGGTCGTCACGCGCGAGCGGGGGCAGCAGCGGGGCGTCCGGCGTGACGTCGACCGTCGCGACGGCGGAGTCGAGCCCGCCGCGCCGGTCGGAGACCCGGTACACCAGCGAGAACGCCGCGGGCTCGGTCGGGGTGCTCACGCGGATGCGCTGCTGCTCGGTGGGCTCGGGGGCGAGCTCCGGCAGGTCGTCGAACGGCCCGCCGTCCGGGTCGTCGGCGAGGTAGAGCGGGTCGCCGTCGGGGTCGGTGTCGTTCGAGAGCACGTCGACGTCGACGGTCCTCCCCGGGCGCACCTGGACGGAGTCCTCCTGGGCCTGCGGGCGCGAGTTCGACAGGGGCGGGGGCACGACGGCGACACGCACCTGCGCCGAGGCCACCGCCCCGAGCCGGTCCCGCACCGAGTAGGTGAACGTGTCGGTGCCCGAGGACTGGCCGTACGCCTCGTAGTCGAGGTATCCGGCGCCGACCTCGACCACGCGGCCGAGCTGCGGTGCGGTGCCGGCACCGAGCAGCTGGACCGAGTCGCCGTCCGGGTCGATGCCGTACATCGGCACCTGGATGCGGATCCGCTCGCCGCCGAACGCGCGGGTCTCGATGGGCTCGGGCAGCGGGGCGGCGTTGGACTCCGAGGCGGCCTGGACGCGCACGGTGATGAGCGCGGAGGCGGAGTTCCCGTTCTCGTCGGTCACCGAGTAGACGGCGTTGACGCTCTGCGGGGTCTCGGGCGCCCGGAAGCGCACGACCTGGCCGGACGTGAAGAAGTGGCCGCTGTCGGGATCGGGCTCCTCCGACAGCTCGGCGTCGAGCGTGTACTCCAGGCCCTGGGGATGGGAGTCGTTCTGGAGCACGGGGATCGTCACGTAGTCGCCGGCGCGCACGTCGACGACGTCGGGCTCCGCCACCGGCGGCTGGGGCTCGAGGTCGGACATGATCGGCAGGACGACGACCTCGCCGGTCGCCGTCGCGGTGCCGTTGGAGACGGTGTAGGTCAGCCGCTGCGGACCGGCGGTCGTCTGCGTCGAGGTGATGCGCAGCATCCGGTGCTCAAGGACGGAGACGACGAGCGGGGAGTCCTGAGGGACCTCGATCTGCTGGACCGCGAGCAGGCCGCCCGCCGGATCCTCGTCGTTGGCGAGGACGTCGACGAGGACGGACCCGCCGGCGGGCAGGAGCGCGGTGTCGCGCACGGCGACCGGCGGCGCCTCGGTGTCGGGGGCGACGACGTCGACCCGGACGAGCCCGGTCGTGTCCTGGCCGCCGGAGTCGGCGACCACGTACTCGAGGTAGTTCGTGCCCTCGGTCAGTCCGGTGAGGTGGACCTGACCGGTGTCGTAGTCCGGGCGGACGTCCGCGATGTCGGACGGGGTGACGGAGCCGAGGCGGAGCGGCTCACCCTCGGGGTCGACGTCGTTGGCGAGGACCTCGACCATCGCCTCCTCCCCCACGCTGAGGGAGATGAAGTCGTTGACGGCCCGCGGCGGGAGGTTCTCGGCGTCGTGCACCTCGACCGGGACGACGACCTCGGTGACGTCCGTGCCGTCCGAGACGCGCACCGTCACCTCCTTGACGCCGGAGCTCGTGCCGGTGTCGACGAAGGTGAGGCGGCCGTCGGGGGTGAAGTGCACGACGTCGTCGGATTCGGTGGAGGCGCCGGCGAGGAGCATCTCGTCGCCCTCGGGGTCCACCATCGAGCCGAGCACGTCGATCTCGCCGGTGCCGCCGAGGGCGAGGTCCATCCGGGGGTCGCGGTCCTCGCGCACCTGGGGCGGGCTGTTCTCGGTGTCCGGGACGACCCGCAGCGTGATCGTGCCCTCGGCCTCGCCGTTCTCCCGGCCGTCGGTGATCGTGTAGGGCACCGAGACCTGCCCGGACGCCGTCTCCGGGACCGCGACCTGGAGCGCGCGCCCGCCCATGATCGAGGACAGCACCCCGGTCTCCTCGGGGATCTCGCCGAACTCGGAGACGGTGAGCAGGTCGCCGTCGGGGTCGGTGTCGTTCGCGAGGACCTCGAGGACGGTGACGGAGCCGGGGCGTACGCCGAGGGCGTCGTCGACGGCGGTCGGCGGCCGGTTCTCCTCCTCGCGGTCGAGCGGCTGGTCCTCGAGGCGGTCGTCGGTCGAGTCCGTCTCCTCCTCGGAGTCGCCCTCCGGCGGGGTCGTGTCGTCCCAGTTGTCCACGAGCATCATGTCCTCCTGCGGGAGGTACACGGTGCCGGTGAGGGTGTCGTTGAGGACCACGAGGTCGTGGTTCGTCCGCAGGCGCAGCTCGTGCTCGGAGCCCTGGAGCGGGACCTGGGCGTCGACCGCCTCGGAGTCGCCGCACTGGACGAGGTAGGAGCCCTCGGCGCCCGCCCAGGCGCCGTGGACGCAGCCGGCCACGACGATCGGCTCGGCCGGGGCGCCGATCATCTCGGAGCGGATGATCGTGGGCTCGTCGCCGTCCATCGGGACGAGCACGAGGGCGTCCCGGGTCGCGAGCGCCACGGTGCCACCGGCGTCGGAGGGCTGCTGGAGCGCGACGTCGGTGAGGTCGAGGTCGTAGCCGGTGAGGTCGAGGGGCTCGCGGTCGCCGCGCAGGACGAGCAGCTGCTCGTCCTCCTCGGTTACGACGGCGCCGACGGGGGTCGGGCCGACCGAGGTGAGGCCGACGTACTCCGCGCCGCCGAGGACGTCCGCGCCGACCCCGAGGTCGGTCGTGGCGAGAGCCTCGGTGGTCTCCTCCTCGGCCTCGGTGGTGGGCTCGGGGGCCTCCTCCGACCCGCCGCTCGCCGCCTCGCTGCCGGACTCCGCGGGCGGGGTGCCGCCGGCCGGCTCGCTGCCCGCGGGGATCGTCACCACGGAGCCGTCCTCGACGGACAGCCCGTGGACGGCGCCGTCCCTTCCGACGGCGAGGCGGCCGTCGGCCCCGATGTGCGCGTTCGGCGCCGCCTCGGCGTCGCCGAGGACGCCGACCTGGTCGACGGGGACCGAGCGCAGCGCGCCGGAGCCGGGCTCGAGCATGCCGACGGTGTCCCCGCCGAGGCCCAGCTCGGCCGAGCGCGGGATGGTCACCGCACCGGTGCCGGTCGAGACGGTCGCCGGGTCGAGGGTCTGGAGCAGGGCGGCGCCGTGGTCGACCACGAGGACCGTGCTGCCCTCCTGGAGGACGTCGACGTCCGCCGACGCGGCGGTCACCGAGCCGTCGAGCTCCTGGACGGGGTAGTTCACGCGGCCGACGAGCAGCTCGTCGGAGTTCGTCACCCACACGCCGCCGTCGTGGAGCTCGATGTCCGCGACCGGCTCACCGTCGTAGGCCAGCGCCGCGACGACGATGCCCGTCGACGCGACCGCGAGGGCCGCTCCGGCCGCCACCGACCGGCGACGACGGCGTCCGCGCTCGGCGCGGCGGGCGTTGGCGTCGTCCGCGGCGGCGGCGACCCCCGAGGAGCCGGCGGCCTTGCGGGCCTGCTCCTTCCGGGCCTGCTCCTTCCGGGCGCGGGACCGCTCCGCGACCGGGCGACTGGCAGGGCCGCCGTCGGTGTCGGCGGGCATCGTGGCGCCGGGCTCGGGCGTGCCGGACCCGGGTGTGGCTGGTCCGGGAGTGGCTGCTCCGGGTGTGGCTGGTCCGGTCGTGCCGGGCCCGGTCGCACCGGACGCCGCGCCCGTGCGCGACGCCGCATCCGTGCCACCGGGTGCGCCGGTCGACCCGTCCGCAGGTCGACGACGCCACCACGCCATGCCGCTGCCTCCCCTGGTTCCACCTGACGACCGGGCGCCGGCGGGCGCCGCAGGGTCCTGGCGAACCTTATCGCCGAGCGGCGGGCGTCATCGTCGCGTTCGTGGGCCGCCCCGGTGAACCTGCCCACCTCGATCCGACCGCATGAGTCCGCCGGGACAACGGCGGGTGAACACCAGGTGCTCGCGCTGGATGCGCGGCCGCCGGATCGCTGTCGGCGCCCCACCGTCGGACCCCGCTGAGGTCCGTGGCGTCGGCACCGCACGCCTCGCCGGCCCACGCGAGCGCGGACCGACGTCGGTGCTACTCGACGTTCGCGTCGGCGTCCTGCGGGGCGTCGAGCAGCTCGAGCTCGTCGCTCGTGACGAGCCGGGAGGCGACGGCGTGCTCGACGAGGCGCGCACGACGGTTGACGGCGAGCTTGCCCTGGCCGCCGCGCAGGCCGCGCACGCCGTAGCGGGCGAGCTTGTCGCACACGTTGTCGAGCTTGCGGTTGAAGCGGGTGAGCGTCCACCCGAGCCGGTTGGCGGCCTCGGCGGACGTGGGGATCGACGTCGTCGACCCGCGTCCGGACAGGACCGGCTCCGCGAGGGCGAGGACGAGAAGACGCTGCGAGGGCGTGAGCGAGACGGGGCCGATCGTCGTCTCCCCCACCTCCATCTCGTCCTCGGGACGGGTGGGGAAGTACGCCGGGTCGTCGTTGGCGATGAGGACCTCGTACGTGGTCGGCCCCGCCGTGAACATCAGCGTCGTCCGTGCGTACACGAGCGGGAGCCGGGCGCCCGGGGACAGCCACGCCTGGGTGTTGCCGTCCGGGTCGGCGACGGTCGCCGTCAGCCGCGTGCCGACGTTCGAGACCCACCACAGGCCGCCCGACTGGGCGACCGTGAGGAACCTGCGGTGCAGGTAGGGGTTGTCGTCGAGCTCGAGGGGCCCCTCACGCCCGATGACGAACGGTTCCTCGTCGTCGACCGGGAACCAGTCGCCGCAGAACTCCACCTGGATACCCATGGGTCATGCCTCCTCGTCGACGCACGTCGTCGCCGGCTCGTTCGACGTCCGGCCGTTCGTGAGCCGGATCTTCACCTCGATGCACACCTCGCCCGACTCCTCCACCGACGCTACGGGCTCGTCGGCCGAGGTGAGCGGGGTCTCTCCGTCCGTACGTTGCCACACGTAGCTGACGTCCTGCCCGTCGAGCTCGGTGGGCGCCGCCCACGTGAACTCGACCGTGGACCCGTCGCGCGTCCCGACCAGGTCGACCGGGCTGGGGACGAGGTCCGGGACGTCGATGGTCGTGTCCTGGTTCGAGTCCGCCGACACCTGACCGTCACCGCTGCTCGACGAGTCGCCGGTCAGGGTGCCGAACGCCCAGATGAGGGCGACGACCACCGCCATCACGCACACGACGGCCGTGACGACGACGCCGGAGCCCATGCGCCGCCGAGCACCGGCGCCCTGCTGCGGTGCGGGGCCGGACGACGGCGCACCGACGGCAGAGCCCGCGCTCGGCGGGCTGCCCGCGCCGGGATATGGAGCGCCGGCCGCGTGCTGGCTCCCCTGGGCACCCTGTCCGCCGAGGTGCATGGGCTGCGTGTGAAGTCCGCCCGACGCACCGGCATGATTCGGTGACGAGGCCACGGCAGGTCGGCCGACGCCGGCCTGGACGCCGTTGCCCTGCGACGCGACCGCGCGGATGGAGTTGACCCTCGTCGGCTCGGGCTGCCCGGCGGGCGCCGGCGCGTTCGCGCCGCCCGGGTGGGGGCGGGACCGGACGGGCTGAGCGCCGGTCGGACCGTCGGCGCGGGCGGCCGGGCTCGGCGGCGGCGCGGCCTTCAGCTCGTCGGACGTGATCTCCGGCCCGGAACCGGCGTGGCGGCCCGTCCCGGGCGCGCGGCGCGATCCCGAGCGGGACGAGCCCGACGACGAGCTGCCGGAGTCGGCCGACGAGCCTGACGACCCGGACGAACCCGCTGCCCCGTCGCCGCGACGCGCGCCGTCCCTGTTCTCCAGGGCCGCCTTGGGCGCCTTGCGACGGTCCTGCGGGTCGGGTGCCAGCCAAGAGGTGTCCGGCATCTCGATCTCGGTCATCGGCAGGCGCATCTCCTGCTCGACCATCTGGAGGGCCCGGCCGAGGTCGGCGGCGCTCTTGTAGCGCTGGGAGGGCTGCTTGGCCATCGCCTTGTCGAGGACGCGCTGGAGGGAGTCCGGCAGATCCTCGCGCTCGATGCGCGGCACCGGGTCGCGCCGGATCCGGGTGGTGTAGTCGAGGCGCGTGTTCGGGCCGCCGGCTCGGGTGAACGGCGACCTTCCGACCAGCAGCGTGAAGATCGTGGCGCCGAGCGAGTAGACGTCGCCCTCGATGCCGGTGACCTGGCCGTCGATCGCCTCCGGCGGTGCCCACGGGATCGACAGCCCCGCGGTCTCGGCGAGCTTGTTCGACAGCAGGCCGGCGATGCCGAAGTCCGTCAGCGCGGGGCGCCCGTACTCGGTCGTCAGCACGTTGGCCGGCTTGATGTCGCGGTGGACGATGCCGGCCCGGTGCGCGGTCTCGAGCGCGCCGGAGAGCCGCACACCGATGCCGACGGACTCGGCCACGCCGAGAGGGCGCCGGCGCGTGCGCTCCGCGAGGTTCGGCAGCGGGCAGTACTGCATGACGAGGAAGGGACGCCCGTCCGGCGACGTGCCGGCGTGGTAGATCGAGACGATCGAGGAGTGCGAGGACAGCTGGGCCATGAGGTTGGCCTCGGCCGTGAACTGCTCGCGGGACTGGCCCTCGGCCGCCTCCTCGGTCATCACCTTGACGGCGACGTTCCGCTTGGGCAGGTGCTGGCTGTACAGGAAGACGTCGGCGAAGCCGCCCGAGCCCAGGAGACGAACGTGCTCGTACCCGTGGAGCTCGGGAGGCTCTCCCGCCGGACGCTTCTGGCTCACTGCTCGGGCACCTGCCCGGCGACGTCGACGTGGAAGCCGGCGTCGGTGCCGAGCTCGACGTACGCGCCCGGGGGCACGGGCACGCCGGTGCGCGGGTGCAGACGGAAGGCCGGCTGGTCGGGCAGCACGATGACGGTGCCGTTGGTGGAGTCCATGTCCGTCACGACGACCGTGTCACCGGCGGGGCGCACCTCGACGTGGGTGGCCGAGACGTCCCGCTCGGGGCTGCGGACCTGGACGATGCGCGGGGCGTCGTCGCCGCTGAAGCGGGTGGCGTCCGGCGCGCGACCGAGGAGGACCGGCCGGTCCACCGCGACCGTGGTGCCGTCGGGCAGCACGAGGACGAGGCCCTCCGCGTAGTCGCCGACGGAGACCATGCTCGTGGCGCCGTCGTGGTCCGGGCCCGCCGGGTCGGCGTGCCCGTCCTGGTCGGCCGCGGCGGCACCGTGCCCCTGCTGGTCGTACCCGGGAGCACCGTCTCCGTCGCCGCCCTGGTCGCCGTAGCCCTGGTCGCCGTACCCGCCGTCGCCCTGGCCCTGCTCGCCGTAGCCGGCGTCGCCCGGGCCCTGGTCGCCGTAGCCGTGGTCGCCGTACCCGGCGTCGTCCTGGCCATGGTCGCCGTACCCGCCGTCGCCCTGGTCCTGGTCGCCGTACCCGGCGTCGCCGTGGCCCTGGTCGCCGTAGCCACCGTCGCCGTCGCCGTGGTCGCCATAGCCGTGTCCGCCGTCCGCCCGGTCCTGCCCGTACGGGTTCTCGGACTGGCCGCCGGCGGCACCGGCGGCTGCGACCGCCCCTGCCGCGCCGAAGCCCGCGGCGGCGTACGCGGCCTGGTCGTTCGCCTCGGTGTCGACGGCGTGCGCCTCCACCGGCTGCTCCTCGACGGGCGGGACCTCGTCGCCGCGGCCCTCGGCAGCGGCCTCGTCGAAGATCTGCGTGTGCTCGGCGTCGTCGTGCGCGCCGGCCACGTGCCCCTCCTGCTCGTCACCGGAGCCGGGCGCCCCACCCGCGTCGTCCGCGCCGGGCTGACGGTCGCCGTCCTGCGACCACGTCGGGACGTTGTCGATGAGTCCGTCGTCCTCGGCATCCTCGACGCCGGAACCACCGACACCTGAACCCTCGACACCAGACCCGTCGACGCCGGAACCCTCGCCGTCCGGGCCCTCTCCGACGAACCCGTCGGCCTCCTCGGGCTCGGCCGTGAGCGCGACCTGGTCCTCGGCCGCGAGCGCCTCGGCCAGCTCGGCGTCGTCCGGACGACCGGGCTCGTCGGTGTGGGCGTCGTCGTCATCGCTCTGCTCGAGCGCTGCGCCGGAGTGGTACGGGTCGGCGAAGCCCTCGCCCTCGACCTGCTCGGCCTCCGGAGCATCCGGGGCGCCGGATCCGGGCGCGCCTTGCTCCTCCGACGCCTGGAACGCGTCCTCGCCACCGAGCGTCGCGGCGCCCTCCTCGACGGCGCCGGGGGCCGCCTCGTCGGCCGCCTCGCCCGGGATCGCGTCAGAACCGTCGACCGCGGGGCTTCCGCCCTCGGCGAGGGGGTCGCCCTCGCCGGGCACCTCCTCCGCGACCGGTGCGCCGGGCGCCGCGTCGGGCGCTGCGGCGAGCGCTGCCTCGTCCGCAGCCTGTCCGTCGGCAGCCTGCCCGTCGGCGGGAGCGTGCTCGGGCGCGTCCCCAGCCATCGCCTCCTCGTCGACGAGGTGCTCGCCCTCGGCGGCGGCCTCCGCCTCGGCATCGGGCGCGCCGTCCGCCGAACCCTCCGCGTGCGGAGCTGAATCGCCGGCGAAGTCGGCGTCGGTGATGCCCGCGAACGGGTCGTCACCCTGGTCGGCGGCGTCGTCGCCGGCTCCCGCCAGTGCCGCACCGGCCACGCCGGCGCCCGCGAGACCCGCACCCGCGACCCCGGCGGCCGCGAGGGCCGCGCCGGATCCGTCACCCTCGGTCGCGCCCGGGTCGTCGCCGTCCGTCGAACCGGCTACGTCCGTCGAACCGGATACGTCCGTCGAGCCTTCGCCATCACCGGCACCGGCACCGGCACCGGCACCCTCCGCGTCCTCGCCTGCGACCGTGAGTCCGGCGTGCTCCTCCCCAGCAGGGGCCCGCGAGACGACGCTCGCGGCGAGCACGATCCCGGTGGTGACGGGGAGCGCCTCGGCGGCACCGTCGGCCTCGGGGGCCGAGATCTCGAAGTCGGAGGCCCCGGCGACGAGCTCCTCGTACCAGGTCGAGTAGCCGCGTCCGGTCACGGTCCGGCTGCCGGCGCGAACGGTGAGGTCGCCGCGCACGAGGACGAACAGGCCGTCGTCGCGCGCCTCGACGAGCGCGAACGGCGGCAGCGACGTGATGCCCCGGGCCGCGAGGACCTCGATCCAGCGGCTCAACCGCTCGCCGTCGCGGTCGTTGTCCCACAGCCGGCGCGCGTCGTCGGTCCCGAGCGAGGGGTCCAGCAGCGCGACGGCACTCTCGCCGACGACGGCGATCCAGCGTCCAGAGGTGTACTCGTGCATGTCAGCTCTCCGCGGTAGTCGGGGTCGGTGCCAGCGGCGTCGCCGGGACGGGGGTCGGGGTCGAGAGGGGTGCGTCGGGGCTCGGCGCCGTCGTGGCGAAGGTTCGCTCGGGTCGGGCAGCGACCTCGGCGTCGGACTCGGGCGGGACGACCTCGGCGCGCCCGTGCCCGCTGCCGGTCGCGGTCGTGCCGACCGCGTCCTCGTTGTCGACGTCGACGACGACGGCGGTGATGTTGTCCCGCGCGCCCCCGTCCGCGACCGCGCGCTCGATGAGCTCCTCGGCCGCGGCGGTGGGGTGCATGCGGGTCCGGAGCACGTCGGCGATCTCGTCCTCGCCGAGCTCGCCGAAGAGCCCGTCCGTGCACACGAGCAGGCGGTCGTCGGCGCCCACGTGGAGCATCCAGTAGTCGACCTCGACGTCGAGCCCGGTGCCGACGGCGCGCGTGATGACGTTCCGGCGGGGGTGAGTCCGGGCCTCCGCCGGGGCGAGCTCGCCGGCGTCGACAAGCTCCTGGACGAGGCTGTGGTCGACCGAGACCTGCTCGAGGCGGTCGCGCGAGAAGCGGTAGACGCGGGAGTCCCCGACGTTGAGGACGAGCCAGTACGGCTCGCCGTCGGAGTGGGTGAGGACGACCCCGGCGACGGTGGTGCCGGCCATCGCGTCAGCGAGATCGGGCCCGAGCCCGCCCTGACGGGCCTCCTCCTCCATCGTCTGCCGGATCTGCTCGGCACCCGCCCGGACCGCGTCGGTGACGTCGGCAGGAGTGATGGGCCCTTCCTGGTCGGCGAGCGCCCCGAACGCGGCGACGACGGTGCGCGAGGCCATCTCACCGCGCGCGTGACCCCCCATGCCGTCGGCGACGACGAACACCGGGTGGCGCGCGAACGCCGCGTCCTCGTTCATCTTGCGCCGGCCGCCCGCGTCGGAGGCGGAACCCCATTGCACCTGCATGCTCACCTCTCTCGGGCCTCTCGCGGAGACCAACCTACCGGCCCGCACGCAGCCCGCCTGCGCACGGACGGGGTGGAGTGCCCATCCGGACGACCGCGCGCGGGACCGAGCGGCCCGTACCCGGCCACGGTTGTCACAGTCCTCGACGTTGGTCGAACATCACGAAGTGATGGTCGTGGCAGGATCGGCGCATGAACGCCCCACCCGCCCCGATGAAGGACCGCCGGCAGCGCCTGGCGACGATGGCGGAGCTGGTGCTCGAGGCCGGCACCCTGTCGGTCGAGGACGTGGCCGCCCAGTTCGGCGTCTCGACGATGACGGTCTACCGCGACCTCGCCGAGCTCGAGCGCGGCGGCATCGTCACCCGCACGCGCGGCACGGTCACGGCGCGCGCGACGTCGATGTCGGAGGCGTCCGCCGAGTTCCGCAGCACCCTCAACACGGCGACGAAGCGCCGCCTGGCCGCCCGCGCGGTCGAGGAGGTCCACGCCGGGTCGACGATCATGATCGACGACTCGACGACCCTGCTGTCCATGGTGCCGCTGCTCGACGACCGCGGGCCGGTCACGATCGTCACGCACTCGCAGGCCGTGGCGCGCGAGGCAGCGGCGCTGCGGTCGGTGCGGCTGTTCGTCACCGGTGGCCGCTACCGGCCCGAGCTCGACTCCCTCTACGGCTCGACGACGCTCGCCACCTTGCGCTCCGTGCGCGCCGACATCTGCTTCATGTCGACGACGGCCCTCGCGGGCGGAGAGCTCTTCCACCCGCTCGAGGAGAACGCCGACGTCAAGCGGGCGATGCTCGCGTCCTCGACGCGATCGATCCTCGTGACGGACGCGTCGAAGTTCCAGCACGCGGCCACGCACCGGGTCGCGTCGGTCGCCGACTTCGACCTCGTCGTCGTCGACTCCGCGGCGCCCGCCGACGAGCTGGCGATCATGCGCGAGCACGGCGTCGAGGTCGCCCAGGTCGACACCGCGGACTGAGCCGCACACATCTCCCGCACGACGACGGGCCGCCGGCCGGTCGTTCCCGACCCGACCGGCGGCCCGCAGCCCTGGTCAGGGGTGGACGGAGACCTTGATGCCCTCTCCCCCGGCGGAGAACTCGATCGCCTCGACGGCGTCCTCGAGGGCGTACTCGTGGGTGACGAGCGAGGCGACGTCGATCGCACCCGAGGCGATGAGCCCGAGCGCACGCTCGTGGTCGACCCGGCGCGAGTTCGACGCCCCGGTGACCGTCAGCTCGTTGTAGTGCACGAGATTCGGGTCCACCTCGGCGGAGACGCCCTTGGGGAAGCCCGCGAACGCGTTGACCCGGCCGCGCTTGCGCACCACGGTCAGCGCCTGCGCGAACAGGGCGGGGATGCCGATGGCGACGACCGCCACGTCCGCCCCGAGGCCGTCCGTCAGCGACAGGACGTGCTCGCGCAGGTCGGTCGAGGTCGGGTCGACCACGTCGGTCGCCCCGAGGCGGGACGCGACCTCGCGGCGGCTCTCCGACGGGTCGGACACGACGACCCGACCGGCACCGGCGAGGCGGGCGACCTGGGTGTGGAGCAGGCCGATGGGCCCGGCGCCCAGGACGACGACGGTCTCCCCGGGCGCGATCCCGTAGGACTCCGCGGCGCCGAGGACGCAGCCGAGCGGCTCGGCGAGCGCGATCGACGAGTACGTGACCTCGGGCGGCGCCACGAACACGCCGCCGCGCGAGATCGCCTCGGCCGGGACCGCGACGTACTCGGCGAGCCCGCCATTGAGCGCGTACCCGAAGATCGCGGAGTCGCTGCACAGGTTCTCCCGGCCGAGCCGGCAGTACGCGCAACGCCCGCACGGCACGGTCGGGTTGATCCCGATGCGGTCGCCCTCGGCGAACCCCTCGACGCCCGCCCCGAGCTCGACGACCTCGCCGGCGATCTCGTGGCCGAGGACGACACCGACGTCGATGCCCGCGGACTTCTCGCCGCGGATGATCCGCACGTCGGTCCCGCACACGGTGTTGGCGCCCGTGCGCAGGAGGAGTCCGCCCTCGGGCGCGCCCGGCGTCGGGACGTCGGCGAGCTCGACGACCCCCGGACCACCGAAGACGACGGCCCTCATCGGGACTCGCCGGCCCGGTGCGTGATCGCGCCGAGGGTGCTCAGGCGCTCCTCGAGGTCGCCGGCCTGCCACACGTTGCGGCCGAAGATGAGGCCGCGCGCACCGGACGCGATGGCGCCGGCGGCGGCGGCCGCGACGGCGTCGTCGTCGCCCGGGGCGCCGCCCAGGGTGAGGACCGGGACGTTGCCGACCTCCTCGATGATCGTGCGCTGCGCCTCGACGTCGCCGACGTACTCGGTCTTGATGGCGTCGGCGCCGAGCTCGGCGGCGATGCGGCAGACCTGGCGCAGGCCCTCGGGGTCCTTCTGGTCCTCGTTGCGCAGGCCCCACAGGGTGCCCTCGACGATGACCGGGAGGCCGACGGCGTGCGCGCGGTCGATCGTCTCGGCGACGTTGGCGATGTTGTCGTAGAACATGCCGTCCGACTTCGGGCGGGCGATGAGGTACATGCACAGGGCGTCGGCGCCGAGCGCGATCGCGTCGGCGGGGTCGACGAGCGGCCGGTAGCCCTCGCCCTGCTCCTCCTTCATCGCCGGGTCGAGCGTGGTCCAGTCGGCGCGCAGGATCGCGGCCGGCGCGCCGCGGTGGGCGAACACGTGCGAGGCCTGGGCGAGCATGCCCTTGTTGAGCAGGATGCCGTCGGCCCCGCCGGCGGCGATGCGCTCGAGCAGCGCGACCGGGTTGCCGAGGCCGCCGGGGATCTTCAGCGACTGGCCGTGGTCGAACGCGACAGTGAACGAACGGTTGGTGTCCTTGTCGAACATGCGGCCGAGACGGATGTCGATGCCACTCATGCGGGCTCCTTCGATCGGGGTGGTGGTGGTGCTGGTGATGGCGGTCGTGCGGTTGGTGCTCGCCGAGATTGCGGTTCGTGCTCGTCGAGATTGCGGTTCGTGCTCGTCGAGATTGCGGTTCGTCAGGATGGGGCAGCGGGAATCGTCGAGCGCGCCGTTCGCCGTCGGGCATGGGGTTCGCCGTCGGGCATGGGGTTCGTCGTCGGGCACGGGGTTCGCCGTCGGGCACGGACCCGAAGGCGCGCCCGACCCGTCTCAGTACTCCTCGTTGACGGCGGGGTCCTTGCCGAGCGCGACGGCGGGCATCGCGTCGATGCGCTCGACCTCCTTGTCGGACAGCTCGATGCCGGGCGCGGCGAGGTTGGCGCGCTGACGCCCCTCGTCGGCGGACTTCGCGACGGCGCCGACGCCCTTGCGGACGGTCCAGGCCAGGGCGATCTCGACGGCGCTCACGCCGTGGTCCGCAGCGATGGCGTCCAGCGTGCCGTCGTCCATGATCCCCTTGCCGCGCCCGGCCACACCCCATCCCTGGGTGACGATGCCGTGCTCGGCGTCGAAGGCGCGGATCTCGTCCTGCGGCCACCCGGGGTGGAGCTCGACCTGGTTGACCTCGGGGTACTCGCCGAACCTCGCGTGGATCGACTCGAGGTGCTCGGGGAGGAAGTTCGACACCGCGATCGCGCGGATGAGGCCCTCCGCCCGCAGCTCCATCAGCACCTCGTAGGACTCGAGGTAGCGGCCGAGCATCGGCAGCGGCCAGTGGATGTAGTACAGGTCGAGGTAGTCGGTGTCGAGGCTGCGCAGCGAGGTGAGGAACGAGCGGCGCACCTGGCGCGCCTCCTGGTCACCGCCCCGGAGCTTCGAGACGAGGAGCAGCTCCTCGCGGGGCACGCCGGACTCGCGCACGCCCCGGCCGACGTCGACCTCGTTGTGGTAGCGCTGCGCGGTGTCGATCAGCCGGTAGCCGGTCCGGATGCCCTGGGCGACGGCGGTCCGGCCGACGTCGCCGTCCATCTGCCAGGTCCCGAGGGCGACGTGCGGGATCTCGATCCCGGAGCTGGTGACGAAGCGGGGCAGGTCGCGCCGGTGTGCGGCGCCTGACGACTCGGGCACGTGGGTCACCTCTTCGTGTGGCGGGTCCGCCGGTGCGGCGGCGATGACATGAAGCCTACCGGAAGGCTAACATCAGGCTCTGTTGTTTCCACATCTTCGGGTGTTGCGTCATCGGGTGTCCGTGTTCGCTCGGCACCGATGGCGGCGTACGCTCGGAGGCCCGTGGTCGGGCCACGGCGACGTCGCCCGGCAGGTCCAGCACGCTCAAGGGAGAGACACGATGACTGCATCCACCCGCCCCGACGGCCCGTTCGTCATGGGGATCGACTTCGGCACCGAGAGCTGCCGGGTCGCGATCTTCAATCTCGTCGGCGACCCGGTCGCCTTCGCCGCCACGCCCTACCCGACGACGCACCCCCGACCGGGCTGGGCCGAGCAGTCCGAGGACGACTGGTGGTCGGCGATCGCCACCTCCAGCCACCAGGCGCTCGAGAAGGCCGGGCTCACCGGCGCCGACATCGCGGGCATCAGCTACGACGCGACGACGATGACCGTCGTCGCGATGGACGACTCCGGCAAGGCGATGCGGCCGGCGATCATGTGGATGGACGTGCGCGCCGTCGAGCAGGCCGAGCGGGCCTCGACGTCGGACTCGAAGGCACGCCGGTACAACGGCGGCGGCACGATGCCCGCGACGGCGGAGTGGTTCCCCTTCAAGACGGCCTGGCTCAAGGAGCACGAGCCGGAGACCTTCAACAACGCCAAGTACCTCGTCGACGCCCCGGACTGGATCACGTACAAGCTGACCGGCGAGTGGACGATCAACATCAACTCGGCGTCGGCGCGCATGTACTACGACCGTGACAACGGCGGCTGGCCGGTCGACTTCTACGAGCACATCGGCGTGGCGGACGTGCTGGACAAGATCCCGGGCACGGTCAACGACCTGGGTGTCGCCGTCGGGGGGCTGACCTCGGCCGCGGCGCAGCACCTCGGGCTCCGCGAGGGCACGCCGGTGGCGCAGGGCTGCGCGGACGCGTTCGCCGGTCAGATCGGGCTCGGCGTCGTCGCGCCCGGCAAGATGGCGCTCATCACCGGGTCGTCGCACGTGTTCATCGGCCAGACCGACCAGCCGATCTCCGGCGAGGGCTTCTTCGGCGGCTACACCGACTCGGTCATGCCGGGCCAGTACACGGTCGAGGGCGGGCAGGTCTCCACCGGCTCGGTCGTCAAGTGGTACCGCGACAACTTCGCCAAGCACCTCGTGGACGAGGCCGAGGCGGCCGGCCGCACCGCGTACTCGCTCATGGACGAGCGCGCGGCGCAGATCCCGCTCGGCTCCGAGGGGCTCATCGTCAACGAGTACTTCCAGGGCAACCGCACGCCCTACACCGACGGGCGCGCCCGCGGCATCCTCTGGGGCCTCTCCCTGCACCACGGCCCGGCGCACTTCTACCGCGCGATCCTCGAGGGCGTCTGCTTCGGCACCGAGCACATCGCGCGCACGATGCGGGCGGCCGGCCACAAGGTCGACGAGATCGTCTCGTGCGGCGGCGCCACGAACAGCCAGTTCTGGATGCAGATGCACGCCGACGTCACCGGCACCCCGATCACGCTGACGAAGGTGCCCGACGCCGTCGCCCTGGGCTCGTGCATCCTCGCCGCCGCGGGAGCCGGACTGCACGACGACATCACGTCCGCCTCGAACGCGATGGTCCACACGGCCGACACGATCGAGCCGGACATGCAGGCGCACGAGGAGTACCAGTTCTACCTGGACAGCTACATCGACACCTACCCGCGCATGCAGGAGCCGATCCACAAGATGGTCGACCACATCGGCTGACGCGCGAGGGCCGGGGCCGGCCGGTCACGAGCCGGTCGGCCCCGGTTCGTCGAGGGTGCGGTTCAGCGCGACGGCCCGTCGTCGAGAGTGCGGCTGGGAGCGGGGCTCCCAACCGCAGTCTCGACGACGACGAACCGCAATCTCGACGTGCACCAACCGCAATCTCGACGAGAGGTGGCAGATCCTCAGAAGCCGAGGCGGCCCAGCTGGCGCGGGTCACGCTGCCAGTCCTTGGCCACGCGGACGTGCAGGTCGAGGTAGACCTTCCGGCCCAGGCGCTCCTCGATGCCGGCGCGCGCCCGGCTGCCGACGTCGCGCAGGCGGGACCCGCCCCTCCCGATGACGATGGCCTTCTGGGAGTCACGCTCGACGACGACGGACACGTGCACCGCGAGCACCGGCGGCCGCGCATCCCCCTCGGCGCGCTCACGCTCGACCATCTCGTCGACGACGACGGCGATCGAGTGCGGCAGCTCGTCGCGCACGCCCTCGAGCGCGGCCTCGCGGACGAGCTCGGCGATCGTCGTCTCGACCGCCTCGTCGCCGGTGGCCCCCTTCGGGTAGAGCGGCGGGGACAGCGGCATCCGGGCGAGCAGGAGGTCGGCGAGGAGGTCGACCTGGTCACCGGCGACCGAGCTGACCGGCACGATCTCGGCGAAGTCGGCCAGCGCCCCCACCTCGAGCAGCTTCTCGGCGAGCGCACCCCGCCCCACGGCGTCGGTCTTCGTCACGACCGCGACGAGGTCGCCGCGCATCCCCTCGACCTCGGCGAGCAGGTGCCGGTCGCCGGGCCCGATCTTCTCGTCGGCGGGCAGGCACAGGGCGATGACGTCGACGCCGGTCAGCGTCTCCCGGACGACGTCGTTGAGCCGCTCCCCGAGCAGGGTCCGCGGCCGGTGCATGCCGGGGGTGTCGACGAGGACGATCTGGCCGTCGGGGCGGTGGACGATTCCACGGACGGCCCGGCGCGTCGTCTGGGGGCGGTCGGACGTGATCGCGACCTTCTCCCCCACGAGCGCGTTGGTCAGCGTCGACTTGCCGGTGTTGGGCCGCCCGACGAGCGCGACGAACCCGGCGCGGTGGTCGTCCGGCCAGTCCTCGTCGACCAGGTGGCCGAGGTCGAGCCCGGCGAGCGCGTTGGTGTCCTCGCCCAGCTCGGAGCCGGACCCGGGCTCCCCCGGGAACACGACGTCGGTCATCGCTCCTCCTCCACGTCTGGCTCGCTCCGGCGGGCGAGGATCGTCGACACGCGGCGGCGCCGGCCCTCCACCCGCTCGGCCTCCAGGTGCACGCCGTCGACGTCGACCGCGGCGCCCGCGAGCGGCACCTTGCCGAGCGCCTTGGCGAGCAGGCCGCCGGCGGTGTCGACGTCGTCGTCGTCGAGCTCGAGGTCGAAGAGCTCGCCCAGGTCGCTCACGGGCGTGCGCGCAGGGACACGCCAGCGGCCGTCGCCGAGGTCCTCGACCACGGTCTCGGCGCGGTCGTGCTCGTCGACCATCTCGCCCACGAGCTCCTCGAGCAGGTCCTCGATCGTCACGAGTCCGGCGACGCCGCCGTACTCGTCGACCGCCACGGCGATGTGCACGGACTGGAGCTGCATCTCGCGCAGCATGTCGTCCACGAGCTTGGTCTCAGGAACGAAGAACGGCTCACGCATGACGTCGGCGCAGACCACGTGCTCGGTGTCCATGCGGCGGTGCACCCGGCGCATGACGTCCTTGAGGTAGAGGACGCCGCGCAGGTCGTCGAGGGACTCGCCGTGGACGGGCACGCGCGAGAACCCGGAGCGGGTGAAGAGGTTGAGCGCCTTCGACAGCGGCTGCTCGGCCTCGATGGACACCATGTCCGTGCGCGGGACCATGACCTCGCGGACATAGGTGCGGCCGAGCTGGAACACGGACTCGAGGAGCTCACGGTCCCTGTCCTCGAGCCGTTCCGACTCGCTCATCCGGTCGACGAGCTGCTGCAGCTCGTCGGCGGACTCCTGCGCGATGTCCTCCTCGGAGCGCTGACGGGCGGGTGCGACCGCCCGGCCGAGCCGCCCGAACGCGCCGGCCACCGCCGTCACGCCCGCGGCGAGCAGGGAGAGGCGGGCGAGCACGTTGCCCGGCTGACGCTGGCCGAGCCGCCGCGGGCCGATCCCGGCCACGACGACGACGAGCACCAGGCACGCCCCGACCGCCCCGAGCGCGACCAGCCACCAGGGCTCGAGCAGTGCCGCGGCCGCGACGGTCAGCAGGACGGCCGTCGTCATCTCGACGAGGACGCGGACGAACATGAGGCCCGCGAGCCCGGTCTCCCGATGCTCGACCAGGCGCGCGACGCGGGTCGCGGCCGGGTGGTCGGCGTGCTCGAGCTCGGTCACGCTCGAGCGGCTGATGCGGGCCAGGGCCGACTCCGCGGCCGAGAAGAGGGCGGCGACCACGAGGAGCAGCACCGCGACGACGAGGAGCACGACCACGGGTGTGCCCGGGACGATGGTGGTCACCGGCGCGACGGCCGCGGACGGCGCGACGCCGGACCACGACGGTGCGATGCCGGACCACGACGGCGCGACGCCGGACCACGACGGTGCGACACCCGACCAGGACGGCGCGACGCCGGACCAGATGGGCGCGACGCCGGACGAGGTCGCTACGCCCGCCAGGGCGCCGCCGGTATGAAGAGGAGTCATGGCCGGCGGGTCACCGCCCGGCCAGGAAGGTGAGCAGGAGCCGACGCTGGAGGTCGAACATCTCCTTCTCCTCCTCGGGCTCGGCGTGGTCGTACCCGAGCAGGTGGAGGATGCCGTGGACCGTGAGCAGGCCGAGCTCCTCGGCGGTCGAGTGGCCGGCGGTGCGGGCCTGCGCGGCCGCCACGCTCGGGCACAGGACGATGTCGCCGAGGGTCCCCTCGACGGGCGGTTCGCCGTCGGCCCCCGGGCGCAGCTCGTCCATCGGGAAGGACAGGACGTCCGTGGGACCGGGCTCGTCCATCCACCGCACGTGGAGGTCGGTCATCACGTCCTCGTCGACGAGCATGATCGAGAGCTCGGCCTGCGGGTGGACCCGCATCTCCTCGAGGACGTACCGGGCCAGGGCCGCCAGCTCCTCGACGTCCGCGCCGCTGCCGGACTCGTCGTTGACCTCGATGCTCACTGCTCGGCTCCTGATCGACGTGCGGGTCGGGTGTGGGTGCTCGTACCTGAGCTGCCGGTCGTGCCCGTGCGACCTCGGCGGGCGGCGGTGCGCCGTTCGCGCTCGACGTCGGCCTCGCCCTGGGCGTCCCAGCGCTCGTAGGCGTCGATGATGTCGCCGACCAGGCGGTGCCGCACGACATCGCGCGAGGTGAGGTGGCACATCGCGATGTCGTCGACCCCGGACAGGATCTCCTGGACCACCCGCAGGCCGGAGCGCGTCCCGGTCGGCAGGTCGACCTGGGAGACGTCGCCGGTGACGACGATCTTCGACCCGAACCCGAGGCGGGTGAGGAACATCTTGATCTGCTCGGGGGTCGTGTTCTGCGCCTCGTCGAGGACGATGAACGCGTCGTTGAGCGTGCGGCCGCGCATGTAGGCGAGCGGCGCGACCTCGATGGTGCCGGCAGCCATGAGTCCGGGCATGGAGTTGGGCTCGAGCATGTCGTGCAGCGCGTCGTACAGCGGCCGCAGGTACGGGTCGATCTTGTCGGTCAGCGTGCCCGGGAGGTAGCCGAGCCGCTCCCCGGCCTCGACCGCCGGTCGCGTGAGGATGATCCGGGTGACCTCCTTGCGCTGCAGCGCGAGGACGGCCTTCGCCATCGCCAGGTAGGTCTTGCCGGTGCCCGCGGGCCCGATGCCGAACGTGATGGTGTGGGCGTCGATCGCGTCGACGTACGTCTTCTGCCCCAGCGTCTTCGGCCGGATCGTGCGGCCGCGCGAGGAGAGGATGTCGGCGGTGAGGACGTCCGCGGGGCGGGTGTCCCCGGACGTGAGGATCGCCGTGGCGCGGTCGACGGCGTCTGCCGTCAGCGGCTGACCGGCCACCGCGATGTCGACGAGCTCGGCGAGGAGCCGCTCGGCCAGCGAGACGTCCCCCTCCGGGCCGGACAGCGTGACGACGTTGCCGCGCACGTGGATCGCGACGCTCGGGAAGCCTCGCTCGACGGCGCGCAGCACCTCGTCGTTCGCGCCGAGGAGGAGCATCGGCGGCAGGTGGTCGGGGATCGTCAGGTGGCGGGTGTCGTCGCCCTGCGCGGGGCTGCCGGTGGCGCTCGTACGGTTCATGGGTCGGGGACGGTGCCCTCGAGACTCCTGGGGGTATGCGGGTGCTGTCCGGGACATGGTAGCGAGACGGGCGTTCACGGGCGTCCGGGCCGTGGGCCGGGCCCCACGGTCACGAACCACGGCGTCCGACGACGACCATCGCCCCCGGCGGCCCCGTTCACCGGCGCCGCGGCCGTTCGCCACGGGCGTCGACGAACGACCCGGCCGACGGGTCGAGGACCCCGTTCACCAGCGCCCCAGCCGCACGCCGAGGGCCGCGATCGCTGCGGGCCCGGCGCTCGAGGTCCGCAGCACGTGCGGACCGAGCCGGACGAGTCGTGCCCCGGCCGCGACGAGGCGGTCGGTCTCGTCGTCGGAGATGCCGCCCTCCGGCCCGACGACGCACCACACCGCCGCTGCGCCTGCGAGTCCCTGCGGGGCCGGCTCGCGCGGGATCCGAGCGGGCACGTCGTGCGTCTGCGGGGCCGGCTCGCGCGGGATCCGATCGGGCACAACGTGAGTCTGCGGGGCCGGCTCGCGCGGGGTCGCGGTGGGCGCGCCCTCCCCCGGCGGGGCCACCCCTGCGCCTCGCTCCCCCTTCCCCAGCAGCGCGGCGAGGCGCTCGGTCGCCGACTCGTGCAGGACGAGGACGACGGCGCCGTCGGCGGACGCGCGGGAGACGGCGGCCGCGAGGGACGAGGTCGTGACGACGTCGTCGACGGCGGGGACGAAGGCCCTCCGGGACTGCTTGGCCGCCCCCTCGGCCACGGACGCCCAGCGCGCGCGGCCCTTCGCGGCCTTGGCGTCCCAGCGGGACACGCACCGGTCGGCCTGCCAGGGCACGACCCGGTCGACGCCGAGCTCGGTGGCCGACTCGACCGCCTGCTCGTCCCGTCCGCCCTTGGCGAGGGCCTGGACGAGGACGAGCTGCGGCGTCGGGGCCGGCTCGTCGAGGACGGCGGTGACCGACACGGCGAGCCGGTCCTTCGCGACGGCCGCGACGGTGCCGGTCACGCGGCGGCCGGCGCCGTCGACGAGGTCGACCTCCTCGCCGGTCCTCAGGCGTCGCACGGTCGCGGCGTGGTGCGCCTCGGGTCCGCCGAGGTGGACCTCGGCACCGACCGCCGCCGACGCGAGCTCGGCGGGGTCCGCGAGGAAGACAGGACGTGTCACCGGATCACCGCACCACGGCAGGGACGGCCCCCGCGAGGAGATCTCCGGGCCGCGCCGTCGGAGGCGGGTCGCAGGCAGACGTCACGTCGGCAGCCATGGCGTGTCCGGTGGGTGGCGTCGGGTCCGTCAGCGGCCGACGAAGCGCTCGCGCAGCCGCGAGAACATCGAGCTGTCGGCGCTGGTGAGCCGTGCCTCGGGACGCTCCTCGCCGCGCATCGACGCGAGGGTGCCGAGCAGCTCGCGCTGCTCGTCGTCGAGCTTGGTCGGGACGGTGACCTCGACGTCGACGTGCAGGTCGCCGCGCCGTCCGCGGGCGCGCAGCCGGCCCACGCCCAGCCCCTCGAGCGTGATGCGCTCGCCGGGCTGGGTGCCGGCCTCGACGTCGATGTCCCGCGGGCCGTCGAGCGTCTCGATCGAGGCGACCGTACCGAGCGCCGCGGCGGTCATCGGGATGGTCAGCGTGCACAGGAGGTCGTCGCCGTGGCGCTGGAACACCGGGTGCGGGCGCTCGCGGATCTCGACGAAGAGGTCGCCGGGAGGGCCGCCGGCGGGGCCGACCTCGCCCTGGGCCTGGAGACGCAGCTGGGTGCCGGTGCTGACGCCCGCCGGGACCTCGACCGCGATCGTTCGGCGCGAGCGGACGCGGCCCTCGCCGGAGCACTCCTGGCAGGGCTCAGGAATGACGGTGCCGTGGCCGGAGCAGGCGGGGCACACCGACGTGGCCATCATCTGGCCGAGGAACGAACGCGTGACGCGCTGGACCGAGCCCTGGCCGCCGCACGTGGTGCAGGTCGCGGGCGAGGTGCCGGGGCGGCAGCAGGTGCCGTTGCAGGTGCCGCAGACGATCGCGGTCTGGACGGGGATCTCCTCGGTCGAGCCGAAGACGGCGTCGACGAGGTCGATGTCGAGCATGATCTGGGAGTCGCGGCCACGACGGGCACGCGGCACGGGGCCGCGCATCCCGCCACCCGCGGCACCGCCGAAGAACTGGGAGAAGATGTCGGCGAAGTCGCCGAACCCGGCGGCCCCCGCCCCGCCTGCGCCACCGCCGCGCAGGGCGTCCTCGCCGCCGGCGTCGTAGAGCCGCCGCTTGTCCTCGTCGCGGAGCACGTCGTAGGCGCGCTGGACGTCCTTGAACTGGTCGCCCGCCTCGGGCCCGGCGACGTCGGGGTGCAGCTGGCGGGCGCGCTTGCGGTACGCGCGCTTGATCTCGTCGGGGCTCGCGTCACGGCTCACGCCGAGGATCGAGTAGAAGTCGCTCACAGGTCGCAATCTGTCTGGGTGTCGGTTCTGGTCGGTGCTGGTTCGGGATGTCGATGCCGGTTCAGGAGATCGGTGCCGGGTCGGGGGCTCGGTGCTGGTCGGGGTCTCGGCGCGGGGGTTCGTCGTCGGGCGGGGTGGTCGCCGTCGGGCGTGGGGTTCGTCGTCGGGCGGGAGTGACTCTCGCCGGCGGCCGACCGCGCGCTGCTACGAGTGGTGCCTACCCTCCGAGGAAGCGGGAGAGGTACCTGGCGACGGCGCGGACCGCCGCCATGGTGCCGGGATAGTCCATGCGCGTGGGGCCGAGCACGCCGACCCGCGCGACGACCTCGCCCGACGCACCGTACGCCCCCGCGACGATGGACGCCTCGGACAGCGAGTCGTGGTGGTTCTCGGAGCCGATCCGGACCGTGATCCGGTCGGCCTCCATCTCGGCGAACAGGCGCAGCAGGACGACCTGCTCCTCGAGTGCCTCGAGCACCGGGCCGATCGTGCGGCTGAAGTCGGTGCCGGCGCGGGCGAGGTTGGCGGTGCCGCCGAGGACGATCCGTTCCTCGGAGTCGGCGGCGAGGACGCGGGTGAGCTCGGAGGCGACGACGTCGAGCAGCGGGCGCCGGCTCGGCTCGAGGCGGTCCGCGAGGTCGACGAGGGCGGGGCCGATGCTCGGGGCGGGCAGGCCGGCGCACACGAGGTTGAGGCGGGCACCGAGCTCGGCGATGTCGACCGGGTCCGACTCCGGCGGCACCTCGACGGTGCGCTGCTCGACGCGACCGGCCGACGTGATGATGACGATGAGCAGGCGGCGACCGTCGAGCGGGACGAGCTCGAGGTGGCGCAGCGAGGTGCGGCTGAGCGAGGGGTACTGGACGACGGCCACGTTGTTGGTCAGCTGCGCGAGCAGGCGGACGGTGCGCTCGACGACGTCGTCCAGGTCGACCGAGCGGCCGAGCAGCGTCTCGATCGCGGCGCGCTCGGCGCCCGAGAGCGGCTTGAGGGTGGCGATCTCGTCGACGAAGGCCCGGTACCCCTTCTCCGTGGGCACGCGCCCGGCGGAGGTGTGGGGCTGGGCGATGTGCCCGGACTCCTCGAGGGCGGCCATGTCGTTGCGGATCGTGGCCGGCGAGACGTCGAGGTGGTGGCGCTCGACGAGGGCGCGGGAGGCGACGGGCTCGGACGTGCGGACGAAGTCGCTGACGATGGCCTGGAGCACGCGCAGGCGGCGATCCTCGGTCGACATGGCACCTCCTTCGTCGTCGTGCGTCGTTCGTCGCGTGTCGTGCGTCGCCGTCGTTCGCGGCGGGCCGGGTGCCGGGGCCCGTCGACGGCCGCGCGCTCCTCGACCGCCGCCGGCCGACGATCGGTCGATCCGTCGGCCTGGCTGTCGAGGGAGCACCCGGCGCCTCGAGGTAGCACTCGGCACTCCTGAGTGCCAATCGTACGACGCCCCGGGTGATTCCCGCCGTGAAGCGGGCCACCGGCGGTCAGGCCGCTGCTAGCGTCCGGCGCGACGGGACCGGGGACGTCGACGGACGGGACCCGCGACGACGACGCCGAACGCCACGGGAGAGACCGGATGAGCCACGCCATCGACGCCGCCGAGGTGCCGTCGCCACGCCCCGCGCCCACCCCCTCTCCGCGGCGGATCACGCTGCTGACGGCGGCGGTCGCCGTGACGGCGGTGATCCTCCAGATCCAGCTCCACGAGTACGCGCACGCCGTCACCGCGGTGCTGCTGGTCGGCAGCTCGACCGTGCACGGGGCGATGGCGGACCACCCGCCGGCGTCGGACGCGGACCTCGCGCTCATTGCGATGGCGGGGCCGGTGTTCTCGGTGGTCCTCGGCCTCCTGGCCTGGGCCGCGTCCCGGCCGATGCCGTCCGGCTACGCGCGTGCCCTGCTCACCTGGATCGGGCTCAGCAGCATCCAGGGGGCGTTCGGGTACCTGATGATCGCGCTGGTCGCGCCGGTCGGCGACACGGCCGTCGCATTCGAGGCCTGGGGCCTCGGGATCGTCTGGTCGATCGCGTCGTTCGTCGTCGGGGTGGCCGGGATGTTCCTGTGCGCCTACCTGCTCGCCCGGGAGATCGGCCGCACGTTCGAGACGCCGGCGCCGTTCCGCAGCGCGTCGGTATGGACGTGGCTCGTGGCGACGGCCGCGATCCTCGCGATCTACGGAGGGGTCGCCGTCCTCGCCGGGCTGGACGGCGAGCTGTTCGCGTGGACGATCATCGGCCCGTCGACGGCGCTCGTCTTCGCACCCATGGCCACCATCTTCTGGAAGGCGGTGCCCTACCGGCGCCGCCCGTGGTCCGTGGGGGCGACGCCCGTGGTCGTCGCCGGACTGGTCGTGGCGGTCGCGATCGTCGCGGTGCACGCGATCGTCGGGGTCGAGCTGGGCTGATCGGCGCACGCCCGCGCTCCCTGGCTCGCGCTCCCTGGCCCGCGCTCCCTGGCCCGCGCGCCGGACCCGGCAGCACGCTCGCCGACGTCCCACCGACCCCGGCACGTCCTCGCACGTGGTGCCCCCTCCGAGGGATGGCACGACGGACCGGGCGAGGCTCCGGCGTCGGGCCCTGCCGACCCAGGCACCCACCCCGGCGACACGACGGACCGGGCGAGGCTCCGGCGTCGGGCGCGCGGGTCTACGTACCCTCGGCCGGTGACCGACCGATATGGACGCGACGTCCTCTCCTCCCCCCGTCCCGACCCGCGCCGGCGACCCGTCACCCGTGACGTCCCCGCCGAGAAGGGCCTCGTGGTCGAGGACGTGGAGAGCGGGTTCGTCGGGGCGATCACCCGCATCGAGAAGTCCGGCGGGATGCACCTCGTCACGCTCGAGGACCGGCTCGGGAAGCGTCGCTCGTTCACGCTCGGGCCAGGCTTCTGGATCGACGGCGCGCCCGTGAAGCTCGTGCCGCCGACCGTGTCCTCGGCCCAGGCGCGCCCCGACGTGGCACGGACCGCCGGCGGGCGGAACCTCACGGCGTCGGGCTCGCTCAGGGTCGAGGGTCAACGGGCTCGGGTCGCGCGCGCGTCGCGGATCTGGGTGGAGGGGCGGCACGACGCCGAGCTCGTCGAGCGCGTGTGGGGCGACGACCTGCGGGTCGAGGGGGTGGTGGTCGAGCAGCTCGAGGGCGCCGATCACCTCGCCGACGTCCTCCGGACCTTCCGGCCGGGGCCTCAGCGGCGCGCCGGCGTGCTGCTCGACCACCTCGTCACCGGGTCGAAGGAGACCCGGCTCGTGGAGGACGCGCGGCGTCGGCTCGGGCGCGCGTCGCAGCACGTGCTCGTGCTCGGCCACCCGTACGTCGACGTGTGGCAGGCGGTCCGGCCGGAGCGCGTGGGGCTGAAGGAGTGGCCGCACGTGCCGCGCGGGACCGACATCAAGGTGGGGACGCTGGCCGCGCTGGGGTGGCCGCACGCGGACCAAGGCGACATCGCGCGCGGCTGGCAGCGCATCCTCGGCTCGGTGCGGACGTACGCCGACCTGTCGCCGCAGCTGCTGGGGCGGGTCGAGGAGCTCATCGACTTCGTCACCGGGGTGCCGGAGTAGGTCGGGGGCGCAGGCGGTCCTTCGCCGCCTCGGACGGTCACGGCCGTCTGAACGTCGCCGTTGCTCCGATGTCGTAGGTGCGTGCGCCTTTCGAGGTGTGGTGCCTGCTCGTAGGACGCCGATGCTCAGGTTGCGTAGGGGCGTGCGCGTTCCGAGGGGGCGGGTCTCCATGCACGACGACGGCGCTCCGGTTGCGTAGGTGCGTGCGCCCTCCGAGGGGGCGGGTCTCCATGCACGACGACGGCGCTCCGGTTGCGTAGGTGCGTGCGCGTTCGAAGGGGTCGCGCCTCCTCGCACGACGCCGATGCTCAGGTTGCGTAGGTGCGTGCGCGTTCGAAGGGGTCGCGCCTCCTCGCACGACGCCGACGCTCCGTCGGGCCTCGGCATCTCCGCATCTCCGCATCTCCGCACAACCGTGCCGCCGTACCGCCGTACCGCCGTACCGCTCTACCGCTCTACCGCTCTACCGCTCTACCGCTCTACCGCTCTACCGCAGCGATCTCACGGTCGTTTGCTTGCTGATGATGTATCCACATGCCGGTTTGTTACCAATCCATCCACAGATTTGCGTTCAACCCTTCCAAGTGTCGTTTGATAGCGGTACATTAGGTCTAGTTCGAACACGCGTTCGGACAGTCCAGCACGACGACGAGGGAGGTAGCAGCGATGACGACCCACGAGTCCGGCCACGAGACCACCGCTGCTGCGCCATCGCCCGCGCTGACGGACGGCCATGAGTCGCCCACGCGCGGGTCCGACCTGCCGGTCCTCGGCGCGGCGGACGTGCGTACGATGCGTGACGCCCTCGTCGGCCTGCGCCGTGATAACGAGGCCGACGCGATCGAGCAGATCACCGCCCTGGACGAGCTCGTCGCCGCCGCCCACGCCGCCCAGGCCCGGGCTGCCGCGGACCTGCGACACACGCGCATCGGAGCCGAGCGGGCCCGCGGCGTCCCCGTCGCGAAGCAGGGCGCCGGCCTGGCACAGGAGATCGCACTCGCTCGCCGCAGCACCCCCGGACGCGGACAGCGGGCCCTCGCCCTGGCCCGCGCTCTGGACGAGGACCTCCCCCACACCCTGCATCTCATGGAGACCGGCCAGGTCAGCGAGGATCACGCCGCCGTCGTCATGCGCGAGACATTCGGCCTCGACCCCGAGGACAGGCGCACCGTCGATGCTCGTCTGGCACCGGACCTCCCCACCATGGGGCGGGGCCAGGTCCACACCCACGCCCGTAAGTACGCCATGGAGCTCGACAACGACCACGAGAGCACCCGCCGCGCCTACGAGGCATCGCAACGACGGGTCAGCATCCGCGGCGGCACCGGATCCATGGCCTACCTCACCGCCCACCTTCCTATGACCGACGCCGTCCGCGTCCACGCCTCCCTGACCCGCCAGACCCACACGATCACCAACGACGGCGAGTCCGACGGGCGGACCAAGAAGCAGATCGCGGCCGACCTCCTCGTCGAGCACATCACCGGCACGGCGATCACGGCTCCTCGCGACGTCGAGCTGTCCATCGTCATGCCCGCCGAGAGCCTCGCCGGGTCTGACGTCCCGGCCTGGCTCACCGGACACGGCCCCCTGCCCGCCGACACCGCCCGAGAGGCCGTACGCCACGCCCGCATCGTGTGGTTCACCCGGCTGTGGACCGACCCTGCCCACGGCGGCGTGCTGACCACCGAGTCCCGCTCGCGCACCTTTGACGGCCGGCTGCGACAGCTCGTCCTGACCCGGGACGACATCTGCCGAACCCCCTATTGCTCGAACCCCGTCGAACACATTGACCACACGATCGATCACGCAGCTGGCGGCCCCACCAGCGCCGAGAACGGCACCGGTCTCTGCGCGAGCTGCAACTACACCAAGCAGAACCCGAACTGGCGGCACGCCACCAGCCCCGACGGCAGCCACGAGGTACGCACCCCCACCGGTCACCGGTACGCCGTGCCCCGCTCCCCCTTCCCCTACCGGCACACCCCCGGCCCCGAGATGACCAGCCAGCGGCTCCAGGCCATGAAGGACCGCGTGAGCCGGCGGGTGACCGACAACCGGGCCTCCGAACGAGAACGGGAGGCCGAACGCGAGTGGGAAGTCGAAAGGGAACCGGGCGGCAACGCCGCACAGGAAACGGAACGTGGACGGGAAGCCGAGCAAGATCCCGCCCGCAGCCCGAGCATTCCCGCTCCACCACCGTCGTCACCGCGATAACCACACCGCACCAACGATCACGGCACCGCCTGCGAGCACGTCCGCGTACACCTGTGCACGGCCGTGCTCGTACGCATGCCCACGTCATAGTGGCGTCGTCCGTCGACCAGTCGGCCTGTGGGCTGCGGTACCGGTGTCACCGACCACTCGATCGGCGCCTCGGGAGCTCGTGGCACGGCAGGTCAGGCCGAGCGCCTGACGCTCCTAGCCCGTCAGCTCACGCACGACCGCGTCGGCCAGCAGCCGACCGCGCAGCGTGAGCCGCACCCGCCCCTCGGCGGCCGGCCCAGGTTCGCACAGACCCTCGGCGACGAGACCCGCGAGGTGGGCCTCGGCGTCGTCGGGGGTGAGTCCGTCCGGCGAGGCGACCCGGACGCCCTCGGCGAGACGGACACCCAGCAGCAGGCGCTCGAGCTCGCGCGACTCAGCACCGAGCACCTCCCGCCCGACGGCCGGGCTCAGCCCCTCCGCCAGCCGGGCCGCGTACGGCGTGGGGTGCTTCCCGTTCCACCACCTGACGCCCCCGACATGGCTGTGGGCGCCCGGGCCGACACCCCACCAGTCTCCGCCCCGCCAGTACGCCAGGTTGTGTCGGCTCGCGTGGACGAGCGTGCCGTTTGCGGGTGAGTCTCCCGGCTCGACCTTCGCCCAGTTCGACACCTCGTACCAGCCGTAGCCCGCGCCGGCGAGCATGGAGTCGGCGAGCTCGTACTTCTCGGCCTGGTCGTCGTCGTCGGGCAGCCTGAGCTCACCCCGGCGCACCTGCGCCCCCATCCGCGTCCCCCGCTCGACGACGAGCGCATACGCCGAGACGTGATCGGGCTCCATCGCGAGAGCGGCCTCGAGCGTCGTCCGCCAGTCCTCCAGGCTCTCGCCCGGGGTGCCGTAGATGAGGTCGACGGATACGTCGAGCCCCGAATCCCGCGCCCACGACACGGCGAGCGGGACCCGGTCGGGATCGTGCGTGCGGTCGAGTGTGGCCAGCACGTCCGGCACCGCCGACTGCATTCCGAACGACACGCGCGTGACACCGGCGGCGGCCAACGCCTCGAGCGCCTCGCGGTCGACCGAGTCCGGGTTGGCCTCGGTCGTCACCTCGGCCCCCGGAGCAAGCCCGAACGTGTCGCGCACGGCGCCGATCATCCGCCCGAGATCGTCGACCGGGAGGCGCGTCGGGGTGCCTCCTCCGAGGAAGACGGTCGACACGAGCCGGGGCGCCATCCCCGCCGAGACGAGCTCGGGGTCGGCGAGGACACGGCCGGCGAGCTCGATCTCGCGGACGGCGTTGCCCGCGTACTCCGCAGCCGACCCCCCGCCGCCGAGCTCCGCGTTCGTGTAGGTCGTGAAGTCGCAGTACCCGCACCGCACGGCGCAGAACGGCACATGGAGGTAGACCGAGAAGGTCCGGTCACCGGCACCTTCGGCAGCAGTGGTGGGGAGTCGTCCGTCGTCGGGGGCGGGGTCGCCCTGCGGCAGGTCAGCCATCGGAGGCCCGCTGCTCGACATCCGTGGTTCCTCCGGCGTCCCGGAGGCCCGTGCTTCGTCCGTCGGCCTCGACGCCCGCCGGACCCTCGACGCCCGCCGTAGCCTCGACGCCTTCCCTACCCACGACGCCTTCCCTACCCACGACGCCTTCCGTACCCACGACGCCTTCCGTGCCCACGACGCCCGCCGTAGCCTCGACGCCTCGAACGCCCACATCGCGCCGGACCGCCGTGAGGTCCGTGACGGGCCGCCCCTCCTCGACGCCGCGCCGCTCGAACCGTGTGAGCGTGCGCCCCTTCCACCGTTCCGGCTCGACGGTCAGGTCGAACGCGGGGTGGGCATCCAGCACGGCAATCATCTGGTCGGCGTAGTTCTGCCAGTCGGTCGCGAGCCGCCAGATCCCGCCGGGGGCCAGCAACCCCGCGACGACGGATGCGAACTCGGCCGAGACGATGCGCCGCTTGTGGTGCTTCGACTTGCGCCACGGGTCCGGGAAGAAGGTCCACAGCTCGTCGACGGAACCCGCGGGCAGGAGGATCGGCAGCGCCTGCTGGGCGTCGACGCCGAGGAGCCGGACGTTCGTCGCGCCCTCGTCGAGGACCCGGGCGAGGGTCCTCGCCAGGCCCGGCTGCCACACCTCGAGCCCGAGGAACCGCGTGTCCGGATCTGCGAGCGCCGCGTGCACGATCTGCTCGCCGGCGCCGCACCCGATCTCGACGACGAGGCGCGCGCTCGAGACGTCCGCCGTCACTGGGCAGGCACCAGCACCAGCAGTGTCCGCGTAGACGGCATCCAGATCGAGCCGGGTGCCTCCGGCCACGCCCGTCTCCGTCTCCATCGGGACGTCGAGCACCACGCCGGCACGCTGCTCCCAGACCTCCGCGAGCCTGGGCTTGAGCCGGTTGCCTCGGCGGGTGAACGAGCGGATGCGGGCGTCGATCACGGGCTTGTCGTCGTCGTGCTCGGGGTTCATGCCTCGCCCCCGCCGAGGCCGCGGCCCGTCGAACGGAGGGAACCGGGGAAGACTCGGGCCTCCGCCGACCGTCCTGAGCGGTCCCGGGGAGCAGTCGTGCTCGAGCGCCGACCCTCCTCCGTAGCGGACCACGACCGGGTGGTAGATCCCGACCGGGTGGGGGATCGTGGGCCCTCGACCGCGCCCTCGACCACGCCCGCGACCCCGTCCGCCCGCTCGAGCGCGCCGAGCGCGTTCCTGACGAGCGACTCGTACAGCACGGTCCCGCTCGCCGCGGCCCAGTCGAGCAGCGCGTCGGCCCGCTCGGCGTCGAGCCCGGCGGACGCATCACCCACCGTCACCCCGTGCGAGGGCACGTCCACGACGTCGATCAGCTCCCCCGCCGCGATCTTCCCTGTCTCGAGCACCCGGAGGTACACCCCGCAGCGCCCTCCGGCAGAGAATCGCCGCGCCCAGTCGGGCTCGTCCATCCACGCCGCGAAGGTTCGGCACGGAGTACGTGGTGCGGTCACCTCGAGCACCGTCGTCCCGACCCGCCAGCGCGTGCCGATGACAGCCCCGTCGACGTCGAACCCCCGAGTGGCGAGGTTCTCCCCGAACGATCCGGGCGGGCACTCCCGCCCCAACGACGACGCCCACGCCTCGCGCGTCTCGCTCGCGTACGCGTACACGGCCTTGAACAGGCCGCCGTGGTGCTCCCGGTCGCCCTGGACGTCGCCCCACACGCCGTGCCGCAGCACGGTCAGGGGGCGGTCGACGGGGCGCTTGTCGATCCCGCTCATCAGACCGCGCGAGCCCACGTGGAACAGCTCGGTCACCGAGCAGACGTCGGCGACCCGGGCCGGGCCCTCGTCGAACCGGACGTCGTCGAACGAGAGGTCGGCGGACGCACTCCCAGTGGACCGGACGTCGACGGACCCGAGGCCACCCTCGGACGAGAGGCCGCCGGACACACTCCCGGTGGACCGGACGTCGACGGACGCGGGGCCACCCTCGGACGAGGGGTCGGCGGATGCACTGCCGGCGGACGTCGAGTCTCGACGCACGACAGCACCACGCACGACATCACCACGCACGACCTCCCCGCCCGCGTGACCGCGCGCAGCGACGCCACCGACGGCGATCGCGCCCACCGCCGTCTGCCGACCGACCACGACCTACTTCTTGCCGGTCGGCGCGTCGGTCTGCAGCGCGGCGACGAAGGCCTCCTGCGGCACGTCGACCCGACCGATCGACTTCATCCGCTTCTTGCCCTCCTTCTGCTTCTCGAGCAGCTTGCGCTTCCGCGAGATGTCACCGCCGTAGCACTTGGCGAGCATGTCCTTGCGGAGGGCGCGGATGGTCTCCCGCGCGATGATCCGCGACCCGACCGCCGCCTGGATCGGCACCTCGAACTGCTGGCGCGGGATCAGCTCCTTGAGCTTGCCGACCATCGCGACGCCGTAGCTGTACGCCTTGTCCTTGTGCACGACGGCCGAGAAGGCGTCGACGGCATCGTGGTTGAGGAGGATGTCGACCTTGACGAGGTCGGCGGGCGCCTGGCCGTCCTCGTCGTAGTCGAGGGATGCGTAGCCCTTGGTCTTCGACTTGAGCTGGTCGAAGAAGTCGAACACGATCTCCGCGAGCGGCAGGCGGTAGCGCAGCTCGACACGGTCCTCGGAGAGGTAGTCCATGCCGAGCAGCTCGCCGCGCTTGCCCTGGCACAGCTCCATGACCGCGCCGACGAAGTCGCTGGGGGTGAGGATCGTCCCGCGCACCATCGGCTCGGAGATCTCCTTGAACTTCTCCCCCGACGGGAACTCGGACGGGTTCGTCACCGTCACCGGGTCGCCGTTCTCGAGGATCACCTCGTAGACGACGTTGGGCGCCGTCGAGATGAGGTCGAGGTTGAACTCGCGCTCGAGACGCTCGCGCACGATCTCGAGGTGGAGCAGGCCGAGGAAGCCGCAGCGGAAGCCGAAGCCGAGCGCCACGGACGTCTCTGGCTCGTACGTGAGCGCGGCGTCGTTGAGCTTGAGCTTGTCGAGCGCCTCGCGCAGGTCGGGGTAGTCCGAGCCGTCCACCGGGTACAGGCCGGAGAACACCATCGGCAGCGGCTCGCGGTAGCCCGAGAGCGCCTCCTCGGCGCCACGGGTCTGGGTCGTCACCGTGTCGCCGACCTTCGACTGGCGCACGTCCTTCACGCCCGTGATGAGGTAACCCACCTCGCCGACGCCCAGGCCCTTCGACGGCTTCGCGTCCGGCGAGATCACGCCGATCTCGAGCAGCTCGTGCACCGACCCGGTCGACATCATCTCGATGCGCTCGCGCGGGTCGAGCCGCCCGTCGACGACCCGCACGTAGGTGACGACGCCGCGGTACGTGTCGTACACGGAGTCGAAGATCATCGCCCGCGCCGGCGCGTACGCCTCGCCCACCGGGGCCGGGATGTCCCGCACGATCGTATCGAGCAGGTCGACGACCCCGTCGCCCGTCTTGCCCGACACCCGCAGGCAGTCCTCCGGCTCGCCGCCGATGAGGCTCGCCAGCTCCTCGGCGAACTTCTCGGGCTGAGCCGCCGGCAGGTCGATCTTGTTGAGCACCGGGATGATCGCCAGGTCGTTCTCGAGCGCCATGTAGAGGTTCGCGAGCGTCTGCGCCTCGATGCCCTGCGCGGCGTCGACGAGCAGCAGCGCGCCCTCGCACGCCGCGAGCGACCGGTTGACCTCGTAGGAGAAGTCGACGTGCCCCGGGGTGTCGATCATGTTGAGCGCGTACGCGGTGTCGCCCACCTGCCACGGCATGCGCACGGCCTGCGACTTGATGGTGATGCCGCGCTCGCGCTCGATGTCCATCCGGTCGAGGTACTGCGCCCGCATGTCGCGGTCCGCCACGACGCCCGTGATGCCGAGCATGCGGTCCGCGAGGGTCGACTTGCCGTGGTCGATGTGCGCGATGATGCAGAAGTTGCGCAGCTGCGCGGGCGGCGTCGACGCCGGGGCGATGCTCGCGGCTGTCGACGCGTCGGGGATCGGGGGCACTGCTCACCTTCACGGGGTCGGGCGGGAGGGCCCATCGTCGCACACGAGCCCCGTCCTGCCGCGGCCCGTCACGGTGCGTTCGCGCACCCCGGGGCGCGTGGTCGGCCCGCCGGCGGGCATCGCCTCGGCCCCCTGGCGAAGGCCCCGGACCACCCCGCACGACGACGACGCCACCACCTCTCGGGACCACCTCGCCCCGCCGGGACTCGACGTCCGAAGAACCCGCCAGACCCCGCCCGACGACGACGAACGCGCCGTCCAAGGGGCCGCTGTCTCGCATCCCGGACTCTCGCCGTCGGGGCCGACGCGGCGCGGCGGCAGGTCCTTAACGTCCGGGGCGACAGCGGCCAAGGCGCAGCCACCACCTGCGCCGTCGCACCACTCACCAGGGGGACCACCATGATCCTGACAGGACTGATCGTCGGCGGAGCGCTCGGCTTCGCCCTGCAACGCGGCCGATTCTGCGTGACCGGCGCGTTCCGCGACGTGTGGGTGGGCCGCAAGACCCGCTGGCTCACCGCGTTCCTCGTCGTCGTGGCCGTGCAGTCCGTGGGCATCTTCGCCCTCGACGCGGCCGGCGTCATCGAGCTCGGCGCCGGAGAGCTCGCGCCCGTCGCGACGATCGTCGGCGCCTTCATCTTCGGGTTCGCCATCGTCCTGGCGGGCGGCTGCGCCACAGGCACCTTCTACCGGTCGAGCGAGGGACTCATCGGTTCCTGGTTCGCGCTCATCTTCTACGCCGGCTTCGCGGCGATCATGAAGTACGGCGTGTTCGCGGACCTCACGGCCGCCGCCCGAGCCCAGACCGTGCCGGTGACGACGATCCACGACTCGCTCGGCATCTCGCCGTGGTGGCTCGTCGGGATCCTCGTCGCCGCCGTCGGCTGGGCGACCTACCGGCACCTCTCGGCCGAGCCGAGCACCGTGCTCGCAACGCTCCCGCCCCGCCGCAGCGGCCTGGCCCGCATCCTGTTCGAGAAGCCGTGGCACGCCTTCGGCACCGCGGTCGTCATCGGCGTCATCGCGATCGTCGCCTGGCCGTTGAGCACCGCCGCGGGCCGCCCGTCCGGTCTCGGCATCACGACGCCGTCCGCGAACCTCGTCAACTTCCTCGTCACCGGGGACGTCGAGCTCGTGGACTGGGGCGTCATGCTCATCCTCGGCATCCTCGTCGGCGCCTTCATCGCCGCGAAGGGGTCGGGCGAGTTCCGGCTCCGCGTGCCCGACACGACCACCCTCGTGCGGTCGATCTCCGGCGGCGCGCTCATGGGGGTCGGCGCCTCGCTCGCCGGCGGCTGCACGATCGGCAACGCCATGGTCGGCACCGCCCAGTTCTCCTACCAGGGCTGGCTGTCGCTCATCTTCATGATCCTCGGCACCGGTGCCGCCACCCACGTCTTCATCCTCCGCCACCGCGGCAGCGCGGCGACGGCAGGGGCGGGAGTCGGCGGCACGGCGGGCTCCGCCGGCGCGACGGCGGGCGGCGCCGGTGACGCCGGCGGCGGCAAGGTCCTCACCAACGCCTGATCCCGCGCTCGTCGCCGACCGAGAGCCGGACGACTCGCACCGCCGGCCACCCGGCGTCATGCACCACCTGTTCAGCACGACCCGCCGGCCACCCGGCGTCTCGTACCACCTGTTCAGCACGACCCGCCGGCCACCCGGCGTCTCCTACCACCTGTTCAGCACGAACCACCGGCCACCCGGCCGGCACCCACCACCGGTCACCCGGCCGGCACCCACGACCGGTCGCCCGGCCACCGCGCCCGACGACTCGTCACCCACCACCGACGACTCGGTCACCGTGCCCGACGACTCGGCACCACACACGAATTACCGGCACACGCCACCAACACAAGGAGAGAACGATGCCGCTCACGCTCGAGACCGACGGCCAGGTCTGCCCCTTCCCGCTCGTCGAGGCCAAGCAGGCCATGGCCACCCTCGACGACGGCGACCACCTCGTCATCAACTTCGACTGCACGCAGGCCACCGACGCGATCCCGCGCTGGGCCGCCGAGAACGGCTACCCGGTCACGCACTTCGACCGCGTCGGCGACGCCGCCTGGACGATCACGGTGCAGAAGTCCTGACGCACGAGCAGACGGCCTGACGCACGAGCAGACGGCCCGACGCACGACCGGACCACGGCGGGGACGGCGGGCGGCCCACGGGTCGCCCGCCGTTCCCGCGTCGGACACCTGGGCTGTGTACCGTCGTCCGGTCGGAGGCTGTCCCACCGGACCCGCCGCCTCCCCGATCGCTAGGAGACCAGGTGCTTCCCGCCCCGTTCCGACGCCGTGCCACGGCCGTCACCGCCGCCCTCGCCCTCGCCACCGTCCTGGCCGCATGCGGCGGAGGGGATGACGAGTCCACGACGACGGACTCCGGCGGCGAAGGAAGCTCGACGGAGACGGGCTCGGGCTCGGACCCGACGACGGAGTCCCCGTCGGACCGCCCCGAGGTCCCCACGAGCGGCGCGATCCCGCCGAACGACACCGAGACGCTGCCCGAGGGCGTCGACCACGTGACGAACACGTCGGACGCCAACACCATCACCGCGGGCATCGCGTCCACCGACGGCGAGGTGAGCGTCGAGTGCCTCGGCAACGAGGAGGGCCTCGTCGTCTCGCTCGCCGGCACCAGCCCGGACCACGGCGACCTCTCAGCCGTCGTCTCGTTCAGCCAGCAGGAGCTGACGTCCGTCGTCGTCCAGTCCACGGAGTCCCCCGACGAGGGCGGCCCGATGATGTGGATGACCAGCGCGGGCCTCGGCGAGGAGCTGACCGCGACCGCCGTCGAGGACGGGGGCGTGTGGACGGTGACCGGTCCGATCGACGGGTTCGACGCGCTCACGCAGGCGCCGATCGAGGGCGCCGAGGTCGACATCGTCGCCGACTGCTCGACCAGCGACGGGTCCGGCGAGGCCGACTCGGAGGCCGCGAGCGACTGACGCAGGTCCGTCGGCGGCCCGCCCAGTCACGTGGCCGACCGCTCCGGATCGCGGTGCAGACGTGCCGGCGTCCGGTCGCCGCGAACACCCGACCCGGGCAGGTCAACCGCCTGACCTGGGCGAGACCGACCGCCCGACCCGGGCAGGTCCGTCGGCCGGCGTCCTCGCCTACGCCTCCCGCGTGGTCCGCACCTCGACCGTCTGGCGCGAGGTCCCGCCGCCGGAGTAGACGCCGCGCAGCGGTGAGACGTCGGCGTAGCTCCGCCCGTGCGCGACCCGCACGTGGTGCTCCCCGACCGCGGTGCGGTTCGTCGGGTCGTGCTGCGTCCAGCGCCCCGCCGAGAACTCGACCCAGGCGTGCGACTCGCCCAGCACGGACTCCCCGATCTCTGCGGAGGTCGGGTGGATGTAGCCCGAGACGTACCGCGCCGGGATACCGATCGACCGCAGCGCCCCCAGCGTGAGGTGCGTGATGTCCTGGCACACGCCCTTGCCGGCCCGCCACGCGTCGGCCGCGTGCCCGTGCACCGACGTCACGCCGCTCTGGTACTCGACCCGCTCGCCGATGTGCTCGCACACCGCGATGGCCGCCTCCTGCGGGTCCATGCGCGCCGCGGCGTCGGCGGCGAACGCGGCGAGCTCCTCGGGCGGGTCCGTCACCGGGTCGCCCTGCAGCCACTCGCCCAGCTCGTCGAGGACCTCGGGCCGCCGGACCTCCTCCCAGCTCGCCCCCTCGAAGAGATGCACCGGGTCGCGCTCGACCACGCACTCGGCGCGAACCGTCAGCGTGTCGTGCGGGGAGAGCACCTCGACGACGTCGACGAGCGTCCCGAAGTAGTCGGTGTAGCTGGACATGTGGGTCGCGGCCGCCACGTGGAGCTCGGTGTCGAGCACCCGCTGGCCGGACAGGGCCGCCGGCCGCATCCGCGCCTCGTTGTAGGAGGCGAGGACCGGCTGGTCGTAGCTGAACGTGGTGCGGTGCACCACCCGGACGACGCTCATGCGCTCTCCCCCTTCCACGCGGCCGGTTCCCCGACGAAGAACTTCGACCGCACCGCGTCCGCAGCGTGCTGGCAGGCCACCTGGATCGCCTCCATCTCGTCGAGCAGGTTCTCCTGCACCTCGTTCATCGCCATGTACTCGATGCGCGAGCGCGCGCGGCCGAGGATCCGGCCGGCCTCGTCCGGCACCGCCACCTGCTCGCCGATCGTGCTGCGCAGGTCGACCAGGCATCGCTCGGCCTGGTCGAGCGAGTGCACCACCGAGCGCGGGAACAGCCGGTCGACGAGGAGGAACTGCGCGGCCTGGCGGTCGCCGGCCCGACCGCGCGTCGAGCGCAGGAACGCCTCGAACGCGCCGGTCGAGCGCAGCAGGGTCGTCCAGTCCGGCGCACCAGCCGTCGTCACCGCGCGGGTGGCCACGAGGCGGGCCGTCATGTCCGCCCGCTCGAGGGAACGGCCGAGGACGAGGAAGCTCCACGTCTCGCCGCGGCTCATCGTCGAGTCCACGAGGCCCGAGACGATCGCGCTGCGCTGACGCACCCACGCGAAGTAGTCGTGCGCCGAGCGAAGCAACGCCATGTCGTTCTGCGAGTTGTAGGTGTGGTTGAGCACCTCCCACAGCTCCGAGGACACGGTCTCTCGCGCGCGCCTCGCGCTCTCGCGGGCGGACCAGATGGTGCCGGCGATCGAGGCGGGCGACGTGCGGTCGTAGGCGAGCCGGTCGAGGACGTCGCGGCGGGCCACGTCGTCGTCCTCCGCCGTCGACTGGCCCATGATCGCGAGCAGCGCGCGGCAGGCCGTGTCCTCGTCGATCCACGGGTCCTCGAGGAGCAGCTGGAGGTGCGTGTCGAGCAGGCGCGCGGTCGCGTCACCGCGCTCGACGTAGCGGCCGATCCAGAACAGCGACTCGGCGATGCGGCTCAGCACGAGACCACCCCCTCCGTGGTCGGGCCGGCGTGCTGGCCCGTGATCGGGCCGGGCCACTCGCGGGTCGGGCCGGGCCCCTCGCGGGTCGGGCCGGGCCCTTCGCGGGTCGGGCCGGCGATCGGGGAGGCCACCGGGGCGGCGCCGTTCGTCGTCGGGCCCTGCTGTTGCTGCTGCTCGTGCTGGACGCGCACGGTCCGCTCGCGGTCCGAGTCGAGCGGGACGCCCTGCGGGACGGGCTGCATCTCGCGCGCGTCCTCCGCCGCGCCGGCCGCCGGGCGCCGCTTCCCGGGACGCCGGCCGACCACCCACGTGTCCTTGGACCCGCCGCCCTGCGAGGAGTTGACCACGAGCTGCCCCTCCTGCAGCGCGACCCGGGTGAGACCGCCCGGGAGGACGAACACGTCCTCGCCGTCGTGCACCGCGAACGGGCGCAGGTCGACGTGCCGCGGGCGGGCCAGGCCGTCGATCATCGTCGGCACGGTCGAGAGCTGGACGACCGGCTGGGCGATCCAGCCCCGCGGGTCCGCGCGGAGGCGACGCCGGGCGGCGTCGATCTCCTCCCGGCTCGCCGCGGGACCGATGATGATGCCCTTGCCGCCCGAGCCGTCGACGGGCTTGACCACGAGCTCCTCGAGCCGGTCGAGGACCTCGGCCAGCGAGTCGGGCTCCTCGAGCCGCCACGTGTCGACGTTCGCGAGCAGCGGCTCCTCCCCCAGATAGAAGCGGATGAGGTCGGGGACGTAGGTGTAGACGAGCTTGTCGTCGGCCACCCCGTTGCCCACGGCGTTCGAGATCGTCACGTTCCCCGCGCGGGCGACCGACATGATCCCCGGGCAGCCGAGCATCGAGTCGGACCGGAAGACGACGGGATCGAGGAAGTCGTCGTCGACCCGGCGGTAGATGACGTCGACCCGGCGCCGCCCCGAGGTGGTGCGCATGTAGACGCGACCGCCGGCGACGAACAGGTCGCGGCCCTCGACGAGCTCGACGCCCATGAGCCGCGCGAGCAGCGAGTGTTCGAAGTAGGCCGAGTTGTAGACGCCCGGCGTGAGGACCACGACCGTCGGGTCGTCCACGCCCTCGGGCGCCGTCGCGGTGAGCGCCGCGAGCAGGCGCCGCGGGTAGTCGACCACCGGCCGCACTCGCAGCGAGGAGAACAGCTCGGGGAACGTCTGCGTCATCGCCCGGCGGTTCGACAGCACGTAGCTGACCCCGGAGGGCACGCGCACGTTGTCCTCGAGCACGCGCCAGCCCTCGGCGGAGTCCCGCACGACGTCGATGCCCGACACGTGCACCCGCACGCCGCCCGGCGGGCGGAACCCCATGGCGGCGCGGGCGAAGTGCTGCGACGTGACGACGACGCGGCGCGGGATAACGCCCTCATCGATGACGCGCTGGTCGGTGTAGACGTCGTCGAGGAAGGACTCCAGCGCCTTGACGCGCTGGGCCACCCCCGGGGCGAGGAGGTCCCACTCCTCCGAGGCGACCACGCGGGGCACCGTGTCGAGCGGGAACGGACGCTCCTCGCCGCCGTAGTCGAACGTGATCCCCTGCGCGAGGTAGCTGCGGGCGAGGGAGTCGCTGCGCGCCTGGAGCTCCTCGGCGCTCAGACCGGTCAGCGCCTCGTGGACCGGGCGGTACGGCTCGTTGACGTCCGCACCGGCGATCATCTCGTCCCAGGCCGCGCCCGGCGGGTATCCGTCGAAGAGGTCGGTCATGCCTCGATGGTAGGTGCTGACGTGCCGCCGCTCACACGTAGGCTCGGGTGCCATGAGCATCGCCAGCCGCCTCGGTCGTATCGCCCGCTCCGTCGCCCGCGACGTCGCGAAGGAGGGGCGGCGCCGCATCGAGGACCGACTGCGCGGGCGCTCCGGCGGGTCGACTGGTTCTGGCGGGTCGGGCCGGCCCGGCGGGTCGGGTGGCTCTGGAGGGTCGAGGCGTGATGTCGACCCGGGACGTGCAGGAACCGGGAGCGCGCGCACCTCGGGCGCGGGCCGCGACGGTGGGCCCTCCCCGCTGGACGTGGGCCGGGCCGAGCAGCGGCGCGTCGACGTCGTCACCCCCTACGACGTCGACCGGCACGGCCTCCCCACCCTCTCCTACGACCCGAACCACGACGACCGGCCGGACCCCGGCGAGGTCGTGTGGGCCTGGGTGCCGTACGACGAGGACGACGGCCGTGGCAAGGACCGCCCGGTCCTCGTGCTCGCGCGGCTCGACGGCGCGGTGCTCGGCGCGCAGATGACCTCGAAGGACCGTGCCGACGGCGGCGTCCACACCGACCGCTACGGCCGGTCGTGGATCGACGTCGGCAGCGGGGCCTGGGACTCCGAGGGCCGGGAGTCCGAGGTGCGGCTCGACCGGGTGCTCGAGATCCCGGACCACGCGGTGCGCCGAGAGGGCGCCGCCCTCGACCGCGGCATGTTCGAACGTGTGACCCATGCCCTTGAGTCGAGGTACTGACCACCACTGACGCGGCGCGGACTCGCTGGTAACGTAGGCCGCTGGGTCGGAGCCCCCTCTCGGCGACGACCAGGGGATCCGTCGGCGCCCGCTCGCCCGGACCGCCCCGCTCGATCGTCAGCACCCCCGCCGCGGCGGGCACGCACCAGCCGAACCGAAGGATCATCCACGTGGCGAACATCAAGTCGCAGAAGAAGCGCAACCTCACCAACGAGAAGGCGCGCGTGCGCAACAAGACCGTCCGCACCGAGCTGCGCACGCACGTGCGTCGCGTCCGCGAGGCCATCGCCTCCGGCGACAAGGAGAAGGCCGGCGCCTCGCTGGCGACCGCCTCCCGCAAGCTCGACAAGGCCGTCTCCAAGGGCGTCATCCACGCCAACCAGGCCGCCAACCGCAAGTCGAAGCTCTCGAAGCAGGTCGCCGCACTCTGATCGCCCCCCCGCCGCAGCGCGGGACCGACGATCGACAGGGGCCCCTCCGGGGGCCCCTTCGGCGTCTCTGGGGAGGTGCGTTAGCGGAACAGACCGGCCAGGCGCGAGGGCGGCGGCGCGGCGAGACAGCGGCCCCCTCTGCCGGCCCTCGTGACTGCTAGCGGAACAGACCGGCCAGGCGCGAGGCCCGTGGGGCTGCCATGACGCCGTCGATGGCGTCGGCGTAGTGGTCGAGGAGCTGGTCGCCGAGCGCCTCCCACGAGCGAGGCAGCACCCGACGGCGCCCGGCCTCGCCCATCCGTGCGCGCAGACCCGGATCACCGGCGAGCCGGGCGATGTGGGCCACCATCTCGGCGTCGTCCTCCGCCCCGTAGAGGAAGCCGGTCTCCCCCACCGCGACGATGTCGAGCGGTCCGCCGGAGGCCGGCGCCACGACCGGCACGCCGCTGGCCATGGCCTCCTGCAGCGTCTGCCCGAACGTCTCGTGGATGCCGGTGTGGACGAACACGTCGAGCGCCGCGTAGGCGTCACCCAGGGCATCGCCCGAGAGCTTGCCCGTGAAGTGCGCCGACGAGCCGAGGGACCGTTCGAGGGACGGGCGCGAGGGGCCGTCCCCGACGACGAGGACACGGACGTCCCGACGACCGCCCAGGGCGGCAAGCCGCTCGACCCGCTTCTCCGGGGCGAGACGCCCGACGTAGCCGACGACGACCGCGTCCTCGTCGGCACCCGCGAGCAGGCGCGTGCGCAGGGCGGCGACCTGCGGGGTCGTGCGGCGGCGCGGGTGGTAGAGCACGGCGTCGACGCCGCGGGCCCACTGCCGGATCCGCTCGATCCCGTTCTGCTCGAGCTCCGCGATCGACGGCTGCGACGGGGCGAGCGTGAGATCGGCGAGGTTGTGGACCGTGCGCAGCCAGCGCCAGATCGCCGGCGAGGTCGCGGCCAGTCCGTGCTTCCGTGCGAAGCCGGCCACGTCGGTCTGGAAGACGGCGACGGTGGGGATGCCGCGCCACCGCGCCTCCGCCACCGCCTGCGCGCCGAGACCGAACGGTGCCGAGGCGTGGAGGACGTCCGGGTCGAAGGCGTCGAGGATCCGCGAGATCGACGACGACACGAGACCCACCTGGAGCCCCCCGTACTTGAACGACGGGACGGTGACGACCGGGAAGCCGTTGTACTGGCGGGGCGCCGGGCCGGGGCAGACGACGATCGCCTCGTGCCCGCGCAGCCGGAGATGGTCGAGGACCCGCAGGACCGAGTTCGTCACGCCGTTGGTGGAGGGAATGAACGACTCGGTGACGATCGCGACGCGCATCGGGCCATGGTGACGCCCCCTGGTTACCGCTCGGCTTCGCACACTCCCGATTCTGGTGTCCGGCGGGTGAACGGGCGAGTCCTTACCCGGGGAGGCCTGCCCGGGGGCTGCTCGAATCCTGTCCTCGTCCGTCACTCGAGCGCCTGCCCCCGCTTCTCGGTGAGGAGCAGCGCCCCGACGGCGGCGAGGGCGAACGCGGCGGCGAACACCGTGAACGCGAGCGCGGGTCCGCCGGCGCGCAGGAAGAACGGGACCGCGAACGGTGCGACGATCGAGGCGATCCGCCCGAACCCGGCGGCCCAGCCGGCGCCGGAGCCACGCACGACCGTCGGGTACATCTCGGGCGTGACGGCGTAGAGCGCGCCCCACGCGCCGAGGCAGAAGAACGAGAGCAGGCACCCGGCCCCGACGATCTGCCACGGATCCTCGGCCAGCGAGAACAGCCCGGCCGCCAGGCCGGAGCCGACGAGGAACGAGGCGAGGGTGGCGCGCCGTCCCCAGGTCTCGATGAGGATCGCCGCCACCGCGTAGCCCGGCAGCTGGGCGAGGGTGATGACGACGACGTACCCGAAGGACTTCGTCAGCGACCCGCCGTCGGCGCTGAGGATCGTCGGGAGCCAGGTGAAGGAGCCGTAGTAGGCGAAGTTGAGGAAGAACCACGCCATCCAGAGCCCGATCGTGCGCCGGCGCAGCCGGCCGGCGAACAGGGAGGCCACGCCGGGGCGCAGGTGCTCGTCCTCCGGGGTCGGCTCGGGCTCGAGGATCGCCGCCGACGACCGCGCGGTGCCGGTCCCCCGGCCCAGTGGGGGCGACTCCTCGAACTGGCGGACCGCCGCCTCGGCGTCGTCGTGCCGGCCGCGCGACTCGAGGAACCGCACCGACTCCGGGATCCGTGCCCGGACATAGAGGGCATAGATCGCGGGCACGGCGCCGATCGCCATGGCCCACCGCCATCCGTCGTCGTACTCCGCGACGACGAAGTAGCCGATGAGCGCGGCGAGCAGCCAGCCGACCGCCCAGAAGGCTTCGAGGACGACGATGACGCGACCGCGGATCCGGGCCGGCGAGAACTCCGAGACCAGGGTCGACGCGACGGGCAGCTCCGAGCCCAGTCCGAGCCCGACGACGAACCTCAGGACGACGAACAGCGCGAGCGACGTCGTCAACGCCGAGGCTCCGGTCGCGAGGCCGTACACGAGCAGCGTGAGCGCGAAGACCGTCCGCCGGCCCATCTTGTCCGCCAGCAGGCCGCCGAACGAGGCGCCGATCGCCATCCCGGCGAAGCCCATCGACAGCGCGAGGCTGATCTCGGGGTCGCTCAGCTGCCACTCGCGGGCGAGCGCGGCGATGACGAACGAGATCATGCCGACGTCCATCGCATCCAGCGCCCAGCCGATGCCGGAGCCCGTGAGCAGCCGCAGGTGGCGACGCGTGAACGGCAGGCGGTCGAGCCGCTCCGAGCGCGAGGGCTCGTCAGAGGTGTCGGGCGCGCTCGTCGCGCCCGGGTGGTCGGCCATCGACTGTCCCTTCCGTCGGGTCCCGGACCTCCGGAACCCGGACAACCTACTCCGCGCGAGTCACGGAGCCGACACGTGCTCGGTGCCGTCCCACGGGAGGGCACCGCGGGCGGAACGGACCTCCCCACGCGAGCGCGCCGCGCGCGGCCACTCGCCGAGCGCCGTCAGCGGCTGCGGGCCTCCGCGATGCGGCGCACGGCCCGCTCGGTGGCGAACACGGGGTCCCGGGACAGTCCCTTGACCTCGGCGTCGGCCGCGGCGACCGCGCTGATGGCGGCGGCGAGACCGTGCGGGGTCCACCCGGCAAGGTCCCGGCGCGCCCGGTCGGCCTGCCACGGCGCGAGGCCCTTGGGTGCGCCGCCCCCACGGGAGGCCGACACGATCGCCATGGTCCGTAGCTTCGATGCCAGCGCCGCGACGACGGGCACGGGACCGGTCCCGGTCGCGACGGCGTGCCGAAGGAGGGCGATCGCGCGCCCGAGGCGTCCGGCCACCGCCGCGTCGGCCACCTCGAAGCCCGTCGCCTCGACCCGTCCCGAGTGGAAGCGCCGGACCTGCTCGGCGGTGATGTCCCCGCCCGAGTCTGCGAGGAGCTGGGCGACCGAGGAGGCGAGCTCCGCGACGTCGGAGCCGAGGGCGTCGACGAGGTCCTTGACGGCGGCGGGCTCGATCCGGCCACGCGCCCGGCGCACGTCGGCCCGGACGAGATCCGCCTTGTCCGAGTCCTTCTTCAGCGCCTCGCAGCGGACGACGGGGAACCCGGCCTTCTCGACCGCGTCCAGAAGCTTCTTGCCGCGCGTGCCGCTCTGATGACGCATGAGCAGGACGACGTCCGGCGCCGGGTCTCCCAGGTAGGCGAGCACGTCCTCGAGCAGCGCGTCGGTCATCGCCTCGAGGTGCTCGACGTGGACGAGACGTGGCTCGCCGAACAGCGAGGCGCTCGTCAGCAGCGCGAGTCGCCCCTTCTCGTACCCTGCGGCATCGATGCGCGTGATCTCGACGTCGGGATCGCTCGCGCGCACCTGCTCCACCACGGAGCGCTCGGCGCGCTCGCCGAGGACGGCCTCGGGCCCGCGGACGAGCACGATCGGGGCCGGCTGGACCGTCTCCCAGGTCAGGGTCGAGGCTCGGCGGGGTGGCACGGGTCCACACTGCCACGGGCCGCCGACGTCACGCCGTCGCGGTCCACAGGTGCGGCGGGGATCAGCGCTCGGACTGGAAGGCCGACTCCTCGCCCGGGTTCTCGGTGACGAGCAGGCACAGCACCTCGGTATCGCCGTCGTCCTCCCAGGTCTGCCGCGAGGGGGTGAGCGCGGAGACCGAGTAGGTGCCTGCGTCGTCGCCGCCGAGATAGGCACCGACCTGGGAGTCGCACTGACCGGTGGCCTCGTCCGAGACGGCGTCGTCCCCGGGGTAGTCGCCCGCGGGGAGGTTGAAGGTGTAGAAGACCTCGGCCCGGTGGGCACCCTCGCACGAGATGACGCCGCCGGGCTCGGGCTCGGCGAGGCACTGGCCCGGGTTCGCCGTGAAGACGCCGTCGGACCCGGCGGCCGGCTGACCCGCGTCGAAGTCGGTCAGCTCGAGCTCGGGGACGCGCGTCGGCAGCCCGGTCTCGTCCTCGCCCGCACCGTCGTCCGCGGTGGGCGCCTCGGTCGACCCGGACTCCGACTCGACCGGGGCGATCGTCACCTGCTCCGAGACGTCGGCCGCCTCCTGCTCGTCGGCGTCCTGGCCGCGTCCGCACGACGCGACGAGAAGACCGACGACGCCGACGGCGGTCAGGCACCGTGCGGCTCGACGCAGGTCGTTCGTGGGTCGTGCAGGCATCCGGGGGTCCTTTCGTCGGCCGGTGCGCCCGGCGCGGGCCCGGACAGGGTACGCACCGTGGGCCCGGACCGGTCAGGACACCGTTTGGTCGGCGCCGTGCAACGACGGACATCGATGGGCCAGGGCAGGGTCGTGGGCAGCACGCGTTCCGCCGGACGGCGCAGGTGGATGGCACCACCCAGACACACGACCGGGCAACGGCACCTGGACACGCAACCGGGGGCCGGCGCGTGGCGCCGGCCCCCGGAGGGTCTCGATGTCAGGACAGTGGTCGGTCCTGCACGTCAGGACGGTGGAGCGCCCTGACGTCCTGCGTCAGGAGCGCCCCGACGTCCTGGCTCAGTTGCCGCTCTGGTAGGCCGAGCCGGTGGTGGGCTCGGGGGACTCGAGGAGGCAGATCACCTCGGTGTCGCCGGCCTGCGTCCAGGTGGCCTCGGACGGGAACTGCCCGTTGAGGAGGTACTCGGAGCTGGCGTAGTCGGTGCCGACGTAGGCCTCGAAGTTCTCCTCGCACAGGGCCTGGCCCTCCTCCGAGACGACGTCCTCGCCCGGGTACTCGTCACCGTCGATGTTGTCGGTGTAGAAGACCTCGAGGTCGTGCTCCTCGTCGCAGCTGATGATCGAGTCGGGCGCCACGCTGTCGATGCACTCGCCCGGGTTGGCGGTGAACACGCCGGGGGCGCCCTCGCCGTTGTCGAACTCGCTGAGGTCGCCGGTCGCGCCGGTGTCACCACCGTCGCCCTCCGCGCCGGTGTCGCCCCCCGCGGACTCCTCGTCGGTGTCGCCGCCGTCGGACTCGGTGTCGCCGCCGTCCGTGTCGCCGCCGTCCGTGTCGCCACCGTCGGTGTCGCCACCATCGGTGTCGCCACCATCGGGGGTCTCGGGGGCGGACTCGGTCTCGGGGGCGATCGGGTCGTCGTCGCCGCAGGCTGCAAGGCCGAGCGCGAGGAACGGCAGGGTCGCGACAAGAGCGAGCTTGCGTCGGGCCGTCGTGGTCGTGCGCTGCATGTCTTCCTCCATGTGGTCTGGTGAACACGTTGCTCACCGCACCGGGGGGCGGTGCTGAGGGAAGACGTTAGACCCAGGAGCTGCGAACGCCGCGTCACGACCGATGGGAAGTCCTCCCCCGGGAACATGTCCCCCCGGATCGGTCGGTCGACCGCGGCGGGCAGTGGCGGCGTCCGCCTCGACCCGAGCAGGCCCGTGCGGGTCGGTGCCGGTCGATTCATGTCCGTGCGCCCGTCGGCCGCCCGAACGTCCGGGGCTGCCGGCACGCCGCGCTCGGACGACGAACTCAGACGACGAGCTCGGCCGACTGGTACGCCGACCCGGTCACCGGCTCGCGCGTCGTCAGGATGCAGATGACCTCGCGGTCCCCTGCGTCCTCCCAGGACTGGCGGCTCGGAACGAGCGAGGTCAGGCCGTAGCCGGAGGACTCGGGCGTCGTGCCGACGTAGGCGCCGAACATCTCGAGGCACCGCTCGGTGTCGATGTGGTCGTCTCCCGGGTACTCGTCACCGTCGAGGGTGAACGTGTAGTAGACCTCGGCGGAGTGCTCGTGGTCGCAGGGCACCACCCGGGTGTTCTCGCTGCTGACGAGGCAGTCGCCCGGGGCGGCGGTGAAGATCCCCGGCGCCCCCTCGCCGTGATCGAACTCACCTGGGTCCGGCGCGTCGCCCGGCGTCCTCGAGTCGTCGGGCAGGCCCGTGCCAGGAGCGTCCGGGTCGGACGGAGCGCCGGGGCTGTTCGGCGTCGTCGGGCCGTGACCGTACGCACCGAGATCGGGAAGGTTGACCCCTCCGGCGGGACCGAGTGCCCCGGTGCGCCAGCCCGTGACGACGAGCGACAGGACGGCGAGAGTCACGAGCGTGGCGGCGAGGGTCTGGATGCGCGTCATCGCAGCTCCTCGGTACCCGGGGTCGGCCGACGATCCGCGCGGTGCGCGGACGCCCATGGTCCCTCCCAGCCTATGGGCGGGCACGCGCGGCGGACACCGGAACGTGTGGGTACCACTTCCCTGCGGGCATGCTCGCGGGCATGTGGGCGGGCGGGCGTCCGCCCGGCACCCGCCGGTCGTCGATCCTTCGTCCGCCCGTCGTCCCAGCGCGGTCGCGCCTCCGGCCGCACCGAGGCGAGCCGCCGCCCGCGCCGCGACCGGCCGTCACTCGCACCCGACGAGTGTGAGCGATCCGTCGCCGCCAGGGACGAGCCACATGTCGCCGCACTCGTCCGCACGGGCCACCCGCGCCCCGGAGTCGGCCCAGACGTCGACCGCACGCGGCGCCGGGTGTCCGTGGTCGTTGTCCAGCCCGGACGAGACGAACGCGACCAGGGGCGTCGTCACCTCCGCGAGGGCGGGGTCGAGGTTGCCCGACCCGTGGTGCGGGACGACGACGACATCGACCCCGTCCGGCACCCTCTCCCGCAGCGCGCGGGCGAGGCGGCCCTGCCCGTCCTCCTCGAGGTCTCCGGCGACGACCAGCCGGATGGCTGCGGCACTGGAAGGAGCGGCTTCCGAGGCGCCCGTGCCTGACGAGTCGTGCAAGCGCGTTCCGACGCCGGACGTCTCGGCGCCGGGCTGGTGGGCACCGGCCAGGTCGGCGTCGAGCTGACGGACGTCGGGTGGGTGGGCGTCAGGCGGGCCGGCTGCAGGCGCTGCCCGGGCGGTCGCGACGTCCGTGGGGATCTCGACGAGCAGCGCGATCGAGGACTCGTTGACTGACGAGGAGTCGTCGGCGGATGCTCGGACGCCCGGCCGGGGATGGAGGACGTCCGCCCGTACCCCGTGCCAGTCGAGCGACTCGCCGGCGGCGATCTCGCGCACGGACGCCTCGCTCGCGGCGGCCTCGACCGCCTCGCGCGCCGCGACCTGCAGGCTGGGTCCGTCGACGGCGGGGACGAGCACCTCGGTCACCGCCGCGACATCGAGGACCGCGGGCAGTCCGGCGGTGTGGTCGGCGTGGTCGTGGGTGAGCACCACGGCGTCGAGGGTGGCGATCCCTGCATCGCGCACGCAGGCGGCCGCGGCCCCGTCGGCGTCCCCCGCGTCGACGAGGACCGCCGAGGTGGCGCCCGTGCGCACGAGCAGCGCCGACGCCTGCCCGACGTCGCACTGGCGGACGGCCCAGCCGTCGGGCGCGCCGGTCCCCGGGGCGACCGGAACGAGCGACAGCATCCCCGGTGCCAGGACGAGGACCACCAGCGCCCGGACGCGTCCGCCGGTCGTCACGGTGCGGACGACGACCAGACAGCACGCGACCGTGGCGCCGGCGAGCAGGAGGACGCCAGCCGCTCCCCCGGGCCACGCGATCGTCGCGGCGGGAGCGCCGGCGAGCGTCTCCGCGACCCACGCGATCCACGCTGTGTGCCAGGAGGCGACGACGGCGAGCAGCTCGGCGAGCTCCGGCGAGACGGGTGAGAGGAGTGCCGCGCCGAGCCCCAGCACGGTGGCGCCGGGCACCGCGGGTGCCGCGAGGACGTTGGCCGGCACCGAGGTGAGGGCGAGCCGGGGGTCGAGCAGGACGAGGACCGGGGCGCAGACGAGCTGGGCGGCCGCGGGGATCGCGAGCGCGTGTGCGAGCCAGCGCGGCACGCCGGCCGAGAGCTGCCGGGCGAGGGGGCGGGCGAGGACGACGATGGCCGCGGTCGCGCCGGCGGACAGCACGAGCCCGTACGACCTCGCCAGCGGCGGATCGACGAGCACCAGCACGACGACGGCGGTGGCGAGCGCCGGCAGGGCGCGGGCCGGCCGGCCGAGCAGCCCCGCGAGCAGGACGACCCCGCCGGTCGCGCCGGCACGCAGCACGGACGGCTCCGGGCGCACGAGGACCACGAGGGAGACGACGACGGCGGAACCGAGAAGCACCGCCAGGCGCGGACGCCCCCGGCCCACGACCCCGAGGACTCCGGCGAGGACGAGGGAGACGTGGGCCCCGCTCACGGCCGTCAGGTGCGTGAGCCCGGTGACGCGCGCAGCGTCCTCGAGGGTGGCGGGCAGCGCGCGGTCGTCGCCGAGGGCGATCCCCGGGACGAGGCCCTGCGCCTGCCCGGAGAGCGGTGCGACGGCGGCCCGCAGCCCCTCACGCAGGTGGTCGGCGAGGCCGAGCGGGCCGGTCGGCGGGGCGGTCTCCCGCGGCGGCTCGTCGGCGAACACGACCGCGAGGTCCACCTCTGCCCGGCCGGTCGCGCGGGCGTCCCCCACGATCTCGACCGTCGCCCCTACCCGCAGGCGGTCCTCGCCCGGTGGAGCGAGCACCAGTACCGTGCCGTCGGCACCCGACCGCGTCGGGTCGCGTGCCGGCCCGACCGACCGGACATCGACGGTGAACCGATCCTGACCTCGGCCGGCGCCGTCCGGGTCGGTGAGCACGACCGCCTCGACGACGACGGACGCGCCCTCCTCGGCGAGCTGGGCGAGCGGCTGTCCCTCGCGCGCCGCGTGGTGGAGCCCGACGACGGCGAGGGCCATGGCGACGCCCGCGAGCACCAGCGCCGCCTGCCGCAGGACCACCGACGGGGTGGACGACCGCCTCCTGGTAGCGACGACCGCGGCGAGGACCGCACCCGCGCCCGCCAGCACCGACCCGCCGGCCACCACCGGGGTCGACAGCCCGAGTCCCACACCCATGGCCACCCAGGTGGCGAGCGCGAGCGGGACGAGCCGGACGTCGTGCGGGTCGGGCGGTCGGGGCGCGACCGGCTCGTCGGAGGTGTCGGCGGCCAGGGTCTCCGGCCGGACAGTCGTCCCGGTGTCAGACGGTGACGAGGTCACGCAGCTGTTCCATGAGGACGGGCCCGATCCCGGAGACGTCGTCGAGCTCGTCGACCGACGTGAAGCCGCCGATCTCCTCGCGGTGCGCGGTGATCCTGCCGGCGAGCGCCGGTCCGATGCCCGGCAGGGTCTCGAGCTCGGCCTCGCCGGCGAGATTGAGGTCGACGACCCCGGAGCCGCCCGACCCACCGGGGTCGGCCCCGGCTCCCGGCCCGGCTCCGGACCCGGTTCCACCCGGAGCCCCGGCGGAGCCGGGCCCCGCCTGCTGGTCCGGCGGTGCGGCCGGCGGCTCGCGGGGTTCCTCCCCGACCACCGGCACGTAGACCTGCTCGCCGTCGACGAGCGGTCGCGCAAGGTTGACCAGGGTGAGGTCGGCATCCGCGAGGGCGCCGCCCGACGCGTCGACCGCGTCGCCGACCCGCGCCCCGGGCGGGAGTGCGACGAGGCCCGGCCGGACGACGGCACCGGCGACATGCACGACGACGTCGGCACCCGCGTCGGCGCCACCGCTCGCACCCGGCTGCCCCGTGCCGCCCGCACCGGTCTCCCCCGTGCCGTCCGCGCTGCCCGTGCCGTCCGCGCCCGCCTGCCCCGTGCCGTCCGCGTTGCCCGTACCGTCCGGCCCGCCGGTCCCGTTCCCGGCCGTGTCCGTGCCGGCAGCGCCGCTGCCCGACTCCTCGGCCCCGGTCCCGCCGTCCTCGGCGCTCCCGCCGCCTCCGGGCGCGCCCGGATCCTCGCCGTCGGTCGATGAACCGGGCAGCTCGTCGGAGGCGACGGCCGCTCGTTCGGCGTCGGCCCCGGAGGCACCGAGCTCCTCCCCGGCTCCCGGTCGCGACAGCAGGTAGCGCGCGCCGAGCGCGGTGACCACGAGCGCGAGGACGACGATTACCGCCACGACCGCCCGTCTCGACGGCCAGGCACGCACCGCCCGGTCCTCGCCCTCCTCGGGGTCCACCTCGAGATGCCCTGCCGCGGCCGTGTAGGCGACGCGCGTGAGGTCGCGCAGCCTCCGGGTCGACTCGCTCCGCCGGTGATCCATGCCGACGACGCTAGAGACGCGGTGCCGCGCGGATCGGGGTCATCGCCCGGACCTGTGGACACCGACGCATCAACTGTCGTTGTGGGATCCGGTGGACGTCGTCGGGGCCCTAGGGTGACGTCCGTGACGGACACGACGGACGACAGCTCCTCGATCGAGATCGCACGCCTCAAGGCGCAGGCCGCGAAGGCGGCGGCCGAGGCGGCGGAGGCCAAGGCGGCCGCCGCCCAGGCCCAGCTGGAGGCCGCGCTGCTTGCCGAGGGTGCGGCGGCGGGCACGGAGGCAGAGGCCGCGGGACAGGGCGGGGCGCCGGACGAGACCGAGACCCCCGCACCAGCAGACCTGTCAGAACACGCGGCCGAGATCAAGGCCGGCTACACGGCGGAGGGCGCGCTGCTCCCCGTCGGCGTGCTGCTGGAGGACGACGAGCCGGTCCCGGCGGTGCGCGTCGGGCTGCCGCTGGCCACGCTCAACCGGCACGCGCTCGTCGCGGGCGCCACCGGCACCGGCAAGACCCGCACGCTCCAGCTCATGGCCGAGGGGCTCTCGGAGGCGGGCGTCCCGGCGCTCGTCACGGACGTCAAGGGCGACCTCACGGGCCTCCTCCAGCCGGGCACCGCCAACGACAAGCTGCTCGAGCGCACCACCTCGCTCGGTCAGGACTGGACAGGGGCGGGGTTCCCCGTCGAGCTGCTGACGGTGGGCGAGGCCGAGGGCGCCGTGCCGGTCCGCACCACGGTCTCCGACTTCGGCCCCCTCCTGCTCGCCAAGGTCCTCGGACTCAACGAGACGCAGGAGTCCGCGCTCCAGCTGATCTTCCACTGGGCGGACACCGAGGGGCTCGCGCTCGTCGACCTCGGCGACCTCCGCTCGGTCGTCAACCACCTCACGTCCGACACCGGCAAGGCCGAGCTCAAGGAGATCGGGGGCATCTCCACCGCCACGGCCGGCGTCATCCTGCGCGAGGTGTCGGCCCTCGCCACCCAGGGGGCCGACGAGTTCTTCGGCCAGCCGGCCTTCGACACGGCGGACCTGCTCCGTACCGCCGCCGACGGCCGCGGCGTGCTGTCCGTGCTCCGCCTCCCGGACCTGCAGCAGCGCCCGGCCCTGCTGTCCACCTTCGTCATGTGGCTGCTCGCCGACCTGTTCGGCTCCTCGCCCGAGGTGGGCGACGCCGGGAAGCCGCGACTCGTCTTCTTCTTCGACGAGGCGCACCTGCTCTTCGCCGACGCCTCGGACGAGTTCCTCAACCAGGTCGTCCAGACCGTCCGTCTCATCCGGTCCAAGGGCATCGGGATCGTCTTCGTCACCCAGTCCCCGACCGACGTGCCGGAGGCCGTCCTCGCCCAGCTCGGCGGCCGCGTCCAGCACGCCCTGCGCGCCCACACCCCCAAGGACGCACGCACGCTGAAGGAAGCCGTGACCACCTTCCCGACCTCGCCCTACGACCTCGCCGAGGTCCTCACCTCGCTCGGCACCGGAGAGGCCGTCGTCACCGTGCTCGACGAGGACGGCGCCCCGACACCGGTGGCGGTCACGCGGGTCCTCGCCCCCGCCGCGGTCATGGGAGCCGCCGACGACGACGCAGCCGCAGCCGCTCTGTCCGCCTCCCCCTTGGCGGCCCGGTACGGGGAGCGCATCGACCCGGAGTCGGCCACCGAGCTGCTCGCCGCCCAGATCGAGGCCGCGGCGCAGACCGCTGCCGCCGAGGCCGAGGCGGCCCGGCTCGCCGAGGAGCAGGCGAAGCTCGAGGCCGAGCGGAAGAAGGCCGACGAGAAGCGCCTCAAGGAGATGGAGAAGGAGCTCGAGGCGGAGCGCAAGCGGCAGGACAAGGAGCTCGAGGCCGCACGGAAGCGGGAGGAGCGCGAGGCCGAGCGGCGCGCCCGGCAGCGCGACTCCGTCATCACCTCGATGGTCCGCACCGCCGGCACGTCGATCGTCCGCTCGATCTTCGGCAACCGCAGGCGCTGAGCGCACCGGCCCTGTCTGGACGTCGGCACGCACGACGACGACACGCCTGTCGCCGGCCCGCGTCCTCGGGTGCTGACGTGGGCCGGCGACGCGCCGTTCGGGGCGTGACGCCGACGATCGCCGCTACGGGACGACGTTGACGAGGTTCGGTGCGCGCACGATGACGCGACGCGGCTCGGCGCCGTCGAGCTGCTTGACCACGGGCCCCGTGGCCAGCGCCAGCTCGCGCAGCTCGTCCTCGCCGATCGAGGCCGACACCTCGAGCTTCGCCCGCACCTTGCCCTTGACCTGGACGATCGCGGTGACCGTGTCCTCGACCAGCAGGTCGGGGTCCGCCTCCGGGAACGGCTCGTAGGCCAGCGACTCGGCGTGCCCGAGGCGCTCCCACAGCTCCTCGGCCACGTGCGGGGCCATCGGCGCGAGCATGAGCACGAGCGGCTCGATCGCCGCACGCGGCACGCGCTCGAGCGTGGTGAGGTGGTTGTTGAGCACGATCAGCCGGGCGATCGCGGTGTTGACGCGCATCCCCTCGAGCTCGTCCGTCACGTCGGCGACGGTGCGGGCCACGAGGCGGGCGGTCTCGTCGTCGGGCTCCTCGTCCGTGACCGTGAGCGCGCCGGTGGTCTCGTCGACCGCGTTGCGCCACAGGCGCTGGAGGAAGCGCAGCGAACCGACGACCGCGCGCGTGTCCCATGGGCGCGAGTCGGCGAGCGGCCCCATCGACATCTCGTACAGCCGGAAGGTGTCGGCGCCGTACGCGGCGTACATCTCGTCGGGCGTCACCATGTTCTTCAGCGACTTGCCCATCTTCCCGTACTCCTGCGTGACGGGCGCGCCCTGCCACGTGAAGCCGGCGGACTCGTCGCCCTCGACCTCGTCGGCCGGGACGTGCTGGCCGCGCTCGTCGACGTAGGCGTACGCCTGGATGTACCCCTGGTTGAACAGCTCGTGGAACGGCTCCGAGCTCGACAGGTGGCCCAGGTCGAACAGGACCTTGTGCCAGAACCGCGCGTAGAGCAGGTGGAGCACCGCGTGCTCGACGCCGCCGACGTACAGGTCGGTGCCGCCCACTCCCCCGTCCGTGCGCGGGCCCATCCAGTACTGCTCGATGGCCGGGTCGACGAAGCGCTCGTCGTTGGTCGGGTCGAGGTAGCGCAGCTCGTACCAGCACGAGCCCGCCCACTGGGGCATCGTGTTCGTGTCCCGCCGGTAGGTCTGCACGCCGCGGCCGTCGCCGAGGTCGAGCTCGACGTCGACCCACTCGGGCACGCGGCCCAGCGGCGCCTCGGGGGTCGAGTCGGCGTCGTCGGGCTCGAAGGTGCGCGGCGAGTAGTCCTCGACCTCGGGCAGGTCGACGGGCAGCATCTCCTCGGGCAGCGTGTGCGCAACGCCGTCCTCGTCGTAGACGACCGGGAAGGGCTCGCCCCAGTACCGCTGGCGGGAGAACAGCCAGTCCCGGAGCCGGTAGGTCACCGTGGCCTCGCCCAGGCCCTTGGCCTCGAGCCAGGCGGTGATCGCGGCCTTCGCGTCCTCGACGGTCATCCCGTCGAGGCTGATCTCGTCGTTGCTCGAGCGCGTCACCGCACCGTCACCGGTCCACGCGCCGCCCTCGTGGTCCGCGGGCGGCTCGACGGTGTGGATGACCGGCAGCTCGTACGCGGTCGCGAACTCGAAGTCGCGCTGGTCACCGCCGGGGACGGCCATGATCGCGCCCGTGCCGTAGCCCATGAGGACGTAGTCGGCCGTGAAGACGGGGATCTCGCGGCCGTCGACCGGGTTCGTCGCGAACAGGCCCGTGAAGACACCGGTCTTCGCCCGTGCGTCGTCGGTCCGCTCCTCGTCCGTCCGCGCGGCGGCCTGCACCTGGTACTGCCCGACGGCGGTGGTCGGGTCCGTGGCCCCACCCGTCCAGACCTCGGGGACGTCGGCGGGCCAGGAGGTCGGCAGGTCGCCGTCGAGCACGGGGTGCTCGGGCGAGACCACCATGAAGGTGGCGCCGAACAGCGTGTCGGGGCGCGTGGTGAAGACCTCGAGCGGGCCGTGGCCCGCGACCTCGAACCGGACCCGCGCGCCCTCGGAGCGCCCGATCCAGTTGCGCTGCATCGTCTTGACCTTCTCGGGCCAGTCGATCGCGTCCAGGCCCTCGATGAGGCGGTCGCCGTAGGCGGTGATGCGCATCGTCCACTGGCGCAGGTTCCGCGTGAAGACGGGGAAGTTGCCGCGTTCGGAGCGGCCGTCGGCGGTGACCTCCTCGTTCGCCAGCACCGTGCCCAGGCCGGGGCACCAGTTGACCGGCTGGTCGGAGACGTAGGCCAGGCGGTACCCGGCCACGACGTCGGCGCGCTCGAGCTCGGTGAGCTCCGCCCAGGCGCGGCCGCCGGTGACCTGCCGCTCCCCGGACTCCAGCTGGGCGACGAGGTCGGCGATCGGGCGGGCCGAGCCGGTCCCGCCGTCGGGGCGGACGTGGGTCGGGTCGTACCAGGAGTTGAAGACCTGCGTGAAGATCCACTGGGTCCAGCGGACGTAGTCCGGGTCCGTGGTGGAGATCGAGCGGCGCTCGTCGTGCCCGAGCCCGAGGCGCCGCAGCTGGCGGCGCATCGTCGCGATGTTCTCCTCGGTGGTGATGCGGGGGTGCTGACCGGTCTGCACGGCGAACTGCTCCGCCGGCAGGCCGAACGCGTCGTAGCCCAGGGTGTGCAGGACGTTGTCCCCGCGCATGCGGCGGAAGCGGCCGACGACGTCGGTCGCGATGTAGCCCAGCGGGTGCCCGACGTGCAGGCCCTTGCCCGAGGGGTACGGGAACATGTCGAGGAGATAGAACCGGGGGCGCTCGGCGCGCGGGCCGGCCAGCGGCCCGGTCGGGTTGTGGGCGTGGAACGTGCCCTCGGCGGCCCAGCGGTCCTGCCAGCGCTGCTCGATCTCGCCGGCGAGCGTCGCCGTGTAGCGGTGCGGCGGGGTGGCGTCGTCGGTCGGGTGCGCGGCAGGGGTCTCGGTCGTCATGTCCTCAGCTCGTCTCGTTCGTGGATCGCTCGCCTCCGGGCAGAAAAAAACCTCCCGACATGGGAGGTCCGCCGCGCCGAGCCACCGGCCCGTCCGGGCGGTGGACTGCTCAGCGCGGCCCGGTAAGGAGCAGCACGAAAGTCATGCCCGGCAGATTACCACCGGGCCTCGCGCCGCCCTCATCGAGATTGCGGTTCGTCGTCGTCGAGACTGCGGTTGGGAGCCGCCCTGTTCATCGAGATTGCGGTTCGTCGTCGTCGAGAGTGCGGCTCAGCGCCGCCTGTCGACGGAACGCTCACCGGTACCGGGGCGTGCGTGGCATCGCGACGGGCGACTCGACCCGCACCTTGCGCAGGAGGCGGCGCAGCTCGAGGAGCTCGTCGTCGTCGAGGACCGACATCGTCGAGTGGATGGTCCGCACGTGCCGCCGACCGATCTCGCGCTGCATCGCCAGCCCCGCCTCGGTGAGGACGAGGTTCGTGCCCCGGGCGTCGTTGATCGCGGGCGTCCGGCGCAGGAATCCCTTGCGGCCGAGGCGGTCCGCCATCCGGCTCAGGCTCGGCTGGGCCATGAGGACCTGCTCGTTGAGGTCGCGCATGCGCAGGCTGTGGTCCGGCGCGGAGGCGAGGATGAACAGGACGTCGTACTCGGTCTTCGACAGCGGGTGAAAGTCGCCGGACGCCTCGTACGTGCGCATGAGCGAGACCTCGGCCCGCAGGAGCGCCTCCCAGGTGGTGCTCGTCAGGCGCATCCCCCGGTCCGGGGTCTCCTCGTCCCCGTCCCCTGCGCGCGTCGTATCCACCCGATAGTCCTTTCGATCTCCCCGAGATGCGCACGATAGTCGAGGGGCGCGGGGCCCGTCCGTGCCGCACTCTCGACCAGCCCTGCCAGCACTCTCGACCATGCTGTTGCCGGGCCGGACCCCTAGCCTGGTGACATGGCCACCATCTTCTCCCGCATCATCGACGGCGAGATCCCGGGACGCTTCGTCTGGAGCGACGACCTGTGCGTCGCCTTCCTCTCGACCGGCCCGCACACGGAGGGCCACACGCTGGTCGTCCCCCGCCTCGAGATCGACAACCTGCTCGACGCCGAGGACGCGCTCGTCGCCCACCTCGCCGTCGTGGCGCGGCGGATCGGCGCCGCCCAGCGTGTCGCGACGGGTGCGCCCCGGGCGATCGTCGCCGTCGCCGGCTTCGAGGTGCCCCACCTCCACGTCCACGTGTATCCGGCGTGGGACGAGTCGGTCATCAACCCCGCGGTCGCGCGCTCGGACGTGCCCGACGACGAGATGGACGCCGCCGCCGCCCGCCTGCGCGCCGCGATCCGCGAGACCGGGTTCCCGTCGAACGTACCGGCGGAGCCGGGCGACCGGGCCTGAGCTCGGCAGGGCGGCTCAGAGGCTCGGCCCGCGTGGCGGGCGGCGGGCGATTCGACTGTCCGGGCCGGGCCGACGCCCGAGCGCCGCGAGCCACGCCACCCGGCTATACGGGCAGGAGCGACGCCCCGAGCACGAGCACGAGGGACACGACGGCGGCGATCGACGTCACCGTCGTCATCGTCTTCAGCGTGCCCTTGGTCGACAGGCCGAGCAGGGACTTGAACAGCCAGAAGAAGTTGCTGTTGACCTGCAGTGCGAACAGGGCGCCCGAGGCGATGGCCAGGGCGATGATGACGGGGGCGACGTCGAGCGAGCCGAGGATCGGGGCGATGACGCCGGCGGCCGCGATCGCCGCCACGGACACCGAGCCGATGGCGAGGTGCATGAGGGCCGCGACCGCCCAGGCCAGCAGGATGCTGACGACGACGGTCACGCCCTGGCCCACGGAGAACAGGCCGCCGAGCACGTCGGCCAGGCCGCTCGCGTCGATGACCGCGCCCAGCGAGCCGCCGACGCCGGTGACGAGCAGGATCTCGCCGCTCGTGCGCAGACCGTCGCCGAGGGCGGAGTCGGTCTTCTCGGCGCCGACGAGGACGCGGCTCATGACGAACGCGCCGAGCAGGCCGACGAACAGGGCGACGGTCGCGTCGCCGAGGAAGGCGACGAACGAGTTCTCCCACCCGGCGAGGCCGGCGAACGCCCCGAAGGCGATCATCAGCAGCGGCACGACGATGGGCATGAGGGCCAGCCACAGCGGGGGGCGCCGGTCGCCGTCGTCGGTGGTCCTGGCCGCGGCCTCCTGCTGCTGCAGCGCGTCGGACTCCTCCTCGTCCGTCGCGGCGTTCCACCAGCCGCGGCCGAGCATGCGCCGGAAGATCCAGATCGTCGCCACGGCCGTGACCGGGCCGATGATGATGCCGTAGATGAGGTAGGTCCCCATCTCGACGCCGAGCAGGGAGACCACCGAGAGTGCGGCGAGGCCGGGGATGACGAACACGTAGCCGCAGAAGATGCCGGTCCCGAGCGCGCCGGCGAGCCACGCGAGCCCGTGCCTGCCCACGTGCGGGGCGGACGAGCGGGCCACCGGTGCGGCGAGGACCACCTGGACGTCGACGTAGATCGACGGGGCCACGGTGCTCAGCGCCACCCCGAGCGCGTAGGGCAGGCCGCCCGGCGGCACCAGGCGGACCAGGGCATCCACCAGGGCGCGGAAGGCCCCCATCCGGTTGAGCAGCGAGCCCATGAGCACGCCGAACCCGATGAGCAGACCGATGTCGGCCATGATCTCGCCGAAGCCGCCGGTGATCGCTCCCACCGTGCCCTCGAACCCGACCCCGGTGGCCAGGCCGAGGTAGAAGCTGCCGAGCACCAGCGCGATGATGGGGTCGACCTTGAACCTGATGATCAGCGCGATGATCGCCACGATGGCGATCGCGGTGTGCAGGGCTATCATTCCGACCTCCTTGTTCGGTGCCGCGTCGGCGCGACGTCGGCCAAGGCTGCCGACCGGCTCCAGGGGGGCGCACGCTTGTGTTCACTAAGTCCACGCACGCGCGCTCGCGGAGCGTCGCGACCGAGGTGCTCGTCGTGCTCAGCGCTGTGGCGGTGCTGATGATGGCGATCTCGCTGGTGGCGGCCTACGACTCCGCGCGTCGGGAGGTGGAGGCGACCGCGGCCACCAAGGTGACGATGGTGGCCGAGACGATCGCCGCCACCGACGACGTCCTCGAGGGCCTGTCCTCCCCCGATCCCGCGGCCGCGCTCGAGGGTCTCGCCGCCCGCGAGCTCGAGCGCACCGCCACCGACTTCGTCGTCATCATGGCGCCGGACGGGACCCGCTACACCCACCCCACCGCGGACCGGGTGGGTGAGGAGTTCATCGGCACCATCGCCGAGGCCCAGCGCGGGGGCATCGTGCTCGAGCAGTACACGGGCACGCTCGGCCCCTCGACCCGGGCGGTCGTCCCGGTCCTGCAGGACGGCGAGGTCGTCGGCCTGGTCGCGGTCGGCATCACCCGCGACCGGGTCGCGGACAACCTGCGAGACGCCGTGCCCCGGGTGCTGCTCATCGGCCTCGCGGCCGGAGCGGTCGCCGCGGGGGCCGCCGTCGTGGTGGCGCGACGCGTGCGCCGGGAGACCCTCGGTCTCAACCACGTCGAGCTGCGCCGGCTGCACGACCACCACGAGGCGGTGCTGCACGCGGTCCGGGAGGGGCTGGTCATCACCGACGCCCGCGGCCGGGTGCAGGTCGCCAACGACGAGGCCCGTCGGCTGCTCGAGCTCGACGAGGACGTGGTGGGCCGGCTCGTCGACGAGCTGGACATCCCCGCGGACCTCCAGGACACGCTTGCCGGCTCGGACCAGCACGACCAGGCGCAGGTCCACGGCGGCCGGATCCTCCTGGTCTCGTCCACCGGGGTGGTCCGGGACGGGGAACGGATCGCGACCCTGACCACGCTGCGGGACCGCACGGAGCTCGAGCAGCTGACCGGCCAGCTCGGCACCGTGCACAGCCTCGCCGACGCGCTGCAGGCGCAGGCCCACGAGGCGTCGAACCGGCTGCACACCGTCATCACGCTCATCGAGCTCGACCGCACCGACGAGGCCCTCCACCTCGCCACCGACGAGCTGCGGGCCACCCAGTACCAGCGCGACCGGATCAACGCCGCGATCGAGGAACCGGCGGTCGCGGCGCTCCTGCTCGGCAAGGTCGCGCAGGCGTCCGAGCGCGGGGTCACCCTCGAGCTCGACCCGGACGCACACCTGCCGGCGGACGTGATGCCACCGCGGCAGACGGTCACCGTGCTGGGCAACCTCGTCGACAACGCCATCGACGCGGTGGCCGACCTGCCGGCCCCCGCCGAGCGCCGGGTGACGGTCGACCTGCAGGTGGGACCCGAGGAGGTGCTGCTGACCGTGAGCGACACCGGCCCGGGCCTGGAGGCCGAGGCCGCGGAGCGCGCCTTCGACCGGGGGTGGACCACCAAGGACGCCCCGCACGCCGCCCGTGGGATCGGACTCGCGCTCGTGCGGCAGACGGTCGAGTCGCTGCGCGGTCGGATCGCCGTCGACGACCCGCCGGGAGCCACCTTCGAGGTACGGGTGCCGCTCGGCGCCCCTCGCGGAGCACCTCTCGGGGTGCCCGCGGGGGCACGAGGCAGGACGACGAGGACACCGTCGCCGGGGGCGCCGGTCGCGGACCGAGGCACGACGACGAGCACGACGACGGGGGCGGACCGTGGATGACCTGCAGGTCCTCATCGTGGACGACGAGGACGTCGCGGTGACCGGCCACAGCGCGTACGTGGGGCGCATCCCCGGCTTCGGGGTGGCGGGCACGGCCCGCACGAAGCAGGACGCCCTGCGGTTCCTGGGCAGCGCACGGGTGGACCTCGTGCTGCTCGACCTCAACCTGCCGGACGGGCACGGGCTCGAGATCGCCCGGGCCATCCGCACGGCGAACCACCCGGCGGACGTCATGGCGATCACCGCGGCCCGCGAGATCGAGCTCGTGCGCGCCGCCGTCTCGCTCGGCGGCGTGGGGTACCTGCTCAAGCCCTTCACGTTCGCCGACCTGCGCGACCGCCTCGAGTCCTACCGCCGGTACCGGGAGGGCCTCGACTCCTCGGACGCCGCCAGCCAGTCCGGCGTCGACGCGATCTTCCGCGAGCTGCGCCGCCCCGTGCTCGCGACCGACAACGCCCCCAAGGGACTGGTCGGCGGCGTGCTCGACACGGTGATCGCCGCCCTGCGCGCGGGCGGTAGCGACGGCCTGTCCGCCTCCCAGGTCGGCGACGAGGTCGGGGTCTCACGCGTGACCGCGCGCCGCTACCTGCAGTACCTCGCCGACTCCGGCCGGGCACAGCGCGGGCAACGGCTCGGCGGGAGCGGGCGCCCCGAGGTGACCTACACGTGGGACGAACCCTGACCCGGGGCGACGGCGGTCACGCACAGGGCCACGTCCCGTGGCTGCGCCCAGGTGACGCCTCCGCCCTCGCGCCCGGGTCCCGGTCCGGGCCCGGCACATCCGTATCGCGCGCTACCCGCCCGCGAGCGTGACGATCGGGTCGGTCGTGGGGGCGTCGGAGCCTCCCGCCGGCTCGACGGTGACGCCGAGCGTGTCGCCGTCGTCGACCGCGGGCACCTCGGTGCGTGCCCGGCCGTCGTCGGACGTGAGGACGCCCGCCGACTGTGCGCCGGCGGCGTCGATCACCCACAGCTGGTAGTCGCGGTCGTCGTCGAGCTCGGGCAGCCCGGCGGCCACGAACACCGCCTCACCGTCCGCGACCACCGCGCCCGCGGTCCCGCCGCCGGCCACCTCCGCGACGACGAGCTCGCTCCCGGGGCTCGCGAGCAGGTCGTGGATCGCCGCGATCTCGTCCCGCGCCTCCTCCGCGCGCCGGTACTGCTGCACCGCGATCGCGCCGGTGACGACGAGGGCGACCGCGGCGGCCGCCGCTACGAGCACGCGCGGCAGGCGCCGACGACGGCGGGCCTCGGCGAGCTCGTCCCGAGGCGCGTCGCCGGCCCGGTCTCCTGCCGCGCCGCCACGCGCAGACGTGTTCGGCTCCCGCGCGCCCCGGTGCTCGCCGGGGTCGTCCGCGGGCGCAACGGGAGTGCCGTCGGCAGCGGTGTCGCTACCGGTGTCGGTGTCGTCACGCTCCTGCGGCGTCCGCGCGGCGGCGTCGAGCACGTGGTCGCGCAGCGTGGCCGGGGGCTCGATGCTGCCCGCACTCGCCAGCAGGGCCGCCGTCTCGCGCAGGGCGCGGGCCTCCGCCGCGAGCTCGGGGTCGTCCTCCACCGCACGCTCGACTCGCGCGCGTTCGGCGTCGTCGACCGCGTCGAGCGCCCACGCGTGGAGCAGGGCGTCGACGTCGTCGCTCGCGTCCGCGGGCTCGCGGCCGTCCCGCCCGCGCACGTCCGCACGGTCGCCCGCGCGCCGCGCCGCGTCGTCGTCCATCGCGTCTCCCCTCATCACGCCACCCCCAGGCAGGTCCGCAGCCGCGCGAGGCCGTCCCGGATCCTCGACTTGACGGTCGGCAGCGCGGCGCCGAGGTCGCGGGCGACCTCCCGGTAGGTCCGGCCGCCGAAGTAGGCGCGTTCCACGGCATCGCGCTGGACGTCGGTCAGCGAGCCCAGGCACTCCATCAGCAGCTCCCGGTCGTCGCGTCGCTCGACGGTCTCGCTCACGTCGTCGTACGGGCGCCCGTAGCCCCGCACGCCCGCGGTCTCGTCCCGGTCCCGCTGCGCCTGGACGGCACGCACCCGGTCGATCGCCCGGCGGTGCGCCATCGTGGCCAGCCACGCCGGCACGGTCCCCCTCGAGGCGTCGAACCGGTGGGGCCGCGTCCACACCTCGAGCATCACCTCCTGCGTGACCTCGGCGGCCAGGTCGGGGTCGCGCAGGACCCGCAGGCACGTCCCGTGGACCATGGGCGCCGTCTGGTCGTAGAGCTCGGCGAACGCCGCCTGGTCGCCGGTCGCGACCCGCGCCACGAGGTCGGCGAGGCGGCGCGCACGTTCCGCGCGGGTCTCGTCGCCACGGCTCCCGTTCGCGTCCGTCATGCCCGGCCCACGCACGTGCCCGCCGTGTCCGGACCTCGCTCGTACGGCCCGTGTCCGGACCTCGGTCGTACGGCCCGTGTCCGGACCTCGGTCGTGCGGGTCATGTGCGGCTCCTCGCCGTCGCGTCGGTGGGTCATCGTCACACGGGGTTCGGAGCCGACGTGCCACCGGACGGGAACACGCTCAGCGCGCCATGAGCATCCACTGGTCCCAGAAATGAACCAGCGCGTACAGGACGACGACCGCGTAGAGGGCGCCGGTGATGATCCACCGGTCGAGCACGAGGGTGCGGGTGAGCCGCTCGCCGAGCCGCAGGTGCCCGGCCTGCGCGGCCCGGGCGGGCACGTGGACGACGAGGGGGACGACCACCGCCCACACCACGAGGCAGTAGGGGCACAGCGCGCGGATCTCGTAGAACGCGGTGTAGACGAAGAACACGAGCGCGACGAGCGCGAACCCGACGCCGGCGGTCAGCAGCCACCAGAACCACCGGCCGAGCCGCCCGCCGGAGAGCAGGACGAGTCCGGTCGCCAGCAGCCCCCCGAACGCGGCCGTCCCGAGGATCGCGTTCGAGATCCCCAGCGCGTGCGCCTGCCACGTGGTGATGAACGTGCCGCAGCCGATGAGGATGTTGATGTCGCAGCCGAGGGCCGCGTTCGGATCCGCCGCCACGAGCAGCTCCGAGCGGACGAGCTGGATCGACGCCCACAGTCCCGCGAGGCCGGCGATCACCAGCAGGATCGACAGCTCGCGCGGGGCGCCGCCGGCGAGCTGAGCCGCGCTCGGCGCCGCGCGGTCGACGACGTCGCCCACCTCGTCGTCGTAGTCCTCGTCGTCGAAGTCGTCGTCGCCGAGGTCGTCGTCGTCGTGGGCATCCCGCTGACGATCCCCGCCGACGACGCCGCGCGCGTCGTCGTGGGTCCCGTTCCGGCGGCCGGCGGGAGAGGTGTCGCCGGGGCGGCGGGCACTGCGTGGGTTCACGCGGACAGTATGACTCCGCATGTGCCCTCGTCCGGTGCCGGGCCGATTCGTCCAGGCTGACGTGAGACAGCCGTCCGCGGCCCACCCGTCCTGAGTCGGTCGGCCGGCTCATCGGCCGGCTCGACGACCAGTGCGTCAGCCGCCCGAGGTCGAGGTCTCGCCGCCGTCCCCGTCCGACGGCTCGTCCGTCGGCGGGGGGCCCTCGGAGGGCACCTCGTCGCCGAACCCGCTCGGGCTCTCCCCCGGCCCGCCCGACCGGCTCTCGGAGTCGAGCTCGTCGCCGTCGACGTCCGTCTTGGGGATGGGCAGGTTGGCGGGCATGTCCGTCCAGTCGCTCACCTCGACGCTCGAGTCGGGCTGCAGGACGATCCGCCGGTAGCGCAGCGCCTCGCCGGTCTCGGAGTCGAACTCGATCTGCCCCATCGGCGCGGGTTCGCGCACCGCGCCGAGCGTCGGCACCCCCTGGCCCTGTCCGCCCGCGGCGCCCTCGACCCAGCGCACCCCGAGCCCGTCGACCTCGGGACCGACGTGCGTGTGGATGTGCCCGGACAGGGTGAGCGGCACGCAGCCGGTCCACGCCACGCGTCGTCCGCCGAACGCGTCGTGGATGACGGCGAGGTCGACCGGGTCCTCGTCGGCGAGCGCCTCGCAGGAGTCAGCGGCGATCCGCTCGGCCGTCTCCTCCCAGGTCTCGGACCGCTCCTGGACGGTGGGCTGGTCGAGCGTGGTGATCCGCGGGTCGGTGTCCCCGATGATCCGGACGCCGCCGACCTCGACGATCGACCCGTCGAGCACGGTCCAGCCGGCCCGCCGCATCTGGTCGACGGTCACGATCGAGTCGTGGTTGCCCGCCGCCACGACGTAGGGCGTGTCCTCGGGCATCGAGCTCTCGATCGCGTCGACGCAGAACTGCTCGATGGCGGTCCCGGCGATCGTCGTGTCACCGCCGTCGATGACCATGTCCGCCTCGACGAGGTCCGCCGCGTGCCCGACGACCTCGGCCGCGCCGACGTTGCAGTGCACGTCGGTGTAGAACATCGCCGTCGTCACGCCCTCGGGCTGCTCGCCGCCGGGCCCGGTGGACCACCGTCCCTGCTCCTCGAGGCCAGCCTCGAGCGACGCGGCGGCGTCCGAGGCGAACTCGGTGTTGCCGTCGTAGAAGAGCCGGATCGTCGGACCGTAGGCCTGGAGCAGGTCCCCCAGCCGGCCCGAGATCGTCGCGTCCTCGAGCGGCGTGCCGTGGAACGACGCGATCGTCACGCCCGGCGGCGAGTCGCTGCGGGTCGCGGGGATGATCACAGCGAGGGCCCCTACGGCGACGGCCGTCCCCGTGAGGAAGCCGACGACGGGGCGGTCGGTGACGACGCGGAACGACTGAGACCACGCCCCGTGGAGGCCGGCGTGGACGGCAGCGATCCCCGCGAGGGTGAGCGTCGCGATGAGGGCGGCGCGGGACAGGGCGTCGGTGACGATCGCTCGGGTCGGCTCGGCGAACGCCGCCTCGGGGTAGGCCATGAGACGCGCGTAGGACTCGGCGTCCGCCAGCAGGCCGGGCACGAGCCCGCCGTCGGTGCCGATCGTGGCGTCCGCCGGGAGCTCCTTGATGACCGCCGTGACCCCGAGCCCGGCCGGGAGCGGCGACGCGAGGACGACGTCCCCCGCCGGCCCCAGGTCGATCGTGATGTCGGAGTCGATGGTGACCTCGACCTCCGCGCGGTGCGGGCCCACCGTGGTCTCGACGTGGGCGGTCCCGATGCCGATCGCGAGGGAACCCAGAACGACGAGGAGCACGACGACGCCGGCCGCCCACCAGGGCATCGGGCGGCGCAGCTCGCCGGCCCGTCGCGCGTGCAGCTCGGCCACGGGCTCCTCGGCGCGCCCGTCGTCGTCGTGGCGTGCCTCATCGAGGTTCTCGTAGTCGGGCGCACCGTCGAGGTGGTCACCGTCAGTGCGCTCGTCGTCGGGCTCCTCGACCCGCTCGGACCGTTCGACGCGGTCCTCTTCCGGGCGGAACCGGTCGTCGTCGGGAAGCTCGTCGTCAGGGCGCTTCTCGTCGTCGGACGATGTCCGGCGCGCGCGATCCGCGTCGTCCGAGGTCATCGCTGCAGTCTAGGGGCGAGCGTCAGGTGCCCACGGAGCGGGCGGGTCGATCGGTCGCGCGCGGGAGGCCCCGCGGTGGGAGCATCTGGTCATGGGACGCGAGATCACGCAGACGAGCTATTCCGGCGCCGACCGGACGCGCTACCGCGCCAAGGTGGCGCAGTGCCTCGACGCGCTCGAGGTCATGCTCGCGCGCGGGCACTTCGCGGAGGACGTCGCGAGCACGGGGCTGGAGATCGAGCTCGCCCTCGTCACCGAGAGCGGGTCGCCGGCGAACGCGAACGCCGAGGTGCTCGCCGAGATCGCCGACCCCAGCTACCAGAGCGAGCTGGGCCGGTACACGATCGAGCTCAACGTCGAGCCGCGGGTCCTGTCCGGCACGGCGCTCACGGACCTCGAGGCGGACCTGCGCGCCACGCTCAACCACGCGCGCGACCGGGCGCGCGCACTCGGCACCGACATCGTCATGACCGGCATCCTGCCCACCCTCGGTCCCGAGCACGCCGAGCGGGACTGGATCTCCGACGACGAGCGGTACCTCGCGCTCGACACCGCCATCCGCATGGCGCGGCACGAGGACATCTCCCTCGAGATCGCCGGGCCCGAGCCGCTCGCCGCCACGTTCGAGTCGATCGCGGTGGAGTCGGTGTGCACGTCGACCCAGCTCCACCTCCAGGTGCGGCCGGAGCAGTTCGCCCGCTACTGGAACTCGGCTCAGCTGCTCGCGGGGCCGCAGCTCGTGCTCGGCGCCAACTCGCCCCTGCTGTTCGGGCACCGCCTGTGGGCCGAGACGCGGCCGGTGGTGTTCCTCCAGGCCACGGACACGCGCGCGCCGGAGCTGCGGCACCAGGGCGTACGGCCGATCGTCACGTTCGGCGAGCGGTGGATCACCTCGATCTTCGACCTGTTCGAGGAGAACGTCCGCTACTACCCGGCGCTGCTGCCCGAGACCACCGACGACGACCCGTTCGAGGTCATCGCCGCCGGCGGCACGCCCACGCTCGACGAGCTCACGCTGCACAACGGCACCGTGTACCGGTGGAACCGGCCGATCTACGCCGTGGCGGGCGGGCGGCCGCACCTGCGCGTGGAGAACCGGGTGCTGCCGGCGGGGCCGACCGTCGTGGACACCGTGGCCAACGCGGCGTTCTTCTACGGCGCCGTCGAGGCCCTCGTCCGCGAGGACCGGCCCACGTGGACGCGGATGCCGTTCTCCGCGGCGCGGGACAACTTCGAGGCCGCCGCCCGGCACGGGATCGACGCCCGGCTCAGCTGGCCGGGCGAGCTGGAGATCGACGGCCTGTCGCTCATCGAGGGGACGCTGCTGCCGATGGCGCGGTCGGGGCTGGCGAGCCTCGGGGTGGACAAGGACGTGGCCGAGCACTACCTCGGCGTCATCGCGCAGCGGATCGAGCGGCGGCAGAACGGGGCGTCCTGGCAGGTCGCCGCCGTGAGCGCGTACGAGGCCGGCGGGGTGACCCGCGAGGTCGCGATCGCCAAGATGCTCGCCGACTACCGCCGCAACATGGACACCAACACCCCCGTGGCGCTCTGGCCGGTGCCGCAGCCGTGAGCGCGGCGGCTGCGGTCGGTGACGCGGCCATGAGCGTCGCGGCAGCTCGACCGATGCCACAGCCGTGAGCGCGCCGGTGCGATGATCGAGGGCATGACCTCTGCGACCCCGTTCTTCCCCGTGCCCACCTCCGACCGCCCCGGCGCGACCGTGGCCCTGACCGGCGGGCTCGTCCGCCCCGTATCCGGCCCTGACATCGAGTCCGGCACCGTGCTCGTGGTCGACGGCGTCATCGCCGCGGTCGGTCCGGTCGGCGAGGTCGAGATCCCCGACGGCGTCACGCGGATCGACACCACCGGCCAGGTCGTGGTCCCCGGCTTCGTCGAGTCGCACGCGCACCTCGGCGTGTCCGAGGAGGGGCGCGGCTGGGCCGGCAACGACGTCAACGAGATGACGGGCCCGAACCAGGCCGGCGTCCGCGCGATCGACGCGATCGACATCGACGAGGAGGGCTTCCGCGACGCGCTCGCCGGCGGCGTGACGACCGCGGTGATCAAGCCCGGCTCCGGGAACCCGATCGGCGGCCAGACCGTGGCCATCAAGACCTGGGGCGGCCGCACGGTCGACGAGCAGGTGATCTCGGACGCCGTGTCCGTGAAGTCCGCCCTCGGAGAGAACCCCAAGCGCGTCTACGGCGAGCAGAAGGTCACGCCGTCGACCCGGCTCGGCGTCGCGAAGATCATCCGCGAGGCGTTCGTCGCCGCACGGAACTACGCCGCGAAGCGCGATCACGCCGCAGCCGAGGGCAAGCCGTTCGAGCGGGACGTGACGATGGAGGCGCTCGCCTCGGTCCTCGACGGCACCCTCGCCTGGGACCAGCACTCGCACCGGCACGACGACCTCGCCACCGCGGTGCGCCTGGCCGACGAGTTCGGGTACCGCCTCGTCCTCAACCACGGCACCGAGGCGCACAAGATCGCCGACGTCCTCGCCGAGCGCGACATCCCGGTGATCTACGGGCCGATGATCACGAGCCGCTCGAAGGTGGAGATCGTCGACCGCGCCACCCCGCACCTGGCCCAGATCGCGAACGCCGGCGTCCGGGTCGCCATCACCACCGACCACCCGGTGGTCCCGATCAACCTGCTCGTCCTCCAGGCCAGCCTCGCCGTCAAGGACGGGCTCGACCCGGAGACGGCGCTGCGCGCACTGACGACGAACCCCGCCGAGTTCCTCCGCCTCGACGAGCGCGTCGGCGCCCTCGAGGTGGGGCGCGACGGCGACGTCGTCGTGTGGAGCGGCGACCCGCTCGACACGACCGCGCACGTCGAGCGCACCCTCATCGCGGGCCGCGAGGTCTACACGCGCGAGGGCGGCGTAGTCGAGCGGGCCGAGCGCTTCGCGGGCTGACGCTCCACCCGGCGGGCCGGCCGCGAGCCGGACGGCCCGCCGGTGCGCCACGAGGCGCGACGTCCGCCGCACGTCGGGAGCTCCGCCGCAAGGCGGGGCACCGGGCGGCGCGAGGTACCAGGTCGGCGGGTCAGGCGCCGCGCTCGTGCGCCGCGAGGCGCGCCAAGCCTTCGTCGATCGTCACGGCCGGGGTCCAGTCGAGCCCCGCGCGGGTGCGCCGCTGGTCGAACCAGTGCGCCGTGGAGAGCTGCTCGGCGAGGAACCGGGTCATCGGCGGCTCGTCCGGGCCGGGGCGCACGGCCCACACGGCCTCGACGAGCGCCCCGGCCGCACGAGCGACCACAGCGGGCACGCGCCAGGCGGGCGGTCGCACGCCCGCGGCGAGGCAGATCCCGGCGAGCAGGTCGCCCACGGGCCGCGGCTCGCCGTTGGTGACGACGAAGGCCTCGCCGTGGGCGTCCTCGGCACGGTCCAGCGCGGCCACGAGCGCGTCGGCGGCGTTGTCCACGTAGACCGAGTCGATGAGGGCGGCCCCCTGGTCGAGCAGCGGCAGCCGGCCCGCGCGGGCCCGCTCGACGATCCGGCCCACCAGCTGGGTGTCCCCCGGCCCCCAGACCAGGTGGGGCCGGACGGCGACCACGGCGAGGCCCGGCCCGTCGGCCGCGAGCGCAAGCCGCTCCGCCGCAGCCTTCGTGCGCGCGTAGTGGCCGCGAGCGAGCTCCGGCTCCGCGCGCCCCGCCGGGACACCCACGAGGGAGTCGCCGGCGTGCGCGACCGAGGGTGAGGACACCTGGACGAACCGGGTGACACCCGCGGCCCGCGCCGCCGCGAGCAGCCGCCGGGTGCCCTCGACGTTGATCTCCTCGTACTCGCGGCGCGGCCCGCTCACCGAGACCTTCGCGGCGAGGTGCACGACGGCGTCGCGGCCCTCGACGGCGCGGCGCACGGCCTCGTCGTCGGCGAGGGACCCGAGCGAGTCGACGACGCCGGGCACGCCGGCCGGCCTGCGCTGGAAGGTGCGGACGTCGTGGCCGGCGGCCACGAGGCGCTCGGCCGTGCGACGCCCGAGCATGCCGCTGGCCCCAGTGACGAGGACGCGGTTCACGGCGTGCCTGCCCGTTCGCCGGCGAGGAACGCCTCGGCCCACCGCCCGATCCGGCCGCGCTCGAACTTGGCGTTGTGCCGGACGTCGGTCGGCAGCTCGGGCACCCGCAGCACGGCCGCGACGTCGATGCCCCGGTCGTCCCGGACGGCACCGCGCACGGCCCGCGTGAGGCTGGGCGTCGCGAGGTCGGGGCGCGCCCCGGCGCGCGGGTCGATCTCCGGATCGGTCTCGAGCACGACGACGACCTGCTGCACCCCGGCCGGACCGACCCCGACGGCCGCGGCCCGCGGTACGCCACGCACCCGCTGCGCAGCCTGCTCGACGGCGACGGGCGTGACGACCCCGGCGGGCGTGGTGACGGCGTGGCCGAGGCGCCCCTCGATCCACAGCCGGCCCGTCGCGTCGAGGTGCCCGACGTCGCCTGTGCGGTGCCATCCCGCGTGGTCGGCGCTCGCGGCCTGGGTGCCCCAGAGCCGGTCGTACCGGTCCTTGCGGTGGGGGCCGGTGACGAGGACCTCGCCGGTGACGCCGGGCGCGGTGGTCGGCTCCCCCGTGGCGTCGCCCGCGGCGTCGAGCGGGACGATCTGGACCTCGGCGCCGACGGCGGGCCGGCCGACGCAGGTACCGCCGCCGGCGCCGACGACGAGGTGGGTGGCCGAGCTGTCCTCGGTGGTGGTTGAGTCGCTGACGGCCGTGGTGCCTCGGGCGGCACCTCTGACGGCGGTGGTGCCTCGGGCAGCGTCTCTGACGGCCGCGGCGTCGTCGGCAGCCGCACGGATCCCGGGCAGGTCGATGTCGGTGACCGGCAGCATCTCGGTCATGCCGTAGGGGGTGTGCACGGCGGCGGACGGCATGACCTCGGCGACGCGCGCGAGCAGCTCGGGGGCGATCGGCGCGCCGGCCGAGAGGAAGAGCCCGACGCCGGTGAGCGCGGCGCGCTGGTCGTCGTCGAGGGCGTCCGCCGTCCGCAGGACTCCCTCGAGGGCCGACGGCGAGGTGAAGACGGCGGTGGCGCGCCCCGCGGCGACAGCGTCGGCCAGCGCCGTCGCGGTGAGCGTGGCCGGCGCGGTGACGTCCATGTCCGGGGTGACCGCGACCGAGCCGAGCGCGGTACCGATGAGCGCGAACGGAGCGAACCCGGCGACGAACGACGCGCCCGGGCCGAGGTCGTAGGTCGCGGCCAGGGCGTCCCGCATGCCGGCGAGGCGGCGGTGGGTGTAGACGACGCCCTTGGCCGGGCCGGTCGACCCGGAGGTGAAGAGGATGGCGGCGTCGTCGTCGGGGTCGGGGGCGCCGGGGAGCACCGCGCCGGTCCGCTCGAGCTGCGCGCCACGGGCGACGAGGGTCTCGACGTCGCTCTCCACCCCGAGGACGCGCGTCCGGGCGGGAGACAGCTCCGTGGCGGCCACGCGCCGGCCGGGCCAGCCCAGCAGGCGCGCGCCGACGAGGCCGCGCTCGATGCCGATGATCAGATCCGGGTCCGCGCCACGCAGGGCACGGCTCATGCCGCGCAGGCCGAGGCCCTGGTCGGCGAGGACCACCACCGCGCCGAGGCGCAGGCAGGCGAACAGGGCGGTCGTCAGGCCGACGCCGGGAGTGACGAGCAGGCTGACCCGCTGACCGGGTCGTACCCCGAGGTCGTGGAGGCCGAGCGCGAGGTGGCGGGCCCGCGTGGCGAGATCGCGCCAGCTCACCGTGTCGGTGCCCGCCGGAGAGAGGGACACGACGGCGGGATGATCGCTGTCCCGGTGCTCGTCGAGGACCGCGGTGAGCGGTCGGTACGCAGGGGTGCGGTCGGCTGCCTTTCCTGTCGGCGCGCCGGAGGTCGACGCACCGTCGCGGGCCGCGTCGTCGTCGGGCCCGGGCGTGGTGTCGACGGATTCCGCGGGTGTGCCCTCGGACGCGAGGGTCGGTGCCCCGTGGCGGTCGCCGTAGGTCGCGCCGAGCCAGCGCACGACGGTGCCGGCGACGTCGGCGTCCTCGGGAAGGAGGTGGCCGGCCCCCTCGAACCGGTGGACGTCGGCGTGCGGCAGGCGGGCGAGCAGGTCGCGCAGGTAGCGCTCCTGGAAGACGGGGTCGCGCGGTCCCCACATGACGAGCGCCGGGACGTGCAGCCGGGCGGTGCCCGCGGCGATGCGGTCGAGCTCGGCGCGGCTCGGGTGGTCGGCGGTCGCGGGGATGTCGGCGACGAAGTCCGCGATCGCGGCCCGCTCGTCGGCCGTGCAGTAGGGCGCGCGGTAGGCCCGCCGGACCTCGGGCGGCAGCGGCGGGTCGGCGAGGGAGAGGGTGGCGTCGAGGAACGCGGTCGTGCCGCGGGTGGCCCACCCGTGGACCGCGCGGTGGCCCGCGAGGCGCAGGAGGCCGGGGATCGGTGTGGCGCCGTCGTGGTGGACGGCCGTGTTGGTGAGGACGATGCCGGCGAGCAGGTCGGGGTGGTCGACCGCCCAGCCCAGCGAGACGACGCCGCCCCAGTCGTGGCCCACGGTGACGACGGGCGCCGTGAGGCCGAGCTCGTCGGTGAGCGCGCCGAGGTCGGCGACGCGGTCGGCGAGGCCGCGCCGGCGGCCGTCGCGCGCCGAGTACCCCATGCCGGGCTGGTCGACGGCGACGACGCGCCACCCGAAGTCGGCGCCCTCCCGCAGGAGGTCGCGCCACAGGTAGGACCACGTGGGGTTGCCGTGCACGGCGAGGAGGGTGCCGCGGGCGGGGCCGACGAGGTCGGCCGCGTTGTCGAGGACGTGCCAGGAGGTGGGCCGCTCCCCCGGCGGGCCCGGCACCGTGGCGTGGCGGCTCCAGCGCGGGTCCACACCGGGGAGGTCGGGCAGGCGCGGCCGGTCGGGCGAGGGGGCCGTGTCGCGCGGGTCGGGTCGGTCGTTCGGTTCGATCAGGTCGGGCACTGCGCGCGTCACCAGGCGAGCTCGAGCATCGCGGTGTTGAGTCCCGAGCCCACGCCCATGCACAGCACGCGGTCGCCGGTCTCCAGCTTCTCCGACTGCGCGGCGAGGGTCATCGGCAGCGACGCCGGACCCACGTTGCCCCAGTGGGAGAACGTGATCGGCACGCGGTCCGCGGGCAGGTCGATCGCGTCGATGACGGCCTTCGTGTACGGCGTGGAGATCTGGTGGGTGACGTACCGGTCCATGTCGGTCCAGTCGAAGCCACCGACGTCGTGGGCCTCCCGCCAGGCATCGGTGACGAGGGCGAGCCCGCCGTCGAGGAGCCCCTTGGTGTCGGTGAACATCCCGTCGAGGTCGCCGACGCACAGCTCGTGGTGCTCGGTGCCGGCGCGGCTCACCCCGCCGACGACCCGGTGGCTGCCGGGGTGCCGCTCGGCGGGCCCGAGGACGGCGGCCGCAGCCCCGGCGCCGAGGGTGAGGGAGGCGAACTCGCGGTGGTAGTCCTCGCGGGTCGCACCGGGGCGGCCGAGGCGCTCGATCGTCGTGCGCTGGGTCTCGCGCGGGTCCTCGCTGTTGACGATGAGGGCGTACTCGATCTGACCGGCGTCGATCATCGTGGCGGCGAGCATGATGCCGTTGACGAACCCGAGGCAGGCGTTGGCGAGGTCGAAGTTCATCGCAGAGCTCGGCAGCGACAGCCCGTCGTGGATCCGCACGGCGACCGACGGCTCGAGGTGCGTGCGCGTGACCGACGTGTTGATGAGCAGGCCCACGCGCGAGGGCTCGATCCCCGCGTCGGCGAGCGCCTTCGCGCCCGCCTCGATCGCCGGGTCGTCGAAGAGCGTCCCGGGCTCCCACCAGCGCCGCTCGACGACGCCGGAGACCCGTTCGAGCATGTGGTCCGGGATCCGCAGCCGCCTGCGGGTCTCCGCCAGCTCGTCCTCGAAGTGGGTCGAGGGCACCCGCACCGGGGCCTCGATGTGCGTCACCGACAGCACCGCGGTGTCGCGGTACCGGAAGCTCGCGTTTCCTACGTCCGTCACCTCCTCAACCTAGGCGGGCGGCGGGAGCCGCGCAGGTCGAGCCGCTCTCGGCGAACACGGTTGCACCCGGTACCGACCGGTGAGAACGCCCGCTCGGGTCAGCCGCGTGCGTCGGCCAACGCCCCGAGGTGCCCGGCGAGCTCCCCGTAGGCGCGCAGGAGGTCGAGGGTGCGGCCGCGCATGTCGGCGTAGGTCGCGACGTCCTCGGCGGGGACCTCGACCGGCGCGTCCACCCCGCCCGGGGGCGCGACCTGGGCGAGGGCGCCGGCGAGGTCGTCCGCGCGGCCGGTGGCCAGGACCGCGAGGGCCACGGACCCGAGGGCGGAGCCCTCGGCGTCGTCGGTGGGGACGAGCGGCCGCCCGAGCGCGCCCGCCATGCTCGTGCGCCACAGCTCGGAGCGGAAGACCCCGCCGGTGCAGCGGACCTCCGTGACCGGTGTGACGCCGTCGAGCACGTCGACGAGGTCGGCCATCTGGAGGCACACGCCCTCGACCGCGGCCCGGAGGAAGTGCTGGCGGCCGTGCCCGTGCCGGACGCCGAGGAAGGCGCCCGTGAGGTCGGGGTCCCACAGGGGTGCGCGCTCGCCGAGGAGGTAGGGCAGCATGACGAGGCCGTCGCTGCCGGGCGGGGCGGTGGCCGCCAGGGCGAGGGCCTCGGCATCCCGCGCCGTGCCGTCGGCCTGCGGGAGGAAGCTCTCCGCCGCCCACCGCGCGACCACGCCGCCGTTGCTGATGGCGCCGCCGACCACCCAGGCGTCGTCGGTCAGGGCGTAGCAGAACAGGCGCCCGCGCTCGTCGGTGCGCGGCTCGGGCACGACGGTCCGCACGGCGCCGCTCGTGCCGATGGACATGCCGGCGACGCCGGGCTGGATCGCGCCGGTGCCGAGGTTGCCGAGGGGGCCGTCCGTGGCGCCGACGTTGACGGGCGTGCCGGCCGGGACACCGGTGGTCCGCGCGGCGTCGGTCGTGACCTCGAGCAGCGCGGTCGTCGAGAGGATGTCGGGGAGCTGCTCGCGCTCCACGCCGGCGAGCTCGAGCGAGGCCGGCGACCAGTCTCGCGTGGTGAGGTCGAGCAGGCCGGTGGCGGACGCGGTGGACAGCTCGGTGACGACCCAGCCCGTGAGGTGGAGCAGGACGAGGTCCTTGAGGCCGACCCAGCGGTAGGCGCCGTGCAGCGTGGCGGCGTCGTTGCGGCCGAACCACATGAGCTTGGTCAGCGGGCTCATCGGGTGCACCGGGGTTCCGGAACGGGCGAGCAGCCCCGCCGCCCTGCCCTCGCGGCGCAGCTCGGCGGCCTCCGCGTGGGAGCGCGTGTCCGCCCAGGTGATGAGGTCGGTGACGGGGCGCAATCCGTCGTCGAGCCCGATGAGCCCGTGCATGGCCGTGCCCACGCCGAGGACGTCGACCGTCCGGTCACCGGCCGCGGCGACCACCCGGGCGAGGACCGAGTCGACGGCGCCGAGCAGCTCGCCGGGGTCCTGCACCTGCCACCGCGGGTGCGGGGAGGCGAGGTGGTACTCGGCGGTCGCGGCGGTGCGCCAGCCGGTGGCCGGGTCGACCGCGACGGCCTTGGCCGCGGTGGTGCCGACGTCGAGGCCGACGATCACTCCCACGGCGTCGTCCCCCTCCCCGCCGAGGTGTCGCCCGGGCCGCCGGGCGCCTCGAGCGCCTCGAGCTCGCGGGCCACGGCGCCGTGCAGCTCGTCGTCACCGGCGAGGTCGGGGACGAGCTCGCCGAGGACGTGGGCGACCGCCTCGCCGGCCGGACCCGCGGCGAGCTCGCGCCAGCGGTCGCCGTGGACGTCGTTGACGGGGACGCCGCAGCCGCGCAGGTGGGTGATCCAGGCGGCGACGGCCAGGACCGCACCGCCCGGCAGGCGGCCGGCCTCGCGCGCGGCGCGCAGCACGGGGACGTGGCGGACCGGCAGCTTCTGTGAGCCGTCCATCGCGATGCGGGCCAGGGAGTCACGCATCCGCGGGTTGGCGAAGCGCTCCCCAAGTGCGGCCCGGTAGGCGTCCAGCTCGTCGACCGGCAGGTCGAGCGTCGGCACGGCGTCGTCCCACAGCTCCTCGACCCACGCACGCACCTGCGGGTCGCCGAACGCCTGGTCCACGGTCTCGTGGCCGAGCACCGGGCCCGCGTAGGCCATGAGCGAGTGCGCGCCGTTGAGGAGGAGGAGCTTGCGCCGCTCGTAGGGCTCGACGTCGTCGACGATCGTCGCCCCGGCGTCCTCCCAGCGCGGCCGCCCAGCCGGGAACGTCCCGGCCACGACCCACTCGCTGAACGGCTCGGTGGTCACGGGCGACGCGTCGACGACGCCGAGCTCGCGCTCGACGAGGGCCGCGTCGTCGTCGGTGGCGGCGGGGGTGATCCGGTCGACCATCGAGGCCGCGAAGTCGACCCCCTCGGCGACCGACGGCTCCGCGCCGAGAGCCGCGAGCAGGTCGGTGACGACCCGGCGCAGGACCTTGCCGTTACCCGGCAGGTTGTCGCAGGACAGCAGGGTGATCGGACCGGCGCCGGCGGCGCGCCGGGCGATGAGGCCCGCGGCGAGACGGCCGGGTGCGGTGCCGACGGATGCGGTCGGGTCGGCGCGCAGGGCCTCGACGTCGGCGGCCACGCCCTCGTGCGCGAGGTCGAGCCCGCCGTCGGGGCCGCGCAGGTAGCCGGCCTCGGTGACGGTGAGGGTGACGACGGCGACGTCGGGGTCGCGCAGGTAGCCGAGCCACGCGTCGTGGTCGTCGGCGGCGTGGACGGCGACGACGGAATCGATCACCTCGAGCTCGTCGCCGTCGGGCCCCCGGGTGACGAGGGTGTAGCGGCCGCCCTGCGGGGCGAGCGCCTCGGCCGCGGCGGGGCTGCGGCCGGTGAAGGCGGCGTAGCCCCAGTCGGCGGAGTCGGGGCTGTGGTGGGTGTACCAGGCCTGGTGGGCGCGGAAGAAGTTGCCGAGCCCCACGTGGACGAGGCGGACCGGGGCGGCCGGGTGCTCCGGGCCGCGGGAGAGCCGAGCGCTCACAGCTTGAACACCTTTTTCGGGATCGTGGTGACCAGATCGAGGGCGGTCGCGGCCGCCTCCTCCTCGGTGAGGCGGTGGGTGGAGACGAGCTCGGCGAGATAGGCGGCGTCGAGGCGGCGCGACATGTCGTGGCGCGTGGGGATCGACAGGAAGGCCCGGGTGTCGTCGATGAAGCCGGACGTCCGGTAGAAGCCGGCGGTCTCGGTGACCGCGCCGCGGAAGCGGCGGATGGCCTCCGGGGCGTCGATGAACCACCACGGCACGCCCGCGTAGAAGGACCGGTAGAAGCCGGCCAGCGGGGCGACCTCGCGGGAGAACACCGTCTCGTCGATGGTGAACAGGACGAGGTGGAGGTCCGGGTGGTTGCCGTAGCGCCCGAGCAGCGGGCGCAGCGAGTCGGTGACCTCGACGGAGACGGGGATGTCGGAGCCGACGTCGTGACCGTACCGGGCGAGGTTGTCGACGTCGTGGTCCCGGCGCACGCCCGGGTGGAGCGTCATCACCAGGCCGTCCTCGGTCGCCATGCGGGCGGTCTCGCTCATCATGTGGCGGCGGAACGCCGTCGCCTCGTCGGTCGTGGCCTCGCCGCGCAGCGCCGCGGCGTAGATCCGCTCGGCGTCGGGGGTCGCGAGCGGCTCCGTGCCGAGGTCGAGGTGCGAGTGGTCCGAGGAGACCGCCCCGTTGTCCCTGAAGTACCGGCGCCGGGCCTCGATGGCGGCCACGTACCCGGCGTACGTGCCGGTGTCGGTGTCCGCGGACTCCCCCAGGCGGCGGACGAGGTCCGGCCAGTCGCCCCGGGCGGGCTCGAGAAACCGGTCCGGTCGGAAGGTGGGGACGACCCGGCCGGTGAACGTCGGGTCGGCGGCGAGCGCGCGGTGGGCGGCGAGGTCGTCGAGCGGGTCGTCCGTGGTGGCGAGCACCTCGATCCCGAACCGCTCGAACAGCGCACGGGGGCGGAACTCGGGCGTGGTCAGGGCCTCGGCGACCTGGTCGTAGACCGTGTCGGCGTTGGCCGCGGACGGTGCCTCGGTGATCCCGAAGACGTCGGCGAACGTGGTGTCGAACCAGTACTTGACCGGCGTGCCGCGGAAGAGGTGGTAGTTCTCGAACAGGATGCGCCACGCCTTGCGCGCCCCCGCCTCGTCGAGCTCGAGCGGCCCGTCCGGCCCGCGGCCGAGGTCGCTGAGCTCCGCGCCGTTCGCGTGGAGGAGCCGCAGCACGTAGTGGTCGGGGACGAGGAGCAGCGACGCCGGGTCGGGGAACGGCTCGTCGTCGACCAGCCAGGCCGGCGGGACGTGGCTGTGCGGCGAGATGATCGGCAGGTCCTTGGTGCTCGCGTAGAGGCGTCGCGCCACGTCCCGCACGGCCGGATCGGCGGGGAGCAGGCGGTTGGGGTGCGCGAGCATGGAGTCGTGGGCGTCGTCGCTCATGCCAGCATCGTCCCGAAGACCCACGGGGATGGCCACAACGTTGCCAACCGTTGCCAACCGGTGGCGCGACGGGCACCGCTCGGGCCATGCTCTCCCGCATGACGTGGTTCAAGGACGAAGCCCGGTTCCTCTCCCGCGAGCGCATCGAGGAGCTGTGCGACCGCATGATCGACGAGGCCGTCGACCGGCTCTCGATCGCCGAGCTGCGGCGCGTGCTGCTGCTGCCGCCGGACCTCACGCGCGCGCACTCCGGCACGGGGTGGATGACGGAGTACCTGTACAAGCGGCTCGACGCCGCCGGCGCCGAGGTGCACGTCATCCCCACCCTCGGGCAGCACGTGCCGCACACGCGCGAGGACAACGAGTGGATGTTCGGCTCGATCCCCGAGGAGCGCATCCACGCGCACGACTGGAAGAACGGGGTCACCAATGTCGGCACCGTGCCGGCCGAGGTCGTGCGCGAGGCGACCGGCGGCGCCGTCGACTGGGAGATGCCGGTCGATCTCAACACGATGCTCGTGACCGAGCAGTGGGACCTCGTGGTCAACGTCGGCCACGTGGTCCCCCACGAGGTCCTCGGGTTCGCCAACCACAACAAGAACTACTTCATCGGGCTCGGCGGCAAGCGCCTGCTCGGCGCCTCGCACATGGCCTCGGCCGTGTACGGCATCGAGAACAACCTCGGGAACCTGCTCACCCCCGTGCGGCAGTGCTTCAACTACGCCGAGGACCACTTCCTCGCCGACCTGCCCGACGTCTACCTCCAGGTCGTCATGGACTACGACGACTCCGGCGCGCTGCGGCACACCGGCGTCTACGTCGGCGACGACCTCGAGACCTACCTCGAGGCCGCGCGTGCCTCGCAGGAGCAGAACATCACCCAGTTCGACGAGCCGGTCGACAAGATCGTCGCCGTCATGCAGGCCGACGAGTTCCGGGCCACGTGGGTGGCGAACAAGGCCGTCTACCGCACGCGCATGGCGATCGCCGACGGCGGGGAGCTCCTCGTCATCGCCCCCGGCGTCGAGCGGTTCGGCGAGCAGCCCGAGGTCGACGCGCTCATCCGGAAGTACGGCTACATCTCGCAGTCCGAGGCGGTCGAGCTCTATCAGAGCCAGGCCGACATGCAGGACATCCCCCATGGGACCGCGCACCTCCCCCACGGCTCGTCCGAGGGCCGGTTCACCATCACCTACGCGCCGGGCAAGCTCACGCGCGAGGACATCGAGGGGGTCGGGTACCGATACATGGACGTCGACGAGGCACTGACCCGGTACGACCCGGAGGTCATGGTCGACGGGTGGAACACCATGCCCGACGGCGAGCGCGTCTTCTACATCTCGACCCCGTCCGCCGGCCTGTGGTCGACGCGCGCCAAGCTCGACCAGCGCGCCACCCACGAACGCCACGAGTGAGCGGCTTTCGGCCTGGCGAGTGAGCAGACCTCCCCTCACCACCACCCCCTCCGACGACGACGAAGCGGGCCCCGCACCCTGATGGGTGCGGGGCCCGCTCACGCGTGACCGTCAGGTCGGATCAGCGGCGGATGCCGAGCGTGTCGGAACCGTCGGCGTTCCAGTCGCCGACGAACACCTCGTCGCCCGAGCGGCCGTAACGAACCTCGCGGTCGGCCCAACCACCGTCGAAGGTGTTGGAGACCAGGTAGAGGTTCCCGCGACGCGAGGCGAACGTGTCGCTCCCGTTCCCGTCCCAGTCACCGACCAGGACCTCGTCGTTGGCGCGGCCGTAGTCGAACTCCTCGTCCGCCCACCCGGAGGCCAGGCTGTTGGACACGTAGTAGGTGTTCCCGCGTCGCACCGCGAACGTGTCCGTCCCGTCGGCGTCGTAGTCGCCCACGAGGACCTGGTCGCCTGCGCGGCCGTAGTCCAGCTCGGTCTCCGCATCCCCACCGACGAGCTCGTTGGTGAGGAAGTAGCTGTTCCCACGCCGGACGGCGAAGGAGTCCACGCCGTCACCGTCCCAGTCACCGACCAGGACCGTGTCCCCGGACCGGCCGAAGGCCAGCTCCACATCCGCGTTCCCGCCGTACAGCGAGTTCGACAGGAAATACGCGTTCCCGCGACGCACCGCGAGCGTGTCGGACCCGTCGCCGTCCCAGTCACCCACGAGCACCTGGTCGCCAGGGCGACCGAAGGAGAACTCGTGGTCGGCCCAGATGTCCCAGCCGTCGTTGAGGTAGAACCCACGACCCGGCGACGGCGGAACCGGCTCACCCGGGACCTCCGGCTCCTCGTCGTCGTCCTCGTAGGTCAGGCCGTACCCGAACGGGTAGAGGGCGCCGTCGGTGGTCTCCTCGTACCCGGGCGCGTCGGTGTCCTGCTCGAGGATCGCCTCGGGGGTACCGGCGAGGGCGAACGGCATCCGCCCCTGCGGCGCGTGCTCGCCCGTGAGGACGTCCATCAGCGCGGTGTCGCTGACGCCGAAGCCGGCGAGGATCGCGCCGGCGTCGCGCAGGCCGCTCTCCTCGTCGAGGACGTAGGGCTGGCGGAAGTAGACCTGCAGGATGACCTGGCTCGGGTCGTCGACCTCGGCCATGACCTCCTGGATGGTCTCGAGGGAGGGCGTGACCTCCCAGGACTCCGCGGCCTCCATGCCGGTGAAGTCGAGGATGCTCGACTCCCAGGGGTAGGAGCCGCCGAAGCGGAGCCCGTCGTCGGTGCAGGACTCCGCGCCGTGCGTGACGCAGGCGTCGGAGGCGCCCCAGAGGCTCTCGCCGTCGAGCCCGCGGATGCCGTCGATGACGCTCGGGTTGACGCCGAACTCGGGGTTGAGCCCGAACTCCTCGCTGTTGCTGACGTAGTCCGAGCCGTCGGCGCTGGCGGTCATCGAGATGAGGACGTAGTCGCTGTCCGCGGCGCTGGGCCGCTCCTCGCCCTCCTCGACGTTGCCGTCGGTCACGTCGAAGCCGTAGCTCTCGACGGTCTCCTCGGTGAAGTCGCCGAGGATGTAGACGTCGGAGTCCGCCTGCAGCGGCAGCACGGGACCGTCCTCGGTCTCCTGGTTCTCCAGGAGCACGAGCGAGTCGCGCTGCGTCTCGAGGCCGACCTCGCGGTTCTCCTCGTTGCCGATCGTGTCGGTCGCGACGTCCGGGTCCACGTACGGGTCCTCGAACAGGCCGAGCCGGAACAGCGGCTCGAGCAGCCGGACGGCCGCCTCGTCCACGCGCTCCTCGGTGACGAGGCCGTCCTCGACGAGGTCGATGATGACCTGGACGTCGTTGAAGCCGGAGAGCGTGTCGGTGCCGCCGTTGATGGCCGCGGCGACGCGCTCGGGGACGGTGGCGTCCTCGAGGCCCCAGGCTCGGTCGTTGATGATCCCGGTGTCGGAGTTGACGTAGCCGCCGAAGCCGAGCTGATCACGGAGCAGTCCGTTGACGATCGAGTCGGAGAACGCGAAGCCCGTCAGCGGGTAGTCCTCGTCCTCGTTACCGATCTCGGGTACGTCCACCGGCACGCCGTAGTACGGCATGATCGACGAGACGCCGGCGTCGATGGCCGCCTCGAACGGCAGCATGTGCGCCGCGAAGAGGCCCTGCGGGTAGACCTGCGCACGACCGAACGCGTAGTGCGGGTCGAGCCCGAGCTCCTGCGGGCCGCCGCCCGGGAAGTGCTTGAGGGTGAGGGCCACGCGGGTGTCGGAGCTCAGCGCCAGGCCGTTCTCGCTGTCGGCCGGGATCTCGCCCTGGAGCGTGCCGACGAGGGTCGACATGATGGCCGCCGCGTGCTCGGCGTCCTCGGTGAACGTCTCGTGGGTGCGGTACCAGCGGGGCTCGGTGGACAGGTCGGCCATGTAGCCGTACATGCCGCGCAGCCCGATCGACGCCCACTCGTCTCCCATGACGTCCGCGAAGTCCTCGACCACGGACATGTCGCCCGTCGTCGGGTCCTCGCCCGTGGCCGCGGCCTCGGCACCGAGCGCCGCCGCCGCGATGCCGGCCTCCTTGGGGAAGGAGGTGAACGCGCCGGCCGACTCGTTGATGCCCGCGCGGGCGTCGGGGTCGATGTGGTTGCGAGCGTTGGACTTGAACAGCACAGGGATGCCGAGGCGGGTGGACTCGGACATCTCCTGGACCGCGTTGGTGAAGCCGGCGGCCTCGGCCGGCGTGACGGAGGTGGAGGCGCTGAAGCCGCCGCCCGCCTCGCCGCACTCGGCGTCGTCCGGGCTGGTCACCGTGTTGCGGAAGATGAACCGGTGCATGTGCTGGTTCTCGATGAAGTCGGTGCCGCTCTCCGGCACGACGCCACGCACGCCGTCGACGCACGCCGCGTTGAGCGTGTCGATGAGCATGAGCCCGGCGCGCTCCTCGAGCGTCATCTGACCGACGAGGTCCTCGGTCCGGTCGGCGACGCTGAGCCGCCAGTCCTCGTAGGGGTCGAGCTCACCGTTGTCGTTGAGGTCGCGGAACTCGTACCCGTCGACCTCGATGATCTCGGTGGTCCGGCTCTCGAGCACGGGCTGCTCGAGCTCCTGCGCCGGCTCGGCGGCGGGGGCCTGGTCGCCCGCCGCGTCGTCGGTCGGCTCGGGTGTCGCGGCGGCTCCTCCGGCCAGCGCGACGGTCAGCGTGAGCGGGACGGCCAGAGCCGCTCCGATCGCCGCTCGTCTCCGCCCCATCCTCGGGGTTGTGGACATCGTTTCCTCCTGCAGTCGTCGTCGACCTGCCTCGCCGCGGGGGTCACGGCAAGCACGATGAGGGGGATGCTCCGTCCTCGGTGCTGCCCCTCACCGACCTGTCGACGATCGCCCGGCTCGCAGCGGTGGTCACCCGGTTGCCGCCTGTTGCCGACCAATACGGGACGGCCGGGGTGGCGCTTGTCGGACGGCGGGGTGGCGACCGTGGGACGGGCCGCACGGTGCCCGTCCCGGGCCGGCACAACCCCCGACGACGACGAACCCCTGCGCGAGGTGCGTGCTCCACCCGGGCGAGGAGCCGCCGTCGGACGCTCCCCGCGAACGACCGAGCGCTCCCCCACCGTGGTCAGGTGGAGGAGCGCTCGGTGCGTGCCGGGCCTGAGCCCGCTCACTCGTCGGGAGGACGTCCGCTCAGTCGCGGAACCGGCCCCTCACTCGTGAAGGACCGTCCCCTCACTCGTCAGGACTGCTGGGTCTCGCTCCGGTCGGCCGACCACTCGGTGTGGAAGACGCCGTCGCGGTCGTTGCGCCGGTAGGTGTGCGCACCGAAGTAGTCGCGCTGCCCCTGGACGAGGGCGGCCGGCAGGCGCTCGGCGCGGACGGTGTCGTAGTACGCGAGCGCGGCCGAGAAGCCCGGCACGGGGACGCCGGAGGCGACCGCGTGGGAGACCGCGGTGCGCCAGCCGTCCTGGCTGTCGGCGAGCCCGGCGGCCACGGACGGGGCCTCGAGCAGGGTGGTGAGGTTGCCGGCGGCGTACTCGGAGCGGATCCGCTCGAGCAGCTTGGCGCGGATGATGCAGCCGCCGCGCCAGATCTTCGCGACCTCGGCGATGTCGACGTCCCAGCCGAACTCCTCGGACGCGGTGCGGATCTGGTCGAGCCCCTGGGCGTAGGCGACGACCTTCGCCGACCACAGTGCCTGACGCACGTTCTCCACGAGGGCCTCTCGCTCGGAGGCGTCGACCGCCGAGCGCTCCGGCCCGGTCAGCGCGGCGCGGGCGGCGGTGCGCAGGGCCGCGTGGCCCGAGGTCGAGCGAGCGAAGACGGACTCGGCGATCGTGTTGACCGGGACGCCGAGCTCGAGCGCGATCTGCACGGTCCAGCGGCCCGTGCCCTTCTGCTCGGCGGCGTCCTCGACGACGGAGACGAACGGGGCGCCGGTCGCGGCGTCGACGTGCGCGAGGACCTCGGCGGTGATCTCGATGAGGTAGGAGTCGAGGTCACCGGTGTTCCACTGCGTGAAGACCTCGGAGATCTCCTTGGGCGTGAGCCCGGCCGAGTGCAGGACGTCGAACGCCTCGGCGATGAACTGCATGTCGGCGTACTCGATGCCGTTGTGGACCATCTTGACGAAGTGGCCGGCGCCGTCGGGGCCGATGTGGACGCAGCACGGCTCGCCGTCGACCTTCGCCGAAATCGCCTCGAGGATCGGGCCGAGCGTCTCGTAGGACTCGGCCGGACCGCCGGGCATGATGCTCGGTCCGTTGAGCGCGCCCTCCTCGCCGCCGGAGATGCCGGCGCCGACGAAGTGCAGGCCGACCTCGCGCAGCGCCTTCTCCCGGCGGCGGGTGTCCTCGTAGTGGGCGTTGCCGCCGTCGACGACGATGTCGCCCTCCTCGAGCAGCGGGATCAGCTGCTCGATGACCGCGTCGGTGCCACCACCGGCCTTGACCATGATGATCATCTTGCGCGGGCGCTCGAGGCTCGCGACGAAGTCCTCGAGGGACTCCGACGGCACGAACGTCCCGTCGCCACCGTGCTGGGCGACGAGGTCGTCGGTCTTCGCCGTCGTCCGGTTGTACAGGGCTACGGCGTAGCCGTTGCGCGCGAAGTTGCGGGCGAGGTTGCTGCCCATGACGGCAAGCCCGATCACCCCGATCTGCGCGCTCGCGGTGGTGTCGTTGACGGTCATAGGGGTCGTCCCTTCCTCGGCGACTCTGCGGTGCTCAGCCCTCAGTATGGGCGCCGCAGTTCCAGGTGCGTGCGGGTGGCCACATGTTGCCAGCGACCCGCGCCGACCTGCTGACGCGACCGCGTCACCCGACCGGACCGTTCCGCGCGCCGGCAGGACGACCGGACCGGCTCACCCGACCTGCACGGCTCCGCCGGGGACCGGTCCGGTCGACTCCCGCGGCACCAGCTTGACCGGGAGCAGGACCGGCTGCTGCGGCGGACGCGCCCCGCGGACGATCGCGAGCAGGTTGCCCACGGCGGTGCGGCCCTGGAGGGCGAGCGGCGAGGCCACCGACGAGATCGCGGGCGTGGCGAGCGCGCCGAGCCTGCTGTTGTCGAACCCGACCACGCTGACGTCCCGGGGCACCTGAAGCCCTTGCGCCCGCAGGCCCCGGACGAACCCGATCGCCATGACGTCGTTGAACGCGACGACCGCCGTGGCCGGGTTCCGCGCCCAGCGCGCGGCGGCCAGCTCTCCGCCGGAGACCGTGGGCTCGTTGGGCCCGATCCGGCGCACGCGCAGGGAGAGCTCCTCCCCCGCCTCCTGGAGACCGCGCCACCGCACGCCGTCGGCCCAGGACGCCTCCGGACCGCCGATGTACGTCACGTCGGTGTGCCCGAGCGAGCCGAGGTGCTCCGCCACCCGGCGCACGCCCCGTGCGCCGTCGGTCAGCACGCTCGGCAGCCCGCTGACGATGCGGTTGAGAACGACGACCGGTCGCTGCTTGGCGAGGCGGAGAAGGGCCGAGTCGGACATGCGCGGGCTGGCAAGGATGAACCCCTCGACGAAGTCGAGGAACGACTCGGCGGCGGCGCGCTCCCGTGCCTCCGCCTCACGGGCGTCGAACAGCAGCATGGTGTAGCCGGCGCGACCGGCGGCCACCTCGGCGCCCCGGAAGACGTCGACGAACAGCGGGTTGCCGATGTCCGCCACCACCATCGCCAGGAGCTTGCTGGGGACCGTACCGAGCGCGGGCGCGACCACCGAGCGCCGGTAGCCGATCTCCTCGGCCACGGCGCGCACGCGCTCCGCCGTCTCCGCGCTCACGCGCCCGGGGCGGGCGAGCGCGCGGGAGACGGTCGACGGCGACACACCGGCAGCGGCGGCGACGTCGTAGATCGTGGGGATCTTCGGCGGCACCCCTTCCTTCTCCATGTCCACACGGTAGCCGGGCGGTGTCCGTCAGGCAGCGGGGACGCCGAGGCCGTCGCGCGGCAACCGAATGGCAACCCGTGGCAACGAGGCTGGTGAGGCATGCGGGCTCGGTGACGATGCCGGTCATGGGTACCGTGGCGCATCCGACGACGGGCGCGCCGAAGAACGAGGGAGACCAGCGATGAGCACCCCTGCGACGACGAGCTCCGTCCCGTCCGCCACAGTCCGCGACGCCGGCGGCGAACCGGCCGGCGAGGCTTCCGGAGCCGACGAGCTGCTGCCCGGCGACGTCGAGCGCGTCGGCGCGCTCCTGTCCGGCCACGCCCCGCTCGGCGTGGCCTACTCGGGCGGCGTCGACTCCGCCACGCTGCTCGCCGTCGCGGTGCGCACCCTCGGCGCGGACGGCGTCGTCGCGATCCTCGGCGTCTCGCCGTCGCTGGCCACCGACGAGCGCACGGCCGCCCACGAGACCGCGCGGCAGATCGGCGCGCGCGTCGCCGAGGTCGCCACCCACGAGGGCGACAACCCCGCCTACCGGGCGAACGGCCCGGACCGCTGCTTCCACTGCAAGGACGAGCTGTTCACGCGCATCTCCGACGAGCTCGTGGCCGAGCTCGGGCTGGCCGCGGTCGCCTACGGGGAGAACGCCGACGACGCGCTGCGCCCGGACCGCCCCGGCGCGCAGGCCGCGACGAACCACCGCGTGCTCCGCCCGCTGGCCGAGGCCGGACTGACCAAGCGGGACGTCCGCCGGGTCGCCCGCGAGCTCGGCGTGCGGGTGGCGGACAAGCCCGCGGCGCCGTGCCTGGCCTCCCGCATCCCGCACTTCGAGGAGGTCACCCCCGAGAAGCTCGCGCAGGTCGACGCCGCCGAGAGCGCGCTGCGCCGGCTCGGCTTCTCCGACGGGCGCGTGCGCCACCACGGCGAGGTCGCCCGCATCGAGCTGCCCACCGACGAGATCGCCCGCGCCGCCGAGCTCCGCGACGAGGTGCACGCCGCCGTCACGGCGGCCGGCTTCCGGTTCGCCGCCGTCGACCTGCGGGGCATCCAGTCCGGCGCCTTCACCCTCCCCCTCGTCGACGTCACCCATGGCCGCTGACGAGGAGACCGGGGTGCCCGACGTCGAACCCCCGGCTTCCGACCGCGCTCCCGAGGGCGACGGGTGGCGGCCGGGGCCCGAGCTCGAGGCCGTCGCGCACCTGGACCACGAGCGGGCCGAGCGGCGGGGCTACCCGGAGGCGGTCCTGTGCGGGCCGAAGTCGCCCGGCCAGGTCGCCGCGATCGCCGCGGAGGTCGCGCAGCGCGGCACCCGCACCCTGTTCACCCGCGCGGACGACGCGCACGCCCGCGCCGTCCTCGAGGCGCTCCCGGACGCCGCGCACCACGCGGCGGCCAACCTCCTCGCGTGGCCGCCGGAGCCGCCCGAGCCCACGGGTGGTCTCGTCGTCGTGCTCAGTGCGGGAACGTCGGACCTGCCGGTCGCGCTCGAGGCCCGGCACACCGCGGAGCACCTGGGGCGTCGGACCGAGCTCGTCGTCGACGTCGGGGTCGCCGGCCTCCACCGCGTGCTCGGGCGGCTCGAGCTCCTGCGCTCGGCGTCGGCGATCGTCGTCGCGGCCGGGATGGACGGGGCCCTGCCGAGCGTCGTCGCGGGCCTCGTGGCGGCTCCCGTCGTCGCGGTCCCCACCTCTGTGGGCTACGGCGCGTCGTTCGGCGGTGTCGCCGCGCTGCTCGCCATGCTCAACGCGTGCGCCCCCGGGGTCGCGGTCGTCAACATCGACAACGGGTACGGCGCCGGTCACCTGGCCGCGCAGATCACGGCGCCCTGACCGACCGGACGGACCACGCGCGTCGTCGGTCCTCCGGGAGCGTGACCGTCGTGGGCCCGTCGCCGGGCGATACCGTCGATGCCGCGGGTCTGACAACTCGTGGCAACCGGTGTTCGTCGTCGCCCTCGATCTGACTGAATGTCGTCCACCAACAACAGCTGCACCTCCGTCGGCCAGCCGCCCCTTCGATCGGGGCCCGGCATCGCTGCCCGCCCGGGACGCACGACGTGGCAAGGTACGCCACACCCAGGGTCTGACGACGGAGTCTCCCCCGAGCCAAGGACGGACATCTCATGAGAAACCACAAGAACTCGGTCATCGCCGTGGCCGGCGCCGCGGGCGCCGCGCTGCTCCTGGCGGCGTGCGGCGGCGGGGACGGCGGTGGTGAGGAGGGGAACGCCTCAGGCTCCAGCATGCGCCTGGCGCTCAACCAGACCGAGGACCACCCCTCCTACGTGGCGCTCGACAACTTCGGCACCTACCTCGAGGAGAACACCGAGGGCTGGGACATCGAGGTCTTCCCCAACGAGACGCTCGGCGCGCAGGCCGAGGCCCTCCAGCTCGTCTCCGACGGCAGCGTCGACATGGCGATCGTCTCCGGCACCCAGCTGGAGAACCTCAACGACGACTTCGTCACCTTCAACCTCCCCCGCGTCTTCGACGACGTCGAGCACCAGATGAACGTCATCCACGACCCGGAGATCACGGGCGAGCTGTACACCTCGCTCGAGGAGTCCAACGGCTTCACCGTCCTCGGCGGCTTCACGCAGGGTGCGCGGTCGATCTACACGACCGAGGGCCCGGTCGAGACGCCCGAGGACCTCGCCGGCATGGACATCCGCGTCCAGGAGTCGGACCTCCACATCGCCATGGCCGAGGCTCTCGGCGGCAACGGCACCCCGATGGCCTACGGCGAGCTCTACACGGGCCTGCAGTCGGGTGTCGTCGACGCCGCGGAGAACAACGAGGTCTCGTACTTCACCCAGCGCCACTACGAGGTGGCCCCGTACTGGTCGTACACGAACCACCTCGTCGGGCTCGACTACCTCATCATCAACACCGACCTTCTCAACAGCATGTCCGAGGAGGACCGCGCGGCGTTCGACGAGGGGTGGACCGCTGCCTACGAGGAGCACACGCAGCTCTGGGCCGAGGCCACGCAGGAGGCCATCGACGGCGCCACCGAGGGCGGCGCGACCTTCACCGAGGTCGACGAGGAGGCGTTCGCCGAGCCGCTCGAGGCCCTGGCAGACGAGTTCCTCACCACGGACTCGCAGCGCGAGCTCTACGACGCCGCGCGCGCAGCCGCCGAGTGATGTGGGCAGGCCGAGTCATGATCGGAGGAGGTGACGCATGAGGACCCTCAAGAAGGTGCTCGACACGAGCCTGTACTGGATCACGGTGGTGCTGTTCGCCCTGCTCGTCCTGATCCTCGTGTGGCAGATCTTCACGCGGCAGGTCCTCGGCGACCCCGCCACGTGGACCGAGGAGGGCGCCCGGCTGACCTTCGTCTGGCTCGGCCTGTTCGCGTCGGCGTTCGTGTTCGGCGAGCGCGGGCACATCGCGGTCGAGTTCCTCGCCCGCAAGCTGCCGGGCGGCGCCGAGCGCGCCCTCGCGATCGTCGTCCAGCTCGTCGTCCTGGCGTTCGCCGTCGTCGTCCTCATCTGGGGCGGGATGCGCGCGTCGGACAACGCGTGGCTGCAGAGCCTGTCGGCGCTGCCCTTCACCCTGGGCCAGATGTACCTGGCGCTGCCGATCTCCGGCGCGCTCATCGCGTTCTACTCGCTGTACTACATCGTCCAGATCGCTACGGGCGCCGAGGCGCCCTACGGCGACCACAGCGACGAGGACGACCCGGACATCCGGGTCGGTGCGGACGACGTCGAGTCGGTCGTCCTGGCACCCACCGACGACGGCACCGGCAACCGTCGGTCCGTGTCCGACGACGCGGCCGCTGCGGCCGACGGTCCTGGCACCCCCGGCGACTCGTCCGCCGGCCCGACGAAGGAGGCGTGATGGACCCCACGACCCTCGCAGCCCTGATCCTCGTCGGCGGGATCGTCATCGGCATCGTGCTCTCCGTGCCGATCGCCGTCGTCATCGGCGTCTCCTCCTTCCTCGCGACCATCCCGATCCTCGGGTCCGAGCAGGCGGTGCTCATCTCCGCGCAGCGCATGTTCACGGGGATCAACAGCTTCCCGCTCCTCGCGATCCCGATGTTCGTGCTGGCGGGCGTCATCATGAACTCGGGCGGCATCGCCGGCCGGCTCGTCGATGCCGCCAAGGTCCTCATCGGGCGCATGCCGGCCTCGCTCGCCCAGACGAACGTGGCCGCGAACGCGATGTTCGGAGCCGTGTCCGGCGCCGCGGTCGCCGCGGCCGCCGCCGTCGGCAACGTGATGAACAGCCGGATGGTCGACGAGAAGTACGACCGGGGCTTCGCGGCGGCGGTCAACGTCGCCTCGGCGCCGTCCGGGATGCTCATCCCGCCGTCGAACACGTTCATCGTCTACTCGCTGGTCTCCGGCACGTCGATCGCGGCCCTGTTCATGTCGGGCCTCATCCCGGGCCTGCTGTGGGCGCTGGCCTGCATGGCCGTCGTCGCGATCTACGCCCTGCGTCAGCCGGGCCGGCTGAAGACCGCCGACCGGGTGACGTTCCGCCAGGCGATGCTCGTGCTGTGGCGCGCCTTCCCGTCGCTGCTGATGATCGTCATCGTGGTCGGCGGCATCCTCGCGGGCTACTTCACGGCCACCGAGTCCGCGTCGGTCGCGGTCGTCTACTGCCTCGTGCTGTCGGCGATCTACCGCACGATCAAGGTCCGCGAACTGCCGGGCATCCTCGTCGACGCGGGCCGGACCACGGCCATCGTCATGCTGCTGGTCGGCGTGTCCACCGCGCTGTCCTTCGTCATGTCGCTGGCGCGGATCCCGGACCTCATCTCGGACGCGGTCCTCGGGTTCACCGACTCGAGCGTCGTCGTCCTGCTGCTGATGATGGTCGTGCTGCTGATCGTCGGCACGTTCATGGACCCGACGCCGGCGATCCTCATCTTCGTGCCGATCTTCCTGCCGATCGTGCAGGAGTTCGGGATCGACCCGATCCACTTCGGTGCGATGGTCGTCATGAACCTGTCGATCGGGACGATCACACCGCCCGTCGGCAACGTGCTGTTCGTCGGCGCCCGGGTGGCGCGACTCCGGATCGAGCCGGTCATCGCCAAGCTGTGGCCGTTCCTCCTCGCGATCATCGCGATGCTGTTCCTCGTGGTGTTCGTGCCGCAGCTGTCGATGTGGCTGCCGCAGCTCATGGGCCTCGTGTAGCGCTCGGACACCGAACCGTCGGACCGGTCGAGGGCCGCGTCCCGGGAAGCATGAGCTTCTCGGGACGCGGCCCTCGTCGTCTCCCGGCTCTCGTCGTCTCCCGGCTCTGGTCGTCTCCCGGTGCCGTGCGTCCTCCGGCCCACGCCCTCGTCCCGTCACCGGCAGACCCGCCCTCGTAGGCTGGGGCGATGAGCGAGCAGCCGTCCGAGAGCCGTCCCGAGCACTCCACCGGCGGGACCTACTCCGTCCCGGGCAAGGAGTTCTCCCGGGACACGAACTACATCACCACCCGGATCGTCCGCGACCCGGCACCCGGCTCCGGCGACTTCCCGGTCGAGCCGAACCGCTACCGCCTCGTCGCGGCGCGCGCGTGCCCGTGGGCGAACCGCACGGTCATCGTCCGCCGCCTCCTCGGCCTCGAGGGCGTCATCTCTCTCGGCCAGCCCGGCCCCATCCACGACGCCGACTCGTGGACCTTCGACCTCGACCCCGGCGGCGTCGACCCCGTCCTCGGGATCCCGCGCCTCAAGGACGCCTTCCTCGCGCGCGACCCGCACTACTCGCGCGGCATCACGGTGCCCGCGATCGTCGACGAGCGCACGGGCCAGGTCGTCACCAACGACTTCGGCCAGATCACGCTCGACCTGTCGACCGAGTGGACCGAGTACCACCGCGACGGCGCGCCCGACCTTCTCCCCGCGGAGCACCGCGACGAGATGGAGCAGGTCATGCGGCACGTCTACACCGAGGTCAACAACGGCGTGTACCGGTGCGGGTTCGCCGGCTCGCAGGACGCCTACGACGCCGCGTACGACCGCCTGTGGACCGCCCTCGACACGCTCGAGGACCGGCTGACGGAGCGGCGCTACCTCGTGGGCGACACGATCACCGAGGCCGACGTCCGGCTGTTCACCACACTCGCCCGGTTCGACGCCGTCTACCACGGGCACTTCAAGTGCAACCGGAACCTGCTGCGCGAGATGCCGGCCCTGTGGGGCTACGCCCGCGACCTGTTCCAGACGCCCGGGTTCGGCGACACGATCGACTTCGTCCAGATCAAGCAGCACTACTACGAGGTTCACACGGACATCAACCCGTCCGGGATCGTGCCGAAGGGGCCGGACCTGTGGAGCTGGCTGACGCCGCACGGCCGCGAGGCGCTCGGCGGGCGGCCGTTCGGCGACGGCACTCCCCCGGGCCCGGTGGCCGAGGGCGACGAGGTCGCGGAGGGCCACGGCGCCGCCTGACGAGTGAGCAGGGCATTCTGGCGAGTGAGCGGCTTTCCGCCTGACGAGTGAGCGGGACACTCTGGCGAGTGAGGGGATTCTTCACCGCGCGGGACGGGCCGTCGGGATCGAGCCCGTGTGTCGACTCCCGTGAGGACTACGTACCAGGAGGTGGTCCGGCCAGCCACGGGAGCAGCAGGTCGTCCCAGACGAGCACCTGGATGCCGGTACCGGCCAGCAGGACCAACACCGGGATGCCGCCGCGCCACGCCCAGTGTGCCCGGCGGAAGAGCGTGGCCATGAGCACCATGGACACCACCACGGGGACCACCGGGATCGCATGGAGCACGCTCTGATGAACCACCGGCCAGCACGACTCGTAGTAGCACTCGCGGTAGTTCTGCGCCTGCACGCCCTCAATCGAGAGGTCCACCCAGAACCAGGTGGACAGAGCCAGATACGTCGCCGCCAACCCCTGCCCCAGGCCGACGAACCACTCGGCGCGACTCCAAGCGGTCACGAGCATGAGGCCCACGACCCCGGGGAACAGGTGCGGGAGCCAGCTCGCCTCCAGGGCCACCACGCTCGGTCGCATGCCCGTCAGGGGTGAAGGTGCGTCGGACGCGAGCGGCTCGACGATCGCCAGCGGAGCTCCACCGAACCCGAACGATCCTGCCAGGTAGCCCAGCAGCACGACGACCGCCACCAGCTGGCACAGGCGCGCGAGGCCGATCAAGGTCGATCTCCACCACGGTTGCTCGGTCAGATCCTCCAGGGAAGCACCCGTGTCGATGACCTGATCCCGACCAGGTGCTGACATCTCAGATCCCTCCGTCCGGCGCTCGGCCGCCGCCCGGCTCCGGCTACTGGTAGGTCACGAGGTCCGGGGTCGGCTCGACTGCCATCGTGCCATCGGGGCCGAGCAGCGGCGTGTCCTCGTCGTAGAAGTTCTTCCAGCCCCACGCCGTCACGGACGGGGCGTTGGCCAGCAACGTGCGCCAGGTGGCCTGCTTGTCACCCTGCCCGCCCTGGCCGTCGGCGTGGATGAGCACCCGCACCTCGTCCCGCGACTGGTCGACCCGGTCGACGTCCGGGATCATCCGCACCTGGAACTGGTGGAGGACGAGGAGCTTCTGCGGCAGGTCGTGCTCGTCGGTGAGGTCGGCGAGGTAGGTGACGACCTCGTTGACCTCCTCGACCGGCACCTGACCGATCTGCGTGAGGTGGACCTGGTCGGGCCTCAGCCGCCACTCGGGGTCGAGCGCGAGCCCCACGTGCGGCTCGAGCAGCAGCTCCTCGTACAACCGCGCCTGCGTGACGAAGTCGGTCCGTCCGGGCTGCAGGTCGAGGACCACGTACATCCCGTGCTCGGCGGCGAGGTCGACGAGCGGTCGGATGCGCTCGACGGGCGTCTCGCTGGAGTAGTCGCCGTCGTCGCCCGCCTCGCTCGAGGCCACGGTCGCGATGATCTCGAGGGTCGGCACCACCGTCTCGTCGGTGAGCCCGTCGAACTCGGCGGCGACCTCCTCGGCGCGCGTGATCGTGTCCTCCGGCCCCTGCTCCCCGAGCACGCCGAGGGCGGCGCCGTCCGGGCTGCCGTAGAGGGCGACGTACATCGCGCCGGCCTGGTCGCCGGACGGCTCGGGCAGGACGAGCTGCCCGCCGGCCGGGAGCTGGACACCCGTGGCGGCCGACTCGGTGCGGCTCCTCAGCTGCTCGGCGTCACCGAGCTCGGGAGAGAGCCCGACGACGACGAGCCCTGCCGCGTCCGTGCCCTCCGCCCCGGGGCCGGACGGGTCCGAGGCCGACTCGTCCGCGCCGGTGTCCGACTCCTCGGTCCCCGTGCCGTCGCTCGTCGACTCTCCGGGCGCGTCGGAGTCGCTCTCCCCACCGGACGCCAGGCCGAGGTCGTTCGCGAGAGAATGGACGGCCTCGACGCCCGCCGCGCTCGCGCGCGGGTCTCCCCCGTTCGCGACGACGACGTTGGCACCGGCCGCCCGGGCCGTGGCAGCGACGGCGAGCTCGTCGAGCGTGCCGCCGCCGAGCGCGACGGTCTCGCCGGCGGCCGGCGCCGGGTCGCCGAGGTCGGGAAGCTCGGTGACGATGTCGTGCGAGCCGGTGTCGGCGGGGCCGTCGCTCGGCGCCTCGACGGCGCCGTCAGCGCTGTCGGTCGCAGTCTCGCCGGGAGCGTCGGAGGGCGACTGGTCGGTGGCGCCGCCGTCGGGCCCGTCGCTCGGAGTCTCGGCGCTGTCCTGTGCACCGCCTCCCTCCTCGGGCGCCCCGCTCGCTGCCGCGGGGTCCCAGTCGTGGGTGGCCACGGCGAGCTCGTCGGCGCTCGCGGCGACGGTCTGGACGGCGTCGGCCGCGCCCACCTCCGCCAGCTCGGGCCCGCCGACGAGCGCGGCCAGCTCGGCGTCGTCGGCCGGGGCGGCGACGTCCACGTCGACGTCGTCGGGGACCGTGACCGGCCCGACGGCGACGACCGTCGATGCGCCCAGCCGCTCGATCTCGGCGGCCTCGGCGGCGTCGTCGCCGTCCACGAGCACCGGGACGCCCAGGTGCACGGCGGCGGAGGCTGCCTCGACGGAACGGGGTGCGCCGTCGGGGGCGAGGACGACGATCGGCGAGGAGGCGAAATAGGTCTCGGAGGCGGCGACCGAGCGCGCGGTGCCGTCGCCCTCGAGGACGAGCGACTCGGTCGGTGCCACGCTCTCCGCGACGTTGTCGGCCGATTCGGACTCCGCCGATCCGCCGCCGGAGCCGGACTCCTGCCCGGCGTCGGTGTCGTCCCCGCCCGTGCCGCATGCGGCGAGGACGAGCGCGGTGGCGGCCGCCGCGGCGAGCGCGGCCCTGCGTGGTGATCGAACGGTGCTCATGTCACCCCTCCCGGTCGGAACCGCGTCCACGGTAGGCCGTTCGGGCGGGATCGGCAGGAGGTGGTGGTCGCGCAGTCGGCGGTGCTGGTCAGCCGGCCGAGCGACGGGCGGCGTCCAGGTCTGCCACGAGGGACGTCACGAGCTCGGCCGTCTCCTCCCACCCCGCGACGGCGCGGCAGGGCACGCCGAGGTCGAGGACGGGCCGGTCGTTGCCGCCCTCGTCGAGGCGGTCGCCGACGAACAGCATGTCAGCCAGCTCGATGCCGGTCCGCTCGGCGAGCCGCGTCATGCCGTAGGCCTTGTCGATGCCGTGGGCGGTGATGTCGACCGACGTCGACCCGCCGGAGCGGACCTCGAGCTCGGGCAGGTCGGCGGCGACGGCGGCGCGCAGCCGCTCCTTCTTCTCCCCCGTCGGGTCCCACGCCTTCTTCGCGTCCACCGGGGCCTGCTGCCCCAGGGCCGAGAACGTCATCTGCGTCCCGCGGTCCTCGATGATGGGCCCCCACGTCTCGCTCTCCCACAGGCCGAGCTCACGGGCGCGCCGCTCGAGGGAGTCGGCCGCGGCCGCGCGGAGCTCGGCGTCGAGCTCGTTGGCGTAGACCTCGACGAGCTCACCGGACTCGATCCGCAGGTAGCGCGTCCCGCAGGTCGGCAGGAGGTGGAGGTCGGTGAGGTCGTGGCCGGCCATCCGCTCGACCACCTGGGTGCGGAACTGCGAGACGTCGCCGCCCGAGATGACGCAGACCGGCACGCGCGCGAGCAGGTCGGCAAGCGCCCGGACCATCGGGTCCGGCAGAGGCTGCTTCGAGGGCGCAAGGGTGTCGTCGAGGTCGAAGGCGACGAGGGCGGGCATGGGCACGGGGGCTCCCTGAGTGGGTCGGCGGAATCTCGATCCTAGGCTCGCCGCCCGCCGCGCGGCCGGGCGTGGTCAGCCGGTGAGGCCGAGGAACGCGAGCAGCGCCCGCTCGAGCCGTACGAGAACTTCGTGGGATCCGGACCCATCCGGATGTCGACCCGCTCCGAACCCGTGGTGTCCGATCGACGGAACACGAAGGAGCTCATCATGCGAACGACGAAGTTCTTGGCGGCACCCGCCCTCGCGCTCGGCGCGCTCACGCTTGCGGCGGCTCCCGCCCTGGCACACGGCGACGGGCACGACGACGGGCACGACGACGGCGGGAGCCACGCCGAGGGCACCTGGTCCGGCCAGGCCCACCTCGGCGAGCTCAACAACAGCGGCACCACGGGCGACTTCTGGCTCGAGCTCGACGGCCACGAGGCGACCGTGTCCATGAACGTCTCCGGCGCGGCCGAGACGTTCATGGACGGCCCGTTCCCGCACGCCCAGCACATCCACGTCGGCGGCGAGGGCGTGTGCCCCGGCCCCGAGGCGGACATGAACGGCGACGACGCCGTCAACGTCGAGGAGGGGCACCCGTTCTACGGGATGATCGCGACCTCACTGACGACCGAGGGCGACACCAGCCCTGACTCGGGGCTCGCCGTCGACCGCTTCCCGGGCGGCTCGTCCTACACCTACGAACGGACCGTCGAGCTCGACGACGACACCGTGGCCGCCCTCGCGGACGGGACCGCCGTCGTGGTCGTCCACGGCGTCGACCCCGCCAACCTCTCCGACGCCGCGGCCGGCGCCCAGAGCGAGCTCGACCCGGCGCTGCCCCTCGCGGCAACCCTGCCCGCCGCCTGCGGCGCGGTGACGGTCTCGCAGGTCGGCGAGATGCCGCACGGCGGGGCCGACACCGGCTCGCCGGTGCAGCAGTCCGACGACAGCGCCGCCCTCGCGATCGGCGCGGGCGTCCTGGGTCTGGGCGTCGTCGGCGGCGGAGCCTGGGCGCTCAAGCGTCGCGCCGCCACCGCCTGAGCGACGGGGAGCGACTGACGATGCCTCGCATCCACGGCCGCCGCGTGGGCCTCACGGCCTGCGCGGCGGCCGCGCTCCTGGCTCTCGGCTCCTGCTCGGGGGCCGACGAGCCCGAGTACTCCGACCCGGTCGGCCCGTCGTCGTCGAGCGCCACGGACGGGGAGCAGGACTCGCCCACCGACGGCGCGACCCCCGGCGCACCGCCGGCGTCGGCGGGTCCTGCTCCCTCCCCCGGGAGCGAGTCGGACAGCGGGTCCGGGAGCGGATCGGCGACGGATGCTCCGTCGACGGGTCCGGGCGACGGCGGCGAGGGCGCGAACGGTGCGGGCGCGGCGGGCGAGGACGCGGCGCCGGAGGATGCCGTGCCGGCGGCCCTGCCCGCCTCGGAGCCCGCCCGGATCGAGATCCCCGGCCTCGGCGTCGACTCCGACGTCATGGACCTCGGGATCCAGGACAACGGGGTCATCGAGGTCCCGCCGTACAACCTCGGGTCGCCGGCCGGCTGGTACATCCACTCGCCCACCCCGGGCGAGGCCGGTCCGTCCGTCGTCCTCGGGCACCGCAACGGCAGCGAGGGCGGCCCCGGGATCTTCGCCGACCTGCCCAGCACGGAGGTCGGCGACACCGTGGAGGTCACGCGGGACGACGGCTCGGTGGCGACCTTCACCGTCTACCGGACCGAGCAGTTCTACCAGCAGGAGTTCCCCACGCTCGACGTGTACGGGAACACGCCGGGGCCCGAGCTCCGGCTCATCACCTGCGACGGGCTCAACCCGGAGACCGGGATGCTCGAGGACAACTTCATCGTCTACGCCGCACTCGACGGCTGACCGTCCGTCACCCCCTGCGCGACGCCGAACGACGTCGGGCGGGGGGGGGGGGGGGGGCCCCCCTCCCGAGTTGGGGTTGCGCCCG